>CAZZVX010000067.1:0-15830 GCA_964657535.1 Armatimonadota bacterium | reverse complement strand
GTGGAGGCCGAGGCGACGCAGATCGGCGGCGCGGTGACGGAAGTCGTCGGCCTGTTCCACCTGCTCATGCTGCCCTACGCCGACCTGCTGGCGCGTCTGCCGCTGCCCGCCGTCCGCCGCTTCCACCGGGCGCGCTCCCGCCTCGACGGGATCATCTATCGCTTGATTGACGAGCACCGGGCGTCGGGCGCGGATCAGGGCGACCTGCTCTCCATGCTGCTGGCCTCGCAGACCGACGAAGACGGCCTGATGGGAGACACGCAGGTGCGGGACGAGGCGATGACGCTGTTCCTGGCGGGCCACGAGACGACCGCCAACGCGCTGGCCTGGACCTGGTATCTGCTGTCGCAGCACCCGGAGATCGAAGCCCGTTTCCACGCCGAACTCGACGCCGTGCTGTCGCCCGGACAGCCGCCGACGGTGGACGACCTGCCGCGCCTGCCCTACACGCGCCAAATTTTGGCCGAGTCCATGCGCCTGTACCCGCCCGCCTGGATCATCGGGCGTCGCGCCGTGGCCGAGGTCGCCGTCGGCGAGTACCGTCTGCCGCCGAAGTCCATCGTGCTGCTCTGCCAGTCCGTCACGCACGTGGACCCGCGCTGGCACCCCGACCCTTTCCGCTTCGACCCCGCCCGCTGGACTCCGGAGCGCGAGGCGGAGCGCCCGAAGTTCTCGTACTTCCCGTTCGGCGGCGGCCCCCGGACCTGCATCGGCGAGCAGTTCGCGTGGATGGAAGGCACCTTGCTGCTCGCCGCGCTGGGCCGCCGCTGGCGGATGCGCCTCGTCCCCGGCCACCGCGTCGCCGGACAGCCGATCATCACCCTGCGCCCCCGCTACGGAATGCAGATGACGCTGACGCAGCGGTAAAAAGCACGAAAACATCAATACCTGCATTTCCCCTTGATGGCGAGGCGATTTACGCGAATTTGGGACCGATTTTGGAGGCGCTTGTTCAAAATGGAAATAGGGTAATATCGGAACCGCGTTGGCGCATCGATCAAGGAGGATCGTATGCGGCTCTCGATAAGCCCATCAACTTCAATGTCATAAAAGAACGATTTGTTCTTCCAAACACAATCTCTCTTGATGAATCAGGCGATACCATCTTCTGCTCCAGCACATGGGCTTATATCAGAGGCGGCTCCCATGGTCTCATCTGACGGGAATCCGATTAGGAAACCAATAGATGCTCCATTCCATATATTTTGTTTTCTCAAGTCCCGCCAATTTCCGATTATGGCTGTACATCGTCAGTCATCATTCGCTTTTGATAAGAGGATCGGGAACCAATACGGGCAAAAACATCGATATCATGTTCTCCGGTGTCTTCTATCAAGAATTAAGGACATCATTTATGGCTATTGAGTTTGATCTCCTTACCCAAGAAGAACTGGAACGTCTTGCCGAACGATGTGACAGAGACTTCTTCGCCTCTAACAAGATTTTGGTTCTTGTCTCAGAGGGAAAGCGATATTACGTTGGGGCGTCTGAGGTCAGAATTGAAGAAAACAATTTACGACCAAACGAAGATCATTTGCTTGTATAATTCCGCTGGCGCAGAGGTTGGCGGCCTACACGCACCTTGCCATGGGAATATGCAGGTCGCAAAAAATGAGTGAATTGTCTCACGAAAATGCACTAATATGGCAACGTCTGACGCAGACCAACCATTCTTACTATGGCGCGCTTTATCAATTTATGGTGGCTGATTTAGATCGCGTCTCTCTATTCAAACGAGTCTTGAAAAGTAAAGACAGAGAGATTGGATTGCAAATCGCCTCGCATTTATCGGTTGATGAGTTGATGCAACTGCTGCCTGAGCTGGTTTTTCTCGTAAGTTGGTGGCATGGGATGTTGGAAAAAGCCCGTACTTTGATTTTGTCTCTTCCGCGAGACTGGGTGCTGAAGCACATTGAAGAGACGGCGGAGCCGTTTCTGCAAAGCGACCCTGAAAATCAGTCTGGCACGGCAGATGAATACCGTCGCTTCCTGGAAATGTATCTGCTCCTGGATCGGGATTTGACGCTGAGACTCGCCAAGAGAGCCGTGAGCAACCCTGACCCTGGTATCCGAGAAGCGGGGGAAGATTTCTTAGAAAAATTAGGCATACCTCAAAATTGAATGGTCACTTCGAAGCGGCAACGTCTGCCGGCGCTTCGACGGCAGTGGCAACGTGCTGTCCTCCGACCAGTACCGCGCGTTCGGCACGCCCACGACGACGGCGACCACGACGGCAAGCGCGACGGACTGCTTCGGGTTCGGCGGGCAGTGGGGGGATTACACGGATGGGGCCAGCCACCTTGTCCTCTGCACCCATCGCTACTACGACCCGAACGCCGGGCGGTTCCTCACCCGCGACCCGATTGGCTACGCCGGTGGGCTGAACCTCTACACCTACTGCGCCAACAACGCCGTCAACGACAGCGACCCCAGCGGCTACTGTCCCGACGGCAGCGAACTCGTTCCGAACGACAATGACCTCTTGCCGGACGATAAAGGACTTGACACTCTGCTGTCCGTGGGGGACTGGCTGGTTAACCATGGCTACACAACCGACCCGTGGCACAACGTCGAAAACTATATCGATCAGTCGAATAATTTGGTCAACTAGATCGACCCTGGGCAAAATGATGCGGCTATCGGTCCCAATGGTTTCCTACCTCTTAACCCAGGGGATGATTTAAGCCTCATGGATGCGTCTCCATACAAAGCTACACAGAAAAAGGTAGAAGCAACAACGGTCAATAAATATCGGGAAGGAATTCGGAATGGGAATCCCTTCTGGGAAGACCCCAATTATGCGTTGGCTCCTATCAAACATACACCCTCTGGACTAATTGTCAACGGCCATCATCGAGTAGTAGCCATGGAAATGGAAGGGGTTACGCCACATGAAGGAGTTATCAAACAGGTGCCTGAATCTGACGCTCTCTTCCTGCCACGGCTATGGAGGCTAGTCAAAGTCGTTCCGTAAATAAACGGGTCTTGGCAGAAATACTTACCCAACAAGTATTTCTGCCAAAAAGGGTAGGGATATCGGAGGATTTTAATATGGGCGTTGAAGCTTTCACAGTTTTGTTGATTCCATCCCAAAACTCAACTCAATACCAATCCGGGGTAGTGATACTGAACCAGATGGCTGAGGATATGCGGCAGTATTCGACTTCTATAACATCTGATGACAAGGCTGCTGTACCCTACGGAACGAACCTTTGTTATGAGACGCCCACGGAGTTATTTCAAATCAAGTTGTTTCTTACCGATCATGATGCTGTTCATGTCTCGTTGCGCTTTGCCTACTGCAACCCACAATCTGTTGATAAGCCATTTTGCGACATTATTGAGTGGATAATGACAAATTATACTATGGAATGTTACGTGATAAGCAATCTTGATCCCGCGCAAGATGAGGCCGAGGAGAATGAAAAAATCCTGACCGTTGATAAGGTACGCCCAATACTAATCCCGGCTATTCAATATAACCGCCGCCTATGGCAACAGTACGCTGGTACTGATGAAGTAGCGGCTTTACGTCCTGAGGAGATGGACTACTGGTTGGCAGGTGTGCGCAAAAAATGAAGATAAGACATCAGTGATTGAGGTTATGAATTTCTGAATGTGTATGACAGTAGGGGCTATGTCTTGAGATACTGCCGTCAGGCGGGGCGAAGACGTTCTGCCTGTACGACGGCGACGACCCGGTGTGCGAGCTGACCTACTCCGGCAGCGCGCTGAGCGTGTCCGCCGTCAACACGTTCAGCGCGGACGGCCTGCTGTCGCGTCACGCGAGTTCGGGGAGCGCGTTCTACACGTTCGACCTGTCGGGCAACGTCTGCCAGCGCTTCGACGGCAGCGGCAACGTGCTGTCCTCCGACCAGTACCGCGCGTTCGGTGGCCGCCGGGGCGCGGACTCGGCTCTGACTCCTCTCAATAACACGGGTTTTCGGGCGTGGACACACCGCCGGACGCTTCGCCACGCACATTGGCACGCTTCATGCTCCGTGCGTCGGCACGACCATGAAGATTCTGCTGCTCACGTCCACTGCTCCCCTCGACGCTGACACCATGACGCCCGACGCCGGACGCCCGATCCCGGACGCGCAGGCGCTGACGGCGGCGATGGCTTCCCTGGGCCTCGATGTGGACGTGATCAGTGATGACGCGGCGGTTCGCGACCAGGCCCCGCTGGTTCGGTACGCCCGACGCCTCGGCGGGCCTGGCGCGGCGCTTGCCATCCTGGCTTTTCGTCGTCGCCGTCAGTACGAGGCGATCATCACCGACGGCGGACGGGCCGGGACGACGCTCGCCCTGCTGTTCCAGCTTGTCGCCGGTCGGCCCGCCCACGTCTGTGTCGGTCAGGACGTCACGCCGGCAGCGCGGCCCTGGCTGTTCCGGCTCCTGGGCCTGGGCCGGGCCTTCGACACGCTGCTCGTCTACTCCCAGGCGGCGCGCGACTTCGCGGAAGACCGCCTCGGTCTGCCCGCCGAACGCCTGTCGCTGATGACGCCCCCGGTGGACGACCGCTTCTTCCGGCCCCCGCCGGCGGGAGCCGCCGGCGAGGCCCAGATCTTCGGAGAGGATGTGGCGGGCGTCCTGCAGGCGATGGCGCTGGGCAAGGCCGTCGTGGCGACCCGCGCCGAGGGCCTGGCCGACATCATTCAGGACGGAATCACGGGCCTGGTCGTCCTCCCCGGCGACGCCGCAGGACGGCTTCAGGCCCTCGGCCGCCTGCGCGACGACCCGGTTTTGTGCGAACGCCTGGGACGCAGCGCCCGTCGCTGGGTGGAGGAGAACGCCGCCCAGGACCGCTGGGCCGCCCGCGTCGCCAGCGCCGTCTGCGCCGCCGCCGCCGCCCGCGCGTCGCGGCGCTTCGACCCGGACGCCCTCACCGCGCACCGTTCCTGGTGACTCTCCCCGGAAGTTCATCCCCACACCGCGAAAATCCGTGTTATAATACACTGTGCCGCGTGGACACACTTGGCACGATTCCTGCAGTGAGAGCCTTGCGCCCGCGCCGAATTTTTGTTCAGTCCGAAGAGGTACCCTGATGAAACTGCCCGTGAAAAAGATGTCCCTGAATCCCCAGAAATGGCTGGTCCCCGTCCTCGCCGTCGTCGCCGTCATCTCCCTGACCGGCAACATCCTGCAGAAGATGAACGCCCGCCTCAGCCGCCCCGTCGTCACCGTCGGCGACCAGGCCGTCACCAAGTACGATTTCCAGAGCGCACAGGACAAGGCCTCCGGGGCCGCCGTCCTGCGCAAGATGGTCTTCACCGACCTGGTGCGTCAGGCCGCGACCAAAGCCGGCGTCATGCCGACCCAGAAGGACGTGGACCAGCGCATCGCCGACCTCGCCGCCCGCAACCCGCAGGTCACCGCCCAGGCCCAGAACGCCGACTTCCGCGACGGCCTGCTGACCGACATCGCGCTGGAGAACCTGCGCATCCAGAACGTCGTCGCCACCGACGCCGAGATCCAGTCCTTCTACGACCGCAACAAGGCCGCCTTCGCCATCCCCAGCCAGGTGCAGACCACGATGGTCGTCTCGCAGCGCCAGTCGGACGCCGACCGCGCCACCCACCTGCTCCAGACGGACACCAAGCCGGAGACCATCGCCGCCCAGCCCGGCCTCCGGGTCGCCGGCATCAACGGCTTCAACGTGGACATGTCCACCCTGCCCGCCGGCGTCGGCCAGGAGGTGCAGCAGACCGTGCTTGCCATGAAGCCCGGCGAGATCAAGACGATCCCGGTCCTGGGCAAGTTCTTCTTCACCTTCAAGGTCAAGAGCGCCCGCGCCACCACGGTCCCGGCCCTCGCCGACATCCGGCAGCTCGTCACCCGCCAGGTCAAGCTCCAGAAGGCCGTGACCCCGCAGACCGAACTGGCCTCGCTTTACCAGAGCAACACGCCGACCTTCAACGTCCAGCGGTACTCGAAGTTCTTCGAGGACATCCAGAACTACAACACCAAGACCGCCAGCGCCCAGTAAGCGTTCCTGTTGTCGTGAATAAGGGGCCGCGCTATGAACGGCGCGGCCCCTTTTCTGTGTTATAATAAAGCAGTGCTTTGGCACAGTTCTTGCTGTAGGATACGTTATGCCGCCAACCTTGGAACAACCCGCCGCCAATCTGGACACGCCGCTCCCGCGCCCCGCCCGGCGCGAAGGGCCGGACTGGCCGACTCTGCTGCCCTTCGCCGGGACGCTCGTCCTGCTGACGATTCTCGTCTGGCCGATGCTCGTCAGCTGGCTCGGCGAGTACGGCAAGCCCGAATCCTACTACGCCCACGCGCCCCTGATCCCGTTCATCCTCGCGCTGATGTTCTGGTCGCGCCGCGAACTCCTGAGATCGGTCCCCAAAGCGCCCGCGCCCGCCGCCGTCCTCGTGCTGGTCCCGGCGCTCGCCCTGTTCGTCTTCGGCAGCAAGAACTACGCCCTGTCGCTGATGTCCGCCGGGTTCTTGCTGACCGTCTGGAGCGGCCTGTGGATGACGCTCGGCACGCGCTTCGTCCGGGCGTTCTGGGCGCCCCTGTTGTTCCTGATGCTGATGGTCCCGCTGCCCGGCCCCGTGCTTAACGACGCGACCCTGAAACTGCAGATGGCCTCGACGGCGTTTGCCGACAAGCTTCTGCACCTGATGAGTTTCCACACCGTCCTGCAGGGCAACGTCATCCAGATGGACAACTTCAACCTCTGGGTGGACGTGCCGTGTTCGGGCTTCAAGACTCTGGTCTCGCTGCTGACCTTCAGCGCCGCCTTCGCCTTCCTCGTGGACGGCACGCGCGGCAAGCGCCTCGCGCTTTTTCTCCTGAGCGTCCCGCTGTCGCTGCTGATCAACAGCGTCCGCATCGCCCTCATCGGCGTCGTCGGCGAGTGCGTCGGCTCCGCCGCCGCCCACGTCTTCCACGACTGGAGCGGCGTGATTACATTGGTCCTGGGCTTCACCGCCCTCTTTTCCTTAGCAAAGGCTTTTGGATGTCGAACATTCGCCGGATGGGCTATTTTCTGATGCTGCTGGTCGGCGTCGCCCTGCTGACCGCGATGGTCTGGCGCCCCGCCCCGCCGCCCGTCTTTCACGGCCTGACCACGCAGGACGTCCCGCGCCTGGTCGGCGGCTACTCCGCCCCGACCGACTACGAGATGTCCGCCGACGTCAAGGCGCTGCTGCCCAACTCCGACATCATCTCGCGCACCTACGCGCACGATGGCGACGGGATTGACTTCGTCCTGCTCGGCGGCACCAGCCGCGAGTCCCTGCACGACCCGCGCTCCTGCCTGACCGGCGCGGGCCTGGTGCTGGCCGGAGACCACACCGAACACCTGCCTGGAACGGACGTGGACCTGCACGCCTGTCACGTCGTCGGCCTGCCCGGCGCGCCCGGCTTCGACGTCCTCTATCTCTACGTTGTGGACGGCCGCCGCGCCTCGTCCATTGCCCAGATCCGCCGCGAGATGCTGTGGAGCGCCGTCATGGGCCGCAAAAACGAGCCGGTCTATATGCTCCGCTTCATGGAACCCCTCGCCGCTGACCCCACGGACCAGGCCGCCACCCACGCCCGCCTCATGGCCTTCGCCTCCCAGATGTGGACCACCCTCCAGCCCAAACTGGAAAAGAGATAGCAACGGAGTCTCTAGCAGTCGGCTGACAGCCGACTGCTGGGTGATGGGTGCCGGAGCGGCGGCTTGAAGTTCATCTCCTCCACCACACCGGCCTCCCAAAGCAGGGTCGCGGCCAGTTCGGTGGCGTCCTGGATCACGATTCGCCCGCCCGTGGCTTCGACCATCTGATGCATCCGATAAAGCAGCAGGACTGCCGTCCTGTCGAGTGTCTGGACGGCCTGCATATCCAGCACGAGATTGTTGCGGCCTCGGTTCAGCAGGGCCTCGACTTTGATGCGCAGCTGCTCCGCTGTCTTCTCGTCCAGGTGATCCTGCACGAAAATGACGGGGGTGCGAGTCGCGAGGCTGGAGCCGGTCGTTTCCGCCCAAGAAGAGACCTTTCCCTCCAGCATGGGACTGTGAGGGGCGTGCGGCTTGTTCACCGGCCTCTGGCCGAACTGTCCCGCCGCCGCCAGTTCCATCGCGGACGCCACGACCCGTGGGTCCCATTGTGTCCCCGCTCCTTCCCGGAGTACCTTCAGGGCCTGCTCCGGGAGCATACCCGGCCGGTAGGGGCGCGCGCTCGTCATCGCGTCGTAGGCGTCCGCGACGGCGGCGATGCGCGCGCCCAGCGGCGTGTCTTCGCCGGCGAGACCGTCGGGATAGCCCCCGCCGTCCCAGCGCTCGTGGTGATTGCGCACGACCGACATGATGTCGTCCTCGCTGCCCAGCATCGGGCGCAGGATGGTTTCCCCAATGACTGGATGCTTCTGAATCTGGCCGAACTCCTCAGGCGTCAGCTGGCCGGGCTTGTTCAGAATCGCTTCTGGAACGCCGATCTTACCGATGTCGTGCAACAGCGCCGCCAGTTTCAGCCTCATGTGGTAGGTTTTGTCCTCCGGGGCGAGGTGTCCGGCGAGTGTCGCCACGAGTTCGGCGACGCGCACCGAATGGTTGCGCGTGTTCTCGTCCTTGGCCTCTAGGGCATAGCTGAGCGTCTCCAGCGACTGCATCAGCATGCGGCGGATTCGGTCTGCCTGCTCGGCGACGCGCTCCTCAAGGTGAGTCTGGTAGTCACGGTTTTCCAGCACCAGGCGGCGGCGCTCAAGGGCCTTCTGGACCCGCACGGACACATCCGCCAGGGGGGCCGGCTTAACGATGTAGTCGGAAGCGCCCTCCTGCATACATCGCACGGCGTCCTGGGCGTCCTGGGCGGCGGTGATGAGGATGACTGCCAAGTCCGGGTCTCGGTGCCGGGCGATCCGCTGCAGCTCGTCCCCCTGCATACGCGGCATATGCATATCAGTGAGCAGCAGGTCAAACGCGCCCGCCTCCAGGCGCTCCAGTGCCTCCCCTCCGCTGTGGGCGACACTGACTTTGTACCCGGTGCCTGTCAGCCCGCGCGCCAGCACGTTCGCGACCTCGGCCTCGTCGTCCACGACCAGCACGGAAGCCGGGTCCCACGTGTCCGTCAGTGTTTCCTGTGTCATATCAGTTCCCAGTCCTTTCTTTGCGCTCTCGCCCGTGTCCGGTACCCCATCAGCCGCGCTCGTTTTGATTCGCCATGGCGGGCGTCGCGGACGGCAGTGCGAGCGTGAAGGTGGTGCCGAGACCAGGGGCGCTCTCGATGGACAGTCTGCCGCCGTGCGACTCGGCGATGCCGTGGCAGATCGCCAGGCCCAGCCCCGTCCCTTCGCCGATATCCTTGGTCGTGAAGAACGGGTCGAATATCCTCGCCCGGATCTCTTCGGGGATGCCGTGGCCGTTGTCCTCGACCGAGACTGTCGCCCACTCCCCGTCCTCATCCCGCTCCGTCCCCGTCGTGATGACGACGCGCTTTTCTCCCACGTTCCCGCGCAGGGCGTGTTCCGCATTGACGATCAGGTTCAGGAGGATCTGCTGAATCTCGCCCGCGTTGGCCGAGGCCACAGGCGACGGCTCCCGCAGGCACAGCGCCAGGGTGACGCCCGAAGTTCGCAGCTTGTACGCGGTCATCTCGAGGGCGTGTTCGACGATCACGTTGACGGCTTCCTCCCGTTTGCTGCCCTCCTGCGGTCGGGCGAACGTCAGCAGCGAGCGGACGATGCGCGTGACGCGGTGGCTCATACGCTGGATCGTCTGGGCGTCCGCTCGCACCTGCGGGTCGGCGTGCATCTCGAGAAGTTCGGCGTTTCCGAGTATGGCCGCCAGCGGGTTGTTGATCTCATGGGCCACGCCGGCCACCAGTTCCCCAAGCGCGGCCAGTTTCTCCGACCGATGTACCTGCGCCTCCAGGCGCTTGCGCTCCGTGATGTCGGTGGTCATGCTGAACGAACCGATCATCCGACCGTCGTTGTCGAGGAGAGGCGAGGCCGAAACGATGCCCCACACGACGGAACCGTCCTTGTGGCGGAAACGGCGATCAAATTGTTCGGTCAATCCGTCGCGTCGCTTCTCGAAACTGCGTTGTGCGAGGACCCGGCTCTCCTGATCCATGAAGTCGAAGGGCGAGCGTCCTATCAATTCTTCGACGGTATAGCCCAGCATCTCGCAGTAGCGCCGATTGACGTAGATGATCCTCGCCTCCGCATCCAGCTGCAGAACGCCCTCGTGGGTGGTCTCGACGATTCGGCGGAACCTCTGTTCGCTCGTACGCAGCGCCTCCATCATAAGATGGTTCGCAGTGATATCCTGCGCCGTACCGATGGAGCGAATAGGCCTGGCTTCGTCATCATAGAACGTCCGGCAGCGCTCGTGGACGAAGGTGATGCTGCCATCTTGTTTCAGGATTCGATGGTCTATCTCGTAAGGCGTCCGGGCGGCGACCGAGTTTCGGTACGCAGTGTTCACATCCTCGCGGTCGTCGGGGTGAATGCATTCCAGAAAAGCCTGATAGGAGTTTTGAAACACCGCCGGGTCGCTCCCGAAGATGTGGTGCGTCTCGTCCGACCAGGTCAGCACGTCGGTGCGCAGGTCCAGCTCCCAGCTCCCCACCTTGGCGATTGTCTGCGCTTCGGCCAGTCGCGCCCGCTCGACCTCCAGATGCGCGGCGAGTTGGCGCTGCTCCTGTTCGGCTTCCCTCAAAGCATCCTGGGCTTTGTTGCGGTCGGTGACATCACGAGCCACGGCGACCATCAGAATATCCCCTTCCGTTTCCAGGAGTCCGGCGCGCACCTCGACGGGGAAGGATGACCCGTCTTTGCGCTGATGCAATCCCTCCACAACGATTGTACTTATTTCGCCGGACGCCATTCGTTTCCACAGCAACCCGACGTTTGCCGCATTATATCTCATTTCGTAGTCCGCCACCCGCAGCCGAAGCAGTTCTTCACGGGTGTAACCCAGGCTGTCGCAGGCGTTTTGGTTGACGCTGATCAAGCGGCCTTGCTGGTCGTGAATGACCAGGCTCTCAACCGTTTCGACGACACTGCGGAATCGCTGCTCGCTTCGACGCAGAGAGGCGTTCGTCCTGTCCCGCTCCTCCTCGGCCTGTTTGCGCTCCGTGATGTCCCAGTTCACGCCGATCATGCGCCGGGCCGTCCCGTCGCTCGCCCGCGTCACGATGGCATGAGCCTCAAGAGAGCGCACCTCGCCGGTCGGCCATATGACACGAAACTGGGTGTGGAAATCCTTGCTGCCTTCGAGAGCGAGGACAATCCGGGCCTCACCCTCGGCCCGGTCTTCCGGGTGTAGGCCTTTCTGCCAGGCAGAGTAAGCGCCGTCAAAGTCCTGCTCGCGGATGCCGTAAAGGGCATACATCTGCTTGTCCCAGAACATCGTGTTCGCCGCCACGTCCCAGTCCCAGATCCCGATCTGGGCCGATTCGGTCGCCAATGCCAAACGTTGCCGGCTTTCCGTCAGCACCCGCTCAGACTGCTTGCGCTCGGTGATGTCCTGCGTGGCTCCCAACATCAACGTCGGCGTACCCGTCTCATCGTAAGTAATCGAGCCGTGGACACTGATCCAACGGATATCCCCGGCCGGGAGAGTGATGCGATATTCCGAGCCGAAATCCGCTTCCTGTGCCGCCGCCGCCCTCGTGAGAGCGGCCTGTGTTTCCGCGCGGTCGTCAGGATGCACTCTCTGGAAGAAGTCACTGATGGAAACGTCGCCGGAACCCATGCCGAACTGGGCGCGGCAAAGGTCGGAGATCTCCAGGTACCGGCCGGTGACGAGGTCCAGCTGAAACGTGCCGAACCGGCCGCCGTCCAGCGTCAGTCGCAGCCTCTGCCTGCTCGCTCCCAGGTCTTCCAGGGCCTTCTTGCGCTCGGTAATGTCTATGCTGACACCTACCACGCCCGCGACGGCGCCGGACGCCTCCCGGAAGAGAGTGTCCACGACATGGGCGGGAAAGGTGCTGCCGTCTTTGCGCTGCACCGTAAACTCGCCTTCCCAGCTGCCCGTGTCTCGCATCTGGCCCCGAATTGCTTCCGCCTCCTGTAAACTGTGCGCGGGGGCAATCGTCAGGTCGGCGATGTTCTTTCCAATCGCCTCGTCGGCTGTCCACTGGTAGAGGGTTTCCGCATACTGGTTCCAGTACGTGACGCACCCTGCCAGATCGGTCGCGATCACGGCATTGCGGACCTGGGAAAGAATCAAGGCCGTGAAACGGGTGTGTTCCTCCGTCCGCCGCTGTTCCGTGATATCATGGACCGTGCCGACCAGTCGCGGGGACTGTCCGCTCGTTTCCCCTTCGAAGAACTGCCCCGTCTCGCGGACGATCCGCTCTTCACCGTCGGGGCATCGAACGCGATGGACGAGGGAGTAGCCTTGACGCTGGGCAACAGCCGCCGCCACGGTTTGCTGAATAGCCTGCTGATCCTCCGGCGGGACGCCGCGGAAAAAAAACTCCGTGGTCACCGGCACTTGGCCCGGCTCGTAACCGAAGATACGGAATGTTTCGTCGGAACAAAGCAGCGGGTTGGCGCTGAGATCGTCCATGTTGCCCAGGTCCAACTCCCAACTGCCGAAATGCGCGATGCGTTGGGCGGCGGCCATGTTCGCTTCACTCTGCCGCAGCCGCGTCTCGGTCTGTTTTTGTTTGGAAATGTCTCGCGAGATGGACGATGTCCCGTTCACCCGCCCCAGGGCGTCCACGAGAGGCGACACCGAAACCGAGGTGTCGATGCGTCTGCCGTCCTTGTGCAGCCGGACGGTGTCGAAGGAGTCAACCCACTCGCCTCGCCCGACCCGTTCAATAATGCCGTCCATCTCGCCGGAATAGTCTGCGGGCATGACGCCAGAAATCGGCTGCCCTGTCACCTCCTGCGCCGTGTATCCGTAGACCGTCTCGGCGCCCTTGTTCCAGGTGACGATCAGGCCGTCCAGTGTGGTGCTGATAATGGCGTCCGACGACGCCTCAACAATGGCCGCCAGCTGCGCCTGAGCGAGTTCCGCCTGCCTTCGCTCGGTGATGTCGCTCTGCGAACCCCATATGCGGTACAGGAGGCCCTTCTCAACGACGCCGATGAGATTATGCAGGATGTACTTCGGCTGCCCGTGGCGGTCGTACTCAAACGCCTCATCGCTCACCAGACGGTACCCGTTCCGAATCAGCCGTCGCGGAAAGTTGTCTTCGCTCACCTCATTGCTCCAGAGGAACTCCCCGAAGCGGATCCCGACAAGGTCGACGGCGCGCTCGAAGCCGTAGATGTGCGCCATGGCATCGTTGCACTCCGCCACGTAGGCGTACCGGTCCAGGTGGGCGATCTGCTCCGGCTCCGGGCGGTCCGTCGGCAGAGGCTGCTCCAGTTCAAAGCGCCAGATGCCCTCCGTGCTGTTCTCCACGAACGTTCGATAGCGGTCCTCGCTGACCCGCAGCGCCTCCGCCGACTTCTGGCGCTCAACGGCGTAGCGGATCACGCGCTCCAGAAGGTCGGCGTTCAGGCGGTCTTTGACGAGGTAGTCGGTGGCGCCGGCCTGCATGGCCTGCACGTCAACGTCGTGGTCCCCCTGGCCGGTCATGAAGATGACGGGGGCGCGGCCGGCGACGGCTTGGGTTTCCTGAAGCAGCTCCAGCCCGGTGCCGTCGGACAGGCGGTAGTCAAGCAGGATCAGGTCGTGACGCTGCGCGCGAATCGCTCCCAGTCCCTCCTCGTAGGTCTCCGCCCATTCCAGGGCGTAGCGCCCCGCATCAATGTCGCGCAGCAGGTCGCGGACGATCAGATAGTCGTCCTCGCTGTCCTCCACGAGCAGGATGCGGATCGGGTCAACGGGCGTCATGTTCATGGCGACTCACTCGCTCTTCAAGATGGGTCAATCGCCGTCCGAGGACGGGATGGAAACGATCTCGATCCAATATTTGCCGATGGTCTTCATCACGTCCACCAGCGCCCCGAAGGACACGGGCTTGGTGACGAACGAATTGACCCCCAGGTCGTAAGATTGAATCACGTCGGCTTCCTCCTCCGATGTGGTCAGCACCACGACCGGGATGCGCTTCAGGGAAGCGTCCGCCTTGATCTCCTCCAGCGCCTCGCGCCCGCTCTTGCGGGGCATATTGAGGTCCAGCAGGATGAACCCCGGTCGCGGCGACCGCTCCGCGTCCGCATAGGCGCCCCGGCGCTTCAGGTAGTCCATCAGTTCTTCGCCGTCCTCCACTTCGTGCAGATCGTTAAGGACGCGGCTTTCCCGCAGGGCCTCGCGCGCCAGGAAACGGTCGTCTTCACTGTCATCGGCCATCAAAATGGTGATGGGTTTGGAATGGTCCGGCATCGGAAGTCACACTTTCTGCGGGCGGTCACTCGCCGCCGCTTTGAGACACGGGCAGAAGCACCGTAAACACACTGCCCTCGCCCGGCGTACTCCGGGCCGTAATGCACCCGCCGTGGCGCTCGACGATCTTCCGGCAGATCGCCAGCCCAATGCCCGTCCCGTCGTATTTGCCGCGCCCGTGCAGGCGCTGGAAAGGCGCGAATATCCGTTTCGCGTGCTTCTCCTCGAAGCCGATGCCGTTGTCCTGCACTTCGATTCGGCACATCGCCCGTCTCCGGCCCGGCCTCGCCGCCGCGTCGTCGCGCACGACCTCGCCGCGCACGGTGACGACCGGAGGGACACCCTCGCGGCCATACTTGAGCGCGTTGTCCATCAGGTTCTGGAGCAGCTGGCGCATCTGTGTGGCGTCGGCATCAACAGCGGGCAGGGGACCCGCCTCCACGCGCCCGTGGGTCTCCTCGGCGCGCTGAGAGAGGTCCCCCCACGCCTGCTTTGCCACTTCATTGAGGTTCACCGGCGTGAAGGGCCGGGCCTTGGTCGTGATCCGCGAGAACTCCAGCAGGTCGTTGATCAGCCCGCGCATCCGGCCCGCGGCCCGCAGCATACGGTCCAGGTAGTCGCGGGCTTCCTCCGGCAGGTCTTCGCCCACCCGATTGTGCAGTCGCTCGCCGAAAGCCTGGATCGCCCGCAGCGGCTCCTGCAGGTCGTGTGAGGCGATGTAGGCGAAGTCCTGGAGTTCGCGGTTGCTCCACTCCAGCTTCTGCACGTAAGTCTGAACTTTTTCCTCGGCGCGCCGCCGCTCCGTGATGTCCTCGACCGCCAGCAGGATCAAGGGGTTGTCACGGCCTTGGTGGGTCAGGCGCTGAGCGTACAGAAGCATGGTTTTCGGGCCGATCCGCGCGAACTCGTGCTGCATCTCCAAGTCTTCGGGCGGGTATTCCTGCCCCCAGACGTGTTCCAGGAGAGTGCGCAGTCCGGGGGTGTCCCACTGGCCGCCGTCAACTTCATAGAGGCAGTGTCCCTCGACCTCGTCCTGCGTCAGCCCAAACACGCCTCGGAACGCGCTGTTCGCGCTCTCCACGCGCATCCCGCTCCCCAGCACCAAGAGCGGCTTGCGGATCGTATCTAGGACCTCCTGGGCGAGATCAGCCGCATCCGCCCTCTGGGCCTCCTCCGGCGGGCTGTTCGCCGGGAGCGCCGTATCGGAACCTGGTTCGTTTTCGACCGACTTATGATTTATCATTGGTTTCTCAGAGTTTCGGAGTACAATCCAGGGCGCGGCAGTGCCAATAAAATCGCCGGCGCCTGCATCTGCAAGCCATTCAAATGCGTGACGACTTTGACTTGAAAGAAGTGTCTTGCTGAGCGTAAAATGATGGTCCGTGTTCACAACGTGAGACTGGACCCAGGGGAGGAAGAACAATTGTACTGCTACAACGATGACTATACCATGAAACAATGTATTGTTAAGCACATATCTCATCTGGCGCTCGGCGCGGAGTTTCAGATCCTGTCTGCCGAGAATAGATCAAGAAGAGAA
>CAZZVX010000066.1:1822-15839 GCA_964657535.1 Armatimonadota bacterium | reverse complement strand
AAGAGAATAGATCAAGAATAAGACAGGAATGGAGAAGAGAAAACCCTGCTGCCCGGTATAATAAAATCAGGAGGCGAACGGCAGATGGCGACGACGCAGCGAACGGGGCCGACAGACAGCGCGCTCATTGCAGCGCTGGGGCAGGTGACAACTCGCTTGCGCCGGCAGCGCCTTCTGCGCGACGGCTCGCGCGGGGCGTTGATCGCCGTCGTCCTGTCGCTCTTGGCCGTCGGACTGGCGCACTGGTCTTTGCTGCCCCTATGGCTCCCGCTGGAAGCCGCCCTCCCCGCGCTGTTGCTGATCGGCGTTGTCGCTGGAACCGTCACGGCTTATGCCCATCCCATTGACATCATGGCCGCCGCGCGACTGGCCGAATCACGACTGGGCCTGAAAGAGCGCCTGTCGTCCGCGCTGGAGTTCGAGCGGTCAGGCCAGACGCCGCGCGACCCCGAAGCCGCCCTGCTGCTCCGCTTGCAGCAGGAGGACGCCGCCGCCCATGCCCGCCGCCTGCAAGCCGCCGACGCCGTGCCGCTGCAGTGGCCCTGGGAAGCCCGCGCGCTTCTTCCCGCCTCCATTCTGCTGCTTCTGGCCCTCGGGCTGCCCGCGCTGCCGTTCTTTGTTCCCCCCGCTCTGCGCACCGAGCGCGCCGTCGTGCAGAAGTCCGGCCAGAACCTGTCCACAACTGCCCACCGCATTGAATCCAGCGCCGACAGCCACAACCTCCCGGCGACCAAGCGCGCCGCCCAGAAAATGCAGGCCCTGAGCCGCCGGATGCAGGCGGGCCGCATGGACAAAAAGCAGGCGATGGTGGAGATGTCTAAACTGCGCCAGCAGATCGCCGACCAGCAAAAACAACTGGGGCAGTCCGGCGCCGACCCAGGACAATCCACCAAAACGCTGGATCAGGCGGGCCGCCAGCTCGCGCAGTCCCTGCCTTCGGGAGCAGGGGAAAACGGCTCACAGGCAAACGGCACGCCGGAAGTGCAGCAGTCCTCCAAGGCCATGCAGCAGAACGACGCGCCCGCTCTGAGCGAACATCTCCGCCAACTCGCCCAGCGTATCCAGTCGGGTTCCATGTCGCCGTCGCAGCAGGCGCAGACCGCGCAGGATTTGCAGAAACTCGCCAACTCCCTTCAGGGAACGCCGTTGTCCGAGACGCAGAAACACGTCCAGGCCGCCGCCGATGCCCTGCGTCAAGGCGACCGGGCGCGCGCCGCTGACGAATTGCGCCGGGCCGCCGACGCCGCCCAGCACGAAACCCGGCAGCAGCAGGACGCCCAGGGCCTTCAGCAAGCCCAGCAGGAACTCCAAAACAACGAACGGCAGATGGCCCAAGCGTCCAAACCCGGTGACGTTCCCCGCGACCAATCCGGCGGCCAAGCCGGTCAACAAGGCCAGTCTCAGGGGCAATCCGGCAGCAAACCGGGAAATCAGTCGGGGCAAGGAGATCAGCCGGGGCAGGGGACAACCGCGCAGCAAGGACAAGGCAAAGGACAGGGTCAGGGACAATCGCCCGGTGAAAACGGCCAAAACGGCAGCGGAACGCAAGGCGGCGCACCGGGCAACACAGGCGAAGGCGCCGGCAAAAGCGCGGCCAACACGCCTGGGCCGGGACACTATACGCCCGCGTCCGGGCAGGGGCAGACAACGCCGGGCCGGAACACCGGCATCGTGCGCGGCGCGGCTCATCCGCTGGACCCCAAGTTCGACCCGTCCAAAAACCCCAACTACGGCAAAGTCTATCTCGGCGCGGGGACGAACGGCCCCGGCGCGCGAGTGAAGACTCTGCCCGGCCAGAAATCCCAGGCGGGAACCCCGGCGGCCAGCGCCGTCCCCTACACCCGCGACATCGCCCCTGCCCGCCAAAACGCCGAGTCGGCGATGGACAAGGAAGACGTACCGCCGTCCTACCGTTCGGGCGTCCGCCGCTACTTTGACTCCCTGCAGCCGACCACGCCCAAATGAGGAACTTGCCCCTGTCCATTCCTCTCACACTGCTACTTACTGTCATGGCCCCGTCGGTCATGGCGAACCCGTACCCCGTCACTCAGGCGCTCGGCACGTTGCAAGACCCGGCCATTAATGAAAGTTCCGGCATCGTTGCCGGTCGCCGCAATCCAGGCCTGTTTTGGACCCACAACGACTCCGGCGACGGCCCGTTCGTCTACGCGCTCGGCCCGCACGGCGAGAAACGCGGCACATTCCGCCTGCGCGGCGTTGCGACTGTCACCGATTGCGAAGACATCGCCATCGGGCCGGGGCCAATCGCAGGCGTCCCGTATCTGTACCTGGGCGACATCGGCGACAACACCCATGTCCGACCAATCTGCGTCGTCTGGCGCTTCCCGGAGCCTGCCGTTACTCCCGCCGACGCTGTGAGTACGCAGGCGCGTCCTGTCCTGACGCAAACCGCCCAGCCCTTACGCTGCCGCTACCCGGACGGCCCGCACGACGCCGAAACACTGCTCGTCCACCCGCAGACGGGTCGTGTCTACATCGTCGCCAAAAACAAAAATGGGATTGACGGCGTGTATGCCTTCCCGATGCCGCTCGCGCCGACACAGACCGTGACCCTGACCAAGATTGCGACAATCCACATCAGCGGCGAGCCGCCGTTGTACCCCAACCTCGTCACCGGCGGCGACATCGCCCCGGACGGCAAGCGTCTTGTCCTGCGAACCTACTGGAATGCGTATGAGTACCACGCACCTCCCGGCAAGCCCTTTGACGCCCTGTGGAAAACGACGCCCGTCCGTATTCTCTTGCCCTTGCAGCCGCAGGGCGAAGGCATCGGCTACACTTATCCGAACGCCAACGGCCTCGTCCTCACCAGCGAAGGAAAAGGCACGACCCTTTATTTGTTACGGAAACGCAGATGAGGCCCCCTATCCGCCTTCGGCACCTTTCCCCCATCAGAATGGGAGAAAGGCCAATAACTTAATCGCTCTGTCTCTTGACAATATGCGAAGCAAAATTTGCCCTTGCCACTGGCCCCTCTCCTTTTCCGAAGGGGGAGGGGTGGCCGATGAGGTCGGGGTGGGGGCCGCCAAAGGAACACCTATGGACATCAACGAAACAACCGTCGCCGAGTTTAAGACCAACTTTGCCCGCGTCCGCGCCGAAGTCGGCAAAGTCGTCGTCGGCCACCAGGACATTGTGGACGGCGTCTTGATCTGCCTGCTGTCCGGCGGCCACGCCCTGCTGGAAGGCGTGCCGGGCCTGGGCAAGACCCTGCTCGTGCGCACGCTGTCCCAGGTGCTGGACTTGAACTTCTCCCGCATTCAGTTCACCCCAGACCTGATGCCCGCCGACATCACCGGCACCAATATCCTGATGGAAGACGCGCAGGGGCGCAAACTCTTTCAATTCCAGCCCGGCCCCATCTTCGCCAGCATTGTATTGGCCGACGAAATCAACCGCGCGACGCCCAAAACCCAGTCGGCCATGCTGGAAGCCATGCAGGAGCATTCCGTCACCGTCGCCGGCAAACTGTACCCCTTGCAGGAGCCGTTCTTTGTGCTGGCGACCCAGAACCCGATTGAGATGGAAGGCACCTACCCGCTGCCCGAAGCCCAGATGGACCGCTTCCTGTTTAAATTGATCGTGCCGTCGCCGACCATGAGCGAGCTTTCGGCGATCATTGACCGCACGACCGGGGCCGAAACGCCCCAGGTGGAGAAAGTCCTGGACGGGCCGCAAATTATGGCGATGCGCCAGATCGCCCGCGAAGTCCCCATCGCCACCCATGTCCGGGAGTACGCCGTGCGGCTCATTCTGGCAACCCACCCCCGGTCTCAGGGCGCGTCCCCGATGGTCAACCAGTTCGTGCGCTTCGGGGCCAGCCCGCGCGGCGCGCAGTCGCTCGTCCTGGCCGCCAAAATCCGTGCCCTCTTGGATGGCCGCTACAACGTCGCCTATGACGACATTTCCAGTGTCGCGCCCGCCGCCCTGCGCCACCGTGTCCTGCTCAACTTTGAAGGCGAAGCCGAAGGCATCGGCACCGACGCCGTCCTCCGCGACGTGCTTAATCGTCTCGCTGTTCAGGGCCGCCCCGTGGCCGTGTAAATGTCTTATGCTCACGCCGTTGTGGATTGCGCTGCTCACGCTTGCCCTGCCGATGCCTATCGGCACGGATCGTCGGATGCGCCGCGTCCCCTGGGTGACGTGGACGCTGATCGGGCTGAATGTCGTCTGCTACGTTGCCGTCGTCTTGCAGTCGCACGCGCTCAGCGCCCACTCTCTCGCCAGCGATTTTGTTTACGGCCCGCCGCCGACCGCCCCTGCCTTTGCCTTCTGGGGGCTGGTGCCGAACAACCAAGCGGCGTTCCACACACTGTTCACTTATCAGTTTGTCCATGTGAGCCTGGGGCATCTGTTTTGGAACCTGTATTTTTTGTGGCTGTTCGGGCCGCACGTTGAGGATGCTCTGGGCCGGGTGACCTTTCTGGCGCTGTATCTCGGCGGCGGCGTCGCCGCCGGACTGCTGCACATGGCGATCACGCTCATTCTCGCCCAGCGCGGCGTCGCCATTGCGCCGCTGGTTGGGGCGTCCGGGGCCATTTCCGCCGTCCTCGCCCCGTTCGCCATCCGCTTTCACCGCGCGCAGATCCGCCTGTTCTGGCTGCCCGGCCTGCTGCTGCCCGGCGGCTGGGCGCGGCTGGAGATGCCCGCGATCTGGGCGCTCGGCGTCTGGCTGCTGCAAAACATCGGCGGCGCGGTCAAGTCCGTCATCGCGCCCGAAAGCGGCGGCACGGCCTACTGGGCGCACCTGGGCGGCTTCATCTTCGGCCTGGTCGCCGCCCAACTCACCGGCTTGCTGCAGGAAGGACACCGCGATTATCTGCTGGAAGACGCCCGAAAGTCGCTCGGACGCGGCCATGATTTGCTGTCCGATGCCATTCAGCGCTATCGGCTGTTCCTGGACCATGACCCCGACAATGCGCCCGTGCGCGTGGAACTCGCCCGCGCCCTCGCCCAGCGCCGTCGTCGGGGCGACGAAGACGGCGACGAGGCCGCGCAGGAGATGCTGGCTGCTGTGCGCTTGTTTCAGAAGCAGAATGCCCTCGCGGATGCCGCCCGCGCCTGCGCCGAAGCCCACGCGCTCGGTTTGTCTCTCACTCTCACGCCCCGCGAACGCCTGCGCCTGGCCGGGGCCGCCGAAGACGCCGGGGAAACTGACACCGCGATCTGGTTCCTGCGCACCATCGTGGAAGAAACGCCCGACGCCCCCGAAGACGAAATGGCCCGCCTGCGCCTGGGACAGCTGCTGCTCGCGTCCCGCCCCGCCGAAGCCCGCCGAACGCTCAGCCACTTCCTAGAAAAATACCCCGACAGCGACTGGACTGCCCGCGCCCGCGATTTGCTGCGCCAAACAAATGTTTGATTTACGCTCTCATGGGAAAGAATCACTCTGTCATTACGGACACGGAGGAACTATCAAACAATGGCAGTCAAAGAACGAAACGGCGCGGAAGAACTGCGCAAAAACAGCATGATGGCGCACCTGCTCGACTCGCTAGACGCGGGCAAAGACATCGGTCACTATGGCCGCCTCGTCTTTGCAATGGTCGCCCGCCATTTTATGAGCGAAGACGACCTTGTGAACGAACTGCAAAAGGACAAAGATTTCACCGAGGAGCAGGCGCGCTCGCTGGTGGAGCAGGTCCAGGGCCACGATTACAACCCGCCCCGCCGCGAGAAGATCTTGCAGTACCAATCCGAGCAGGAGTTTCCCATCATTCCCGACCCGGACGATCCTGACGCGGGCAACGTCTACCGGGACTTGCAGTTCCCCGACGGCGTCTACGAACACATCTCAGACTATCACGAGCATAAAACCCACGACGCCTGAACAACTAAGGGCCGCCCTATCGGGCGGCCCTTTCTATCGTCACTCCGCTCCTCTATGTCGTCTCTGGCTGGGTCGGTGATTTCAACGTCAAAAGCCATGTTTGGCCTGAAGTTCCGCAAACACGTCCTCGGCGGGTCGCGTCCGGCCTTCCCGAATGGCCTGTTCTCCCTCCCGAAGGGCGGCGCTGAGGTGGGCGCGTTCTAATCGTTCCTCCGTTTGCTGATAGGTGACGGGGTAAACCAGAACCGCCTGCACTTTACCGTTCACGGTAAGAAGCATTGGTTCCTGCGTCCCGTTCAGGCTCTCGATAAAGCTCCGGGCGTTGCGCTGGAAGTCGGTCAAGGAATGGGAATTGATAAGGCTCGCCATGAAGTTTCTTTCCTGTGGAAGTCATGCCCATTCCATGTTACATTTTTTTGTGGCGTTGTGTCATGTTGTATTGTCAACCCTTCCAAAGCGATCATATCCAGCCCTAGAACCCGCCCCCTTGCTTCGGTCGTCCCTCCCTGCGCAGGGTCCTCCCGCAACGGGAGGATTAGGATGGTAGCCTTACGTGACACTCCGAATCCTCCCGTTGTGGGAGGACCCTGTGAGCGAGGAACGAGTGAACAAGGTGGTGGGTTTCCTCCGGCGTTTGACACGTATTCCATTCCTCTGCTACAATGGAGTCAGCAAAACGTCACGGGCGAGTGAGCAGGGCTGTGAACGGCGCCTTCGTGCAAAATTTGTCAAAACGAACTTCGGAAGAACTGATGCGCCGCGCGCTCCATCTGGCGGCGCGGGGGCGGCACGCCAGCCCGAACCCGATGGTCGGGTGCGTGCTGGTCGGCCCAGACGGGCAGGTGGTCGGCGAAGGCTGGCACCCGCAGGCCGGGCAGCCCCACGCCGAGATATTCGCACTGCGCACGGCGGGCGACGCGGCGCGCGGCGCGACGGCCTTTGTCACGCTGGAACCGTGTTCGCACCACGGACGCACGCCCCCCTGCGCCGACGCGCTGCTCCAGGCGGGCGTGGCCCATGTCGTGGCCGCCATGTCCGACCCCGATCCGCGCGTCGCAGGGCGGGGGTTAGATAAATTGCGGGCCGGCGGCGTCGGCGTCACGGTCAGCCTGCTCGAAGCCGAGGCGCGCGCCCTGAACGCCGCCTACATCAAGCACCGGGTGACGGGCCTGCCCTGGGTCGTGCTGAAGACGGCGATGACGCTCGACGGCAAAATCGCCACGCGCACCGGCCAGTCCCAGTGGATCACGTCGCCCGTCGCCCGCTGGGCCGTGCATCGGCAGTTGCGGGACCGCTGCGATGCGATCCTCACCGGCGTCGGAACCATACTGGCCGATGATCCGTCACTCACGACACGGCTGACGCATAAACCCGGCCGGAACCCGCTGCGGGTCATCGTGGACAGCCGGGCGAGGACGCCGCTGACGGCCCGCGTCGTGCAGCAGTCCGCCGGAGACGGCAAGACCCTGGTCGCCGTCACGCCGGATGCCGACAATGAGCGGCAGGAGCGACTGCGGGAGCGCGGCTGCCAAATCCTTGTCTGCGCGCCGGACGAGACGAGCCGGGTCAGTCTGCCCGACCTGATGGCCCGTTTGGGAACTCGCGGGGACGTGATCGGTGTTCTTATGGAGAGTGGGGGACAGTTGGCCGCGAGCCTGCTGTCGGCGGGGCTGGCGGATCGCTGGCTGGCCTTCATCGCCCCGAAAGTCGTCGGCGGACAGGATGCGCCCGGACCGGTCGGCGGTCCGGGCGTGGCCCACATGGGCGAGGCCCTGTCCGTCCGCACGTGGCGGTCGCGTCGCTGCGGCCCGGACCTGGTGATTGACGCACGGTTTGGGAAGAGTGATGGCACTCAAAATATGAAAGGCTGAGGACACGCGACCATGTTTACGGGACTGATCGAGGAAGTCGGGACGGTTCGGGCCATTGAGCGCGGCGCGCAGTCGGCGCGGTTCACTATCGGGGCAGACCGGGTGACGGAACAGGCCGCCCTGGGCGACAGCATCACGGTCAACGGCGCCTGCCTCACCGTGGTGGAGCAGGCCGCCGGCGAGGTGGCCTTTGACGCCGTGTACGAGACGCTGCAAAAGACGGCGCTCGGCGCGCTCGCCATCGGCGACGAAGTGAATCTGGAACGCAGCCTCGCCGCCAACGGGCGTCTGGGCGGCCACATCGTCCAGGGTCACGTGGACGGCGTCGGCACCATCGCCAGCATCCGCGAGATTGACAACTCCTACTACATCTACATCACGGCGTCTTCGTCACTGATGCGCTACGTCGTCCGCAAAGGCAGCATCGCCGTGGACGGCATCTCGCTCACCGTCGTTGAGGCTGATGACAAGACTTTCAGCGTCGCCATCATCCCCCACACCTGGGAACACACGAATTTACGGCACCACATCGCCGGCGACCAAGTTAACTTAGAGACCGACATCATCGGCAAGTACGTCGAGAAACTCATGTCCGGCGACTACGGGCGTCTCGCCGAAACCCCGACCCGCGTTTCCGACTTCGCCCGCGACGATTACCCCGTGCCCGCCCGCGCCACAGCCTATCGGGAATAATGATGACTCCCACTCAGTTCAACACCATTGAGGAAGCCCTGGAAGACTTGCAGGCGGGCAAGATGGTTATCCTCGTGGACGACGAAGACCGTGAGAACGAGGGCGACTTCGTCATGGCCGCCGAACACGTCACCGCCGAGGCCATCACGCTGATGACCCGCCACGCCAGCGGCATCATCACCGTCCCCATGCCTGAAGACCGCCTGCACGCCCTCCACCTTGACCTGATGGTGCGCGAGAACAGCGAGAGTATGCGCACGGCCTTCACCGTCACCGTGGACGCCCGCGACGGCACGACGACGGGCAGCAGCGCCGCCGACCGCGCCCTGACCATCCGTAAACTCGCCGACCCTCACGCCCGCGCCGCCGACTTCAACCGGCCCGGCCACGTCAACCCGCTCATGGCCCGGCGCGGCGGCGTCCTTAAGCGCGCCGGACACACCGAAGCGGCGGTGGATTTGATGCGCCTGGCCGGACTGCAGCCGGTCGGCGTCATCTGCGAGATCATGGGCGACAGCGGCGAGATGGCCCGCGTCCCCGAACTCGCCGCGTTGGCCCTGCAGTTCGACCTGAAATTCATCACGATTGCTGAACTCATCAAATACCGGCGTCGGACCGAGAAACTGATTCACAAGGTCGCGGAAGCCCGGCTGCCGTCCCGGTACGGTGACTTCACCGTCCACGCCTACGAGAGCGAGGCCGACCCCGCCCCGTACACCGCCTTCACGATGGGCGACGTCGCCGACGGCAAAGACGTTCTGGTGCGTATTCACTCCTCCTGCGTCACCGGCGACGTGATCGGCTCCCTGCGCTGCGACTGCGGCGAACAGCTGCAGATGGCCTTAGAAAAAATCTCCGAGGCTGGGCGCGGCGTCCTGCTCTACATCGAGCAGGAAGGGCGCGGCATCGGCATCATCAACAAGATCAAGGCCTACGAACTGCAGGACCAGGGCGCCGACACTGTGGAGGCGAACGTGCAGCTCGGCTTCAAGCCCGACCTGCGCGACTACGGCCTCGGTGCGCAGGTTCTGGTGGATTTAGGCGTCAAACGGATGCTGCTGATGACCAACAACCCCGCTAAGCGCGCCGGCCTCGAAGGCTACGGCCTGGAGATCGTGGACCGCATCCCGCTGACGACGACGCCAACCGACGCCAACCGCCGCTATCTGGACACCAAGCGCCGCAAGATGGGCCATCTGCTCGGTGAGGTGAGTCCCAACGGCGTGGAGACCCTGATCGAACAATGAAGACATATGAAGGAACGTTGATCGGCAGCGGCCTCAAAATCGCCATCGTCCTGAGCCGGTTCAATGACTTGATCGGCAATCGCTTATTAGACGGCGCATTAGATACGCTGCGCCGCCACGGCGTTGCCGAGGACGATGTGACGCTCGCCCGCGTTCCCGGCGCGTTCGAAATTCCGCTCGTCGCGCGGGAGCTGGCGCAGTCGGGGAACTATCAGGCCGTTCTGTGCCTGGGCGCGGTGATTCGCGGGGCGACCGCGCACTTCGATTATGTCGCCGGGCCGATGGCGTCGAGCCTGGCGAGCATCGCCGTGCAGACCGGCGTTCCCGTTCTGTTCGGCGTCCTGACCACCGACACCATCGAGCAGGCCGTCGAGCGCGCCGGGACCAAAGCAGGCAACAAGGGCGCAGATGTTGCCGTCGCCGCCATCGAGATGGCGAATCTCCTCCGACAAATCCGTGCCTGAACGGTGAACCTTTTGGGGATAATCCCCGTATAAAAGAGCGACACTCTCACACTCTGCTACGCACTACGAGGATACAGCACCGATGAAAAAAGCTTTTTCTTACACGGGTGTCTTTGTCGTGGGCTTCGTCGCCTGCGCACTGGCGCTCAAAACATTGGGGGACCCGTCTTCCCTGCTGCCCGGCGCGGATACGGCGTCCAAGCAGGCCGTTTTGGCCTCCCTGAACACGACGCCCCGCCCGGAGCCGCGCTCGGCCACGGACAGCGTCGTCGCCGACGCCGCCGCCAAACTGGAGCCGGCCATCGTCGAAGTCCACGTCACCGGCAAGCCGATCCAGCAGGCCGCCTCGCCCTTCGGCAATGACCCGATCTTCCGCCGCTTCTTCGGCGGCAGCGGCGACCAGGCGCCCGTCGTCCCGAAAGGGGCCGGTTCGGGCGTCATCATCTCCTCCGACGGCTACATCATGACCAACGACCACGTCGTCAGCGACGCGGCCACCGTCAAAGTCTCCGTGGGCGGCGACCAGGACAAGGAATACACGGCCCGCGTCGTCGGCACCGACCCCGTCTCCGATATCGCCGTCCTGAAGATCAACCCCGACGGCGCGAAACTTACGCCGGCGGTCCTCGGCGACTCGGACGGCGTCCGTGTCGGCGACTGGGCCATCGCGGTCGGCAACCCGCTGGATGTCGGCGAGACCGTCACGCTGGGCATCATCTCGGCCAAGAACCGCACCAGCCTGGCCGATGGCTCGTCCCTGGAAGCCGAGGGGCATCAACTCGTGGGGGGCCGCATCCAGACCGACGCCGCCATCAACCCCGGCAACTCCGGCGGCGCGCTCGCCGACATTGACGGGCGGGTGGTCGGCATCAACGAGGCCATCCTGACCCCGACCGGCGGTTCCATCGGCATCGGCCTCGCCATCCCGATCAACGACGCCAAGAAGATCGCCGCCCAGTTGATTAAGAACGGCAAAGTGACCCGGCCCTACCTGGGCGTCTCCTACGTCGCCCTGAAAGACGTGGACGACCTCAAGGTGCGCCGCCAGTACGGCCTGCCGCTCAACACCGATGACGGCGTCGTCGTTTACCCGAACACGCCCGCCGCCGACGCCGGCCTGCAGGTCGGCGACCTCATCGTCAAGGCCGACGGCCAGACAATCGCCACCCGCGACACGCTGAACACGATCATTCAGTCGAAGAGCGTCGGCCAGACCCTCGTCCTGCAGATCTCCCGCAAGGGCGTCGCTCGCAGCGTCAACGTCGCTCTCAAGGAGCGCCCGGCCAGCTTCGGCCAGACTCCGCAGCAGCCGTCCCTGGGCGGCCAGACCCCCGATGACCAGTCCCCGGACGGCCAATCCCCGGACGACGGCCAGCCGGCCAACCCCTTCGCCCCCTAAGAGACCAGCGCAAACGCCCCCGCTCCATTCGGAGCGGGGGCTGTTTTGCTTCATTTATTCCCCTCTGCGGCAGAATCAGACTATTGTCGGAGCGTCCCTTGACAAAGGCTGCCCGGCTGTGATATATTCTCGATAGCGCAACGGAGCGCCTGTCGCAGCAGTTTTGCGACCTTTGTAGTCCTTGTGGTTTTTTGCATCGGGCTGAGAGGTTTTATGACAGGCGCATACCATGCTTTTTTACCCCCCCCGCGTGGCTGACACGGCTGCGACATCTCCGAGTTGCCTTATGTCTGGTCATTTTTGCGTCGGCCTGCAGCGCCGCTCGCTCGGCGTCTTTGCCTTGGGACGGCGCCGCGCAGGGCGAGTTCATTGCCAGCCTGTGCCAAGACCGGGCCGGGCGCGTCTTTGTCGGCACGGAAGGCAGCGGCGTCTGGCGCTTTGACCCATTCGCCCCGAAGTCTCACCCGTACACGCACTACACGGTCAAAGACGGGCTGGGGGACGATGACGCTTATGCGCTGGCCTGCGACGGCAGAAACCGCATCTGGTGCGGCCATCTCAGTCACGGCGTTTCGGTGTTCAACGGCAAGTCCTGGAAGAACTACGACCGGCTGACCGGCCCCCTGAGCGCCCATGTGACGGCGATTGCCGTTTCCCCGCTGGACGGCGACGTTTGGCTGGCCGGCGATCTGGGGCTGGCGCGTTACTCGGCGGGCCGTGACCGCTGGACGTATATGACCCGCGCCGACGGCTTGCCTTCCGACCAGATCAACGCCCTCGCTTTCTCCCAAGACGGCGGGCTGTATGTCGGGACACCGTGCGACGGGCTGGCCGTCGGCTCCTCCCAAGACAACTACGCGACCTGGCGCGTCGTCTCAGGGCCGACTCAGGAACCGCCGACGCCGACTGGCGACGGCCTGCCGTCCTCGCTCGTCAATGCCGTTTTAGTCGCCCGCGACGGTGCCGTTTATGTGGGAACCACTGCCGGTTTGGCGGCAAGCCGGGACGGGGGCAAGACGTGGCGCTACCTGCGCGGTGACGACTGGCTTGCCAAAGCGCAGGGCGTCGTCGGCGGGCCGCCGCCAAACGACAACGCCCCGAACGGCCCGCGCCTGCTGGAAGATTACGTCACCTGCCTGGCCGAAGGCGGCGCGGGGCAAATCCTTGTCGGCCACCGGGGCAAGGGCTGCGAAATCCTCGATCCCGCGACAGGAACGCGGCTCTGGCCCGGCGGCCCGACGCGGAACTCGGCCAAGCCTGCCCCGGCGGGAAAACCATTGCCGGATTACGTGACGGCGATTCTGCCGCTGCCGGGACAGCCCGGCCTCGTCGGCAGCTACGGTCAGGGCCTGACTGCGTTCGCCGCCTCCGCCCCCTCCAGTGGCAAGGTCGTCGGTGTCTTCTTCGCGGACGCCGCCGCGCCGTTCCCCGCGCCCGCTTCGGCTCCCGCGTCTGCGGAACTCCAAACCATGCTGTCGCGCGTGCAGCGTGCGACGGCGCCGCTTCCCGTCGGCGGGGCCGTGTTTCTCGGCCAGGACTGGGCGACGGAAGGCGATTGGGTGGGGCGTTACGGGGCGCAGTACGCCATCCACTGCGGCGTCGCCTCGCCCCGCGACCATGAGATCGTCAACGGCAGCCACTTCTACATCCTCCGAACGGTGGAATTTTCGGCCATCACCGACTCGCCTTACGCCGTCTTCGGACAGGCCGGGCCGCACCGCCGCTCCGACGATCACCTGCGGCACTGGCTGGACGGCTGGCAGACCGACGACCCCAGCTCCATGTACGACCCCTTCAACGGCTGTCGGCGCGAGGCTCAATGGGACGATCATGGCGAAGACGGCTACCCTCCTACCCAGACCGGCCCCGATGTCTGGGTCACGTTCGTCGTGCCGGACGGAACGCACCAAATCTCCTTGTACTGCTTCAACCCGAACGGCCATAATCAGGGACAAAGCCACCGCGACTATCTCATTCAAGTCAAGTCGCATCGGCTGACGCTGGCGGACGCCGAACGCGATCCCGATCTGGCGCGGGCGCGCAGCCAGAACTTCGCCGGGGGCGGCGTCTATCAGCGTTTCGTCGTGCGCGGGCCGACGACGCTGCTTTTCCGCGTGAACCGCAACCACAGCTTCAACACCATCCTCAACGGCGTCTTTGTGGATCGTCTCGCCCCGCCCACTGCTCCTGCCGCTTCTCCCTCCGACCCTCTGTTGGGCGCGTCCCAGGCGCTCTGGTCGGCGCTGGACAACGCTTATGACCGGCGGGACGCGACCCTGCTTCAAGAGCCGTACCGGCTTCTCGCCTACCGGAGCGCGATGCAGGCCGGAGCACCAAAGTCATTGCTCCAAGCCTGGCACAGCGTGCTGCACCTGTGGACGCCGCAAGACCGGCAGGCATTCGCCCAGGCAATGGCGCAGGCCTGGCAGACGCACCTTGCCACGACTTATCCGGCCACTCACCCGTTTGTCACATTATTAAAACAGTAATAG
>CAZZVX010000066.1:0-1812 GCA_964657535.1 Armatimonadota bacterium | reverse complement strand
ATAGGAGCGACCCGAAAATGCCTGAAACGCTGCTGACCATCACCGTTGTTGTGGAAACCCTGATTCTTGGGAGTGTGTGGATTGTCTTTTACCAACTGCTGCAGCAGCGCGGGCGAATGCTCACGCGCTTGGACGTGGTGGAAGGCCGCTTGGCCGCCGTCAACCAACTCGTCGGGCGCCAAGCGCCGCCGGCGCAGCCGTCCGGCGCTTGCGGCCCGCAGGCCGGCGGCCTGCGGGCCGGGACGCCGTTCCCGCCCTTCCGCCTGCCGGACCTGGACGGGAACATGGTTGCGCTGGAAGACTTCGCCGGAAAGCGCATCCTGGCCCTGCACTGGAACCCGAACTGCGGCTTCTGCGAACTGATCGCTTCCGACCTGGCCGCGCTGCAGCCCGGCTTCGGTGCGCAGAACGTCCAGTTGTTGCTGCTCGCTTACGGCAGCGGGGACGCCAACCGCAGGCTAGCCCAGGAACACGGCCTGGACTGTCCCATTCTGCTGCTGGACGACGCGCCCCCGCTTGCCGCCTTCCAGAACCAGGGAACGCCCGCCGCGTACCTGATTGACACGCAGGGAGCCGTCGCCGAACCGCTGACCGCCGGTGCAAACGCTGTTCCCGCGCTCGCCGAACGCGCCGCGTCCGCCCCGCCGGAACACGCTGAAGACGCCCCGACGCACGACAAGCCCGCCCGGCGTTCCCTGCCCGGCGAGCGGCCCCTGAGCGAAAGCCGCCTGGAACGCGACGGCCTCAAAGCCGGAACGCCCGCGCCTCTGTTCACTCTCCCCGACCTCAACGGAGACACCGTTTCGCTGGAAGACTACCGGGGCCAAAAAGTCCTGCTTGTCTTCAGCGACCCCCACTGCGGCCCCTGCGACCAAGCCGCGCCGGAACTCGTCCGCCTTCACGAGCAGCACAAGAACAACGGCCTGTCCGTCATCCTGGTCGGGCGCGGCGACCCCGACGAGAACCGAGCGAAGGCTGATAAGTTCGGCTTCCCGTTCCCCGTTGTGCTGCAAAAACGCTGGGAACTCTCCAAGCAGTACGGCATCTTCGCTACCACGGTTGCCTTTCTGATTGACGCGCAGGGCGTCATCGCTCAGGACGTAGCGCAGGGCGCGGCGCAGATCGTCGCGCTTGTTCCCCAAACGCAACTCGCGGGCAACTGACAAGGAAAACTCCCATGGCGAACCCCAACCCGAATGACGACAATGCTTTTGACACCATTTCACGGCTTCTTGCCTCGCCCATGCCGCGAAGACAGGCGCTGAAACTTGTTGCGGGAAGTGTATTAGCGGGTTTGGAGCCCTTAAGGGTACTCGGTGATGCTCCAAACAGCATCATGTCAGCACTCAAATTTCCAGTCAATAATTTGTCACTGCAAAACAAAGAAATGTTTCGGGTCATTAATGTTCTTAGGCACACCTACAATATTCCAGTTTCGCTTATACAAGCCACGCACAACCCCAACTTAAACATCAAAGTAGATAAGGGAACTGCAAAAGACATTCTCGATGAGATTGTTAAGCAGAACCCGGCGTATGAGTGGAAGATAATTAATTCGCGGCTTCTCATTTTCCCGCGAGACGCAAAGTACAAACAAATAGTTAGCGGCTTAAACATCAATAATGTGCCGCGTTATGAAGCTGGCGACCAGTACGGTGACTTCCTTGCGGCACACATTGCCGGATTTAGGGATTTTGGCGGCGTAACAATTTTTGGCAGTGAAACTTTGCCTCTGTATTCAGATTTAGTCAGCCTCGGCCCTAAGAGACTGTTGAGAAAGTTGTTCCCGATGGTGTAAAATGGCAGCGTGAG
>CAZZVX010000065.1:0-15971 GCA_964657535.1 Armatimonadota bacterium | reverse complement strand
ACCAGGGTGAGATCAGTGGCGGCTTCCAAAGCCTGGCCGAAGCGCAGGCGCTGGCGAACCTGCTTAATGCGGGCGCGCTGCCCGTTTCGCTCCAGCAGGTGGAGGTCAATTCTCAGGAGGCCAGTCTGGGCGTCGGCGCGGTGCATAAAAGCGTCGTCGCCGGTCTGGTCGGCTTGGCGCTCGTGCTGCTGTTCATGCTGCTGTACTACCGGCTGCCGGGCCTGGTGGCCGACATCGCCCTGCTGATCTACGCGGTGTTCACGCTGGCGATCTTCAAGGGCGGCCTGGCCTGGCTGGGCGTCCCGCCGGTCACGCTGACGCTGCCGGGCATCGCGGGCTTTATCCTGTCCATCGGCATGGCCGTGGACGCAAACATCCTGATCTTCGAGCGCCTCAAAGAAGAACTGCGCAACGGCAAATCCCTGCGCTCGGCGATTGACGCCGGATTCAAACGGGCCTTCACCGCCATCCGCGACTCCAACATCTGTACGTCCATTACGTGCGTCGTGCTGCTGTCGCTCGGCACGGCCAGCGTGCGCGGCTTCGCTCTGACGCTGCTCATCGGCGTCATCGTGTCGCTGTTCTCGGCGATCACCGTCACGCGGACGCTGCTGTACCTGCTCGTGGACGCGGGCATCGGCAACAATCCGGCCTTGTTCGGCCTCAACGTCCGGTCACTCGTTGGTCGGACCGCCCAGGCGGACGCGACCGGCGCGCGGACGGGCATGAACATCATCGGCCGCCGCCGAATCTTCTACCTTGTCAGCGCCTTGATCATCGTCCCCGGCCTGATCTTCACGGCGATGGGCGGCATCAAGAAGTCTATTGAGTTCACCGGCGGCTCGCAGATTGAGGTGAAGTACCCCCAACCTGTCGCGCAAAGCGCCGTTGAAAGCGCCATTAATGCCGTCGGCTTCACCCATCCGGTGCCGCACGTCCAGATGGCGAACGGCGGCACCAGCGCCATCGTCAGCGTCGCCCAGGAATCGTCCGTGCCGAACCCGCAGTTGAATCCGATCCACCAGCGGCTGGTGTCCGCCCTGAACACGCTGGGGCCGAACACGGAGCAGCGGTTCGGCAATGTCGGCGGCACGATCTCCGCCGAACTGACCTCGCGCGCTATTCAGGCGGTCATCATCGCCGCCATTCTCATCACGCTGTACCTGGCGATGGTCTTCTCTATCGGTGGCTTTGTCGCGGGTCTGCGCCTGGGCGCGTCGGCGATTGCCGCTCTGCTGCATGACGTGCTGGTCCTGCTCGGCGCATTTGCGATCTTCGGCTACTTCCTGAACTGGGAGATTGACAGCCTGTTCGTGACCGCCATGCTGACCGTGATCGGCTTTTCGGTCCACGACACGGTGGTTATTTTTGACCGTGTCCGCGAGAATTTACGTCACAAGTCTCGCGGCGAGGCGTTCGAGCCGCTCGTGAACCGCTCCATCAACCAGACGCTGGCCCGGTCGCTGAACACGTCGCTGACGGTCATTATGACGCTGCTGGCCCTGGTCATCTTCGGCGGGCAGACGACGCGCCTGCTCAATGTCGCGCTGTTGATCGGTATCATCAGCGGGACCTACTCGTCCATTTTCAACGCCGCGTCCATTCTGGTGGACTGGGAGAACTGGCTCGCCAAGCGCCAGCCGCGTTCCCCCGCGCCCGTTCTGGCCGCCGCCGGCGGCAACGGCACGGCGACCATTCCCAGCGGCGGCAGCGCCCGGCCTCTGCCCAGCCGCCCCGCGCCGAACCCGACGGGCCGCACCGTCGGCGAATTCAGCCGGCCCGCGACCGCCGCCGATGCGGAGGCCGGTAAGATTCGCCCGAAGAAGAAGCGGCCCGCGCGGCGGTTCTGAGGCAGAGGCGGCCCGATGACCATCCGTGACGCGGTGAACTCGGATTTGCCGTCGGTGGTGGAGATTTATAACTCCGCCGTTCCGGGGCGGATGGCGACGGCGGACCTGGAGCCGGTCACTGTGGAAAGCCGCCGTCTCTGGTTCCGGCAGTTCACGCCGGATAAGTACCCGCTCTGGGTCGCGCTGGAAGGGCGTCGAGTCGCCGGCTGGCTGGGGTTTCGGATGTACTACGGACGGCCCGCGTATGCGGCGACGGCGGAAGTCAGCGTGTATGTCGCCCCGGACCGGCAGGGGCAGGGCGTCGGGCGGACGCTGCTGACGGAAGCGATCCGGCGCGGCCCACACATGGGACTGAAGACGCTGCTGTACATCTCGTTCGCGCACAACGCGGCCAGCCTGCGGCTCAGTGAAAGCCTGGGATTCGCGCGCTGGGGACTGCTGCCGCGCGTGGCGGAACTCGACGGGGTCGAGCGTGACCTGGTCATCCTGGGACGACGGCTCGACGGCGACTCTCCGTAAACCACACTATGCTCTCAAGGACGCGGACAATCTGGACGGCGCCGGAGGCCGACGCGAAGGCCATCGCGACGCTGGAGCGGGAGCTGCGCGTGCAGCCTCTGACGGCCCGGCTGCTGGTCAATCGCGGCCTGAGCGACCCGGCCCTGGCCGACGCCTTCCTGCGGCCCGACCTGCGCCACCTGCATGACCCGTTCGGCCTGCCGGACATGGACAAGGCGGCTCGGCGCATCGCGGACGCGGTGCAGGCCCAGGAGACGATCTTCGTCTACGGCGATTACGACGTGGACGGCGTCACCAGCACGGCGGTCTATGTTCGGGCGCTGACGGCGCTCGGCGCGAAGTTGATCTATCGGGTGCCGCACCGGAGCAAGGACGGCTACGACTTGCGCACCGTCGGCGTGCAGTGGGCGCACGAGCAGGGCGCGCAGTTGGTCGTGACATCGGACTGCGGCATCCAGTCGCACGAGGCCGTCGCGCTCGCCAACAGTTTAGGCATGACGGTCGTCGTCACCGACCACCATGAGCCGGGCGCGACCCTGCCGCCCGCGTATGCCGTGGTCAACCCGCACCGACACGATTCGACCTACCCGTTCCCCAGCCTGGCCGGCGTCGGCGTCGCGTTCAAGGTGATGCAGTCCGTGACGCGCCTGCTGCGGCCCGAACATGAGAACGCCTTCATCACCAAGTTTTTAGACCTGGTCGCCTGCGGCACCGTCGCCGACGTCATGCCCCTGCTCGGCGAGAACCGCGTTTTCGCGTCGTTCGGTCTGAAGGCGCTCGCCCGGACGCGCAAGGTCGGCCTCCGGGCGCTGCTGGACGGCGCGGGCGTCAACACGGACAAGCCATTGACCTCGGAGGCCGTCGGCTACGGCATCGGCCCGCGCATCAACGCCGTCGGGCGGCTCGACGACGCCGCTATCGCGCTGGACCTGATGCTGACCGGCGACCCGGAAGAAGCGCGGCTGCTCGTGGACAAACTCAACGCCTGCAACATCGAGCGCCAGGCCACGCAGCGGCGCATCATCGGCGAGGCGCAGGCCCTGCTCGCCGAGCGTGAGCTGGACGACGTGAAGGTGCTGGTGATCGCGTCCCCCGGCTGGAACGCGGGGGTGGTCGGCATCGTCGCCGGCAAGCTGGTGGAGACCTACCACCGGCCCGCCATCGTGATCGGCGTCAACGAGGCCGAGACCTGGGGCAAAGGCTCCGCCCGCTCCATCCCCGGATTCGATATGTTCCGGGGCATCCAGGTCTGCAAAGACCTGCTGGAGACCTGCGGCGGCCACGGGATGGCGGCGGGGCTTTCCATGAACATGGAGAACCTGGAAGCGTTCGAGATGCTGATCAACGCCCACGCCGCCGAGGTGCTGACGCCGGAGCATTTCGTCCCGCGTCTGGCCCATGACGGCGACGTGGACCCGTCGCAGATTGACCTGCACCTGCTGGACGAGTGGCTCGCCCTGGCGCCGTTCGGGGAAGCGAACCCGGAGCCGCGCTTTGCGTCGCGCGACCTGCTCATCTGCGAGGCCAAGCGCATCGGCAAGGACCTGTCGCACCTGAAGATGCGCGTCCGCGCCGAAGCGATGGACCCGACCGACTGCATCGCCTGGGGCCAGGGCCACTGGACGGATCGCGTCGGCCCCGGCGACACGCTGGAAGCCGTGTATGCACCGCAGATCAACGAGTGGAACGGGCGTCGCAGCGTCCAGTTTAACTTGAAGGACCTGCGGCAGTCGGAAGCCGCGCCCTGAACGGGCCGCGCGTAGATTTAGAATGCGAACGTGCCATGCCTAAGTCGTTGAGATGGTTTGTTTGGGTCGTGCTGATTGTTCTGGCCGGGCCGGCTCAGGCGCGGCAGACGGCCTACCGCTGGGAGCGGATGAGCGTCGTCCATGCGTCCCCCTCGCAGGTCTTCGCCCGCCTGGGGCTGACCCATTACACGCGCCACGGCTTTACGCGGGACGGGTTCAAGAAGACCGACCCGGACCCGACGTTCCCGCCGGGGCTGACGGACATCGTGCCGCAGGACATCAGCCATATCCTGCTGGTGCGCGGGACGCCCGAAGGCCTGGCCGCGTTCCGGGCGCGCGTCGCCGCCGCCGACAATAATGAGATCGTAGCGCCGTTGCCAACGCCGACTGGTTGGCACGTCACCGTGTCTTTGCTGCCTGCTCAGGGGGATGGGCCGCAGATTGGCGTTTCCGCCGAGCAGGACGTAATCCCGAACCGGCCCTTTGTCGTCACGGTCGGCGACCCGGCGCGGCCCGAAACGTATCGGCTGAACCTGCGCCTGCTGCCGAACGCGCAGACCGCCCTGACGTTTCAGGCGGGGCTGCTGCTGCCGTCGCCCGACGGGGCGGGCGTCCGCCCGCCGCAGGCGTGGACCGTCCTGGTGACCCAGATTGTTCCTCTAGGGGCCGCCACGCAGTTTCTGGATTCCGCAGCAGCCAAGCAGTCTGCCCGGCGGCGGCTGGCCTGGCCGCAGGAGGATCAGCCGCAGGACTTTCTGGTGCGCGTGACGGTGACGGCGCCTGCCGCGCCGACTGCCCCCGTACCCGCGCCGGACGGTGCGCCCTGACGCCCCGCCCCTTATTATGCGTAACAATCTATTGCCGCTCCTGGCTTCGCCCGACGACGGCTCGCCTTTGACACTGACCGTCAGCCGCCAGGACGGCGGCGACGTGCGCGACGGCCTGCTCACCGACGGCGCGGGCCGCGTGTATCCCATCGAGGGGGGCATCCCGCGCCTGCTGCCGAGCACGCTGCTCGCGGCCCAGGAGTCCGAGATCGCCGCCCGTGACGCGCAGGTCGAAGACTATGACCGCATGGCCTTTCTTCATCTGTTTGGCAAGGTGGAAATTCCCCTTGTGCTGAGAAACCTCAAGCCGCAGTCGGGCGACTTGCTCCTGGAAGCGGGCTGCGGCACCGGGCGGATGACGCGCACCCTGGCCCGGCGGGTGCGCGCACTCGTCGCCATAGATTTCTCGTTCGAGTCGCTGCGCGTCAACGCGCGTAAATTACAGGCCGCAGGCGTCACCAACACCCATCTCGTCCAGGCCGACCTGTGCCGCCTGCCGTTCTCCGCCGCCGTCTTCGACCGCGTCGTTTCCTGCCAGGTCCTCGAACACGTGCCGGGTGAGGCCGCCCGTCTTCAGGCCGTTGCGGAACTGGCCCGCGTCGGCAAGGCCCAGTCGCCGCTCGTGCTTTCGGCCTATCAGCACTCGCTGCTGACCCGGCTGTTCGGCCAAAAGGAGGGCGAACACGACGGCGGCATCCCCTTCTTCCGCTTCACCCGGCCCGAATTCCACGCCACCCTCTCGACCGCGTTTTTGGTTGAAAACGTCACGGGCGCGTTGGTCTATCTGCACCTCGCGCGTTGCCGAAACAACGGGCGCTGAGGTGCGTGCAGGATCGGAATCCTCCCAGCAACTCCGACGCGGGCGTTGACAAGAATGCAGGAAAAGCGTGACGAAGCGTGGAAGTTCATAGGCAAGTATTTTTGGAGAAACCTATGGCAGAGCCGCAAGAAGCGCCGCTTGGCTTGCTCCCTTTTATTCCTGTTATTCCTGCGGCTGTCGCTTCCGAAGCGACAGCCCTCAATATCCGTCTTTTTGGGCCGATGAAGGTGTATCTCGGCGGCGTCGCGCTGCCGCACCTGCGCTCGCGCCGGGGACTGTGGCTGCTCGCGCTGCTCGCCCTGCGCGCCGGGCGCTCCGTCGAGCGTTCCTGGCTGGCGGGGACACTCTGGCCCGACAGCACCGAAGAAAACTCACTCGTCAGCCTGCGCCAGACGCTGACCGACCTCCGGCGCGCGCTGGGGCCGGAGCGGGAACGACTGCTTGCGCCGACATCCCGTACCCTGTGCCTGGATTTGGGGAATTCGTTTGTGGATGTTCTGACGTTCGATGACGCCCTGAAAAGGGGGGATGAACTGTCTCTCGCACAGGCGGTCGTTCTCCACCAAAAGCCTCTGCTGGAAGACTGCCTGGAGGAATGGATACTGCCGGAGCGGCAGCAGCGGGAGCAGGCGTGTTTGTCGGCGCTGGAACGGCTGGCGGCGCTGGCGCTGGCGCAGGAGCGCTGGGCGCAGGCCGCCGAATGGCTGCGCCGGGTCGTGGCGGCGGACCCGTTCCGGGAAGCGGTCCAGCGGGACTTGATGACGGCGCTGGCGCGGGACGGCAGTCCCGGCGACGCGATCTGGGTCTTCCGCGAGATGCGCTTGCTGCTGCAGCGGGAGCTGCGCATGGAGCCGGCCGCCGAGACTCGCGCCCTGTATCGGAAGATCCGCGCAGATGCGCGCCGTTCCGAGCCGCTGCCCGCCCCGATGCCTGCGGTCGCGCCGCTGCCCGAAGAGCGGCTGCTGTCGGCAAGCGCGCTGCCCCGACCGCTGACGGCGCTGGTGGGGCGGGAACACGACCTAGAAGAGATCGGCGTGCGCCTGTTCCAATCGCGCCTGGTGACGTTGATGGGCCTGGGCGGAGTCGGCAAGACGCGCCTTGCCATACAAGTCGCGGAAGACTGGGCGCAGGATCAGCCGGACGGCGTCTGGTTCGTGGAACTGGCCCCGGTGTCCGATCCGGGCATGGTCCCGGCGGTCGTCGCCGGCATCTTTGGGCTGTCCGAACAGGTGGGGGTGAGCGTCCTGGAAACCCTATCCGCCGCCCTGCGCGAGAAGCGTCTGCTTCTTGTCCTGGACAACTGCGAGCATTTGATAGATGCCTGCGTGCGCGCTGCCGACTTTCTGCTGTCGCGCTGCCCCCTGCTGCGGATCGTGGCGACCAGCCGCCAGGCGCTGGGAGTGACGGGGGAAACCACCTGGGCCGTCGCGCCGCTGCCGCTTCCCCCGCTCGGCAAGTCGGCCCGGCCCGGCGTGATCGCTGACTCGCCCGCTGTGCTGCTGTTCGTGGAGCGGGCGGCGGCGGTGCAGCCGGGCTTCGCGCTGTCTGCGGAGAACGCCGCCGACATTGCCGAAATCTGCTGCCGATTGGACGGTATTCCTCTGGCGCTGGAACTGGCAGCCGCCCGCGTGCGCATTCTCAGCCCGAAGCAAATCACGGAACGCTTAGGCGACAGCCTGCGGCTGCTGGGACATGGCCGCCGGGCCGGGGCCGCACGTCAGCAGACCCTGCGCGCGCTGCTGGACTGGAGTTATGACCTGCTTTCCGAGGCGGAGCGGCGGCTGCTGAACGCCTGTTCCGTCTTCGCCGGCGGCTGGACTCTAGAAGCCGCCGAAATTGTTTGCCGTGACGATGACAAAACGGCCCCGGACGTTTTGGACGGACTGATGAGCCTGGCCGACAAGTCGCTCGTCCAGTTCAGCGTGGAGGCCGACAGCCCGCGCTGCCGGATGCTGGAAACCGTTCGGCAGTATGCGCGCGAAGCGCTCGGCGAGGGCGCGGAGGCCGGAGATGTGTCCCGCCGGCATTGCGACTGGCTGCGGACGCTGGTCGCGGCGGCGCAGCCGCACTTTCGCGGCGCGGCGCAGGCCGACTGGCTACGGCGTTTGGAGGCGGAACACGACAACCTGCGCGCGGCGCTGGACTTCTGCCGCCGGGACAGCCTGGGCGCAGGCGCGGAACTGACGCTCGCGGCGGACCTGTGGCAGTTCTGGATGCACCACGGCCATTTCGCCGAAGGCCGGGAGCGGCTGACCGGCGCCCTGGCCCGCGCCGGCGATGCCGCCGCCCCCGAAGTCCGTCTGAAGGCGCTGAACGGGGCGGCGGCCATGGCCTGGCACCAGGGTGACCTCCCGGCGGCCCGTCTCTGGATGGAAGAGGCGCTCCAGGTGGCCCGTCAGGCGCCGAATCATCCTCACCTGGACAGCTGCCTGCACAACCTGGGCAACGTGCTGTATTCTCAGGGCGAATTAGCCGAAGCGCGCGTGCTTTGGGAGGAAAGCCTGGCGATACGCCGGGCAGATGGCAACTTGGACGGCGTGGCTTCGGGATTGAGCAACCTCGGCTCCCTCGCCTGCCAGGAAGGTGACTTCACGCGCGCTGAGGCCCTGCATTCCGAGGCGCTTCAGGTCGCCGATGCGCTGCACGCCCCGCACAAGCGTCGGGCCGGTCTGGTCGGCTTGGGCCAGATCCGTCTGGCGCAGGAGCAGTACGAGATCGCCCGCGTGTATTTGGAAGAAGCGCTGATGCTGGCACAGGATTTGGACGACCGGGAGTGTCTTTCGGGGTGTCTGACCAAACTGGGCTTGCTTGCCCTGCGGACCGGCGACCTGATCCGCGCCGGGACACTGCTCCGGGAAAGTATCATGGTCGCACAGGACGCCGGCATGAAACCGAGTCTGGTGGCCGCGCTGGAAGCCTGCGCCGATCTGCTGTCGGCCTCCGGCAGCGCGCGTTCCGCTGTCCATTTATGGAAGGTCGCCGAAACGCAAAGGAACGGGCTCGGACTTCCGCGTCTGCGGGCCGACCGGGACCATGTGGAGCGACAGCTCGCCGGTGCGCGCCGTTCGCTGGGCAGTGAAGCGTTCGAGCTGGCATGGCACGAGGCCTGTTCAATGGCGTTGGAAGACGCTATGGCAGCGTTGTCTTTGTTCCCGAAAAGTTTAATGTCGTCTGCGGGGTGATGATGTCCGGCGCGAGCGGCTTTTGACGGAAGTCGAAGCAGTCCAGCATATCGTGTGCGGACGCATCGCGCGTTGCCAGGGGCGCGAGTCCGAATCGTTCCTCAATCAGCTTCAGCGGCGAGGTGAAGTCAAAAGGCGTGTGGCAGATGCTGCCCTGCCGCGCATAGGGCGAGATCACCAGCGTCGGCACGCGCGGCCCGTAGCCGTATTGATCAATTTGGGGCGGTGCGACATGGTCGTAAAAGCCGCCGTAGTCGTCCCAGGTGACGATAATCACCGTGTCTTTCCAATCCGGCCCGCGCATGACGGCATTGACCAGGTCGGTGACATGGCGCATCCCCCGCGCCGAGTCGGCGGGCGGATGCTCACTGTCCATCGCCGTCGGCACAATCCAGCACACATTCGGCAGATTGCCCGTCTTGGCATCCTGATAAAATTGAGTTAGCCCCACTAAATGCGACATCAGCGCCGGGCTTTTCTGGAACGCGCGGAAGCCGGGCATGGGGTTCCAAAGCGTGTGCTTGTGCGGGTCGGGCTTCTCGTCGTAGTATTTCCAGGAGACGCCGGATTTTTCCAGCAGTTCCGCCATCGTGGGGAAGGTGTAGACGCCGTCCTGTCCGGCGATGTTGCGGGGCGGGTTGTTGACCAGGCCGCCGGACTGCGCCGCCACCGTGTACAGGTGGTTCGGCTCGCTCGGCCCGGCCAGCGACGAAAAGAACGCATCGCAGAGGGTGAAGCGGCGCGCATACTCCCAGTAGTTGGGAATCTCGTGCCAGTCGTAATAGGAAAGTGTGTTCTTGACCCAGGGTGGGGTGGGGCCGGCGGGCGGCGCGCTCAGGTGCTGCGTCGGGAGCTGCCCGGCGGCGACCGCCTCATCCTCGCCGCTTTGCGGCGCCTGCGTTCGGAAGAATGCCGTCAGTTCCAGCGGGCCGATCTCGCCGTTGTGGTCGGCGTCAAACTGCTGCAGCACGGCGGGGGCGTCGGGGTGCGGGCTGGGGAGCGTCGCCAGCAGCGCGGCGAGTTCCTGGACGTCTAATTTGCCGTCGCTGTCTTTGTCAAACTCGGCTATGGCGCGGCGCGCGCGCAGGCGCGGACGGCCCGCCCTGCGCCCGCCGCCGGTCCCGTTCGCCTGCACGAGTGCCCCACTGACCGGCATGATGTCTTCGGGGTCCAACTGCGGCAGCGGCCCTTTCCAGTAGAACGCCAGCGCCTGCGGCCATTCGCCCCACAAAAAGCCGTCCATCTTGCCGCCGTCGGCGGAGACGTGGGCCGCCTGCCAGCTGTGGTTCAGGTCGTGCGGGATGTGGGTTTGACTGAGGTGAAAGGGCGCGACTTCCGGTGCGCCGCCCGGCCGGTAGGCGAACTTGACGCCTTTGGGGATGCCGTTTGCGCCGGGAAAGGTGCCGAAATAGTGGTCGAACGAGATGTTTTCCTGGATGATGTAGACAAAGTGCTTCAGGGGCATGGGAACGGTTTTCGGCGTCGTCGCCGGCTGCGCCGAAGTTGGCGCGGCAAGTGCGGCGGTCAGTACCATCGGGACGAGGAACGTCTTAGTCACGAACGAGTTTTTCCTAACTGATGTTGAGTCTGCTGTTGCCGAGTTGCCTTGATGACGCGACGTGGCCTAAATAGTTCAGCGTTTGCCCCAAGATAGAAATCCTGGGACTCGCTTCCGATACCAGGAGCGGGCTTGGACCAGTGCGAACAGTTCCCGGTGCGCCTGTTGCGAGAAGTGGCCTTCCCTCGCGTGAATGACCTCCCGGCATAGAGGCATAGTCCGCTCCTGGTGAAGAACGCTATTTTTCAAGTGCTGCGCTAGACTGCCGGTCGACTCGTTCGGAGACAGTTGCAAGAGTGCTGAAAGTATGGCAAAATAGCGTCCGAGGTTGTCGCCCATTTTGAGGTTCTTTTGGACGGTGGTAAGAACAAAGATATCCAAAGATACCCCCGGCGACTCCTTGAGTCGCGTCCCTGGAAAGAGCGCTGAATGACATACGAATGTGAGAAGTGTGGGAACCCTCTCCCGCCCGGAATTTTGTCCTGTCCTAAGTGTGGCGATAAGTTTGATGAACCTGTCCCCCAGGATGCGGAAGTGCCAAAAGGCGCGGAAGTACCGGTGGACGTCCATTCGCGGATGAACACGGGAAGGCGAGACAAGGTGCTTCTGTTGCTGGCGGTTCTATTGCTGACCTACGCGACGATCCTGCTGCTGGCGACGGCCGGGCTGCAGGTTTACGCCGGCCGAGGGGCGCCGCTCGTCATCGCCGTCGCGGAGCCGTTCACCGGCAAGTCAAGCTATTGGGGCCCGGAGGTGCTGCGCGGGGAGCAGATGTGCGTGGATGAGGTGAACGCCTCCAACGGGGTGGACGGACATCTCCTCAAGTTGAAGGTTTTTGACGACAAAAGCGATCCGGCGGCGGCGGCGGCCGGCGTGGCGGACATTGCCGCCTCCCCCGCCGTCGCAGTCTTAGGACACTACACCAGCGCGACCTCCGCCGCCGCCGGCCCCGGCTATCGGGACGCCCACCTCCCGGTCCTGACGGGCCTGGCTACGGCGGACGCGGTGACGCAGGACAACCCGTACTATTTCCGCTCCATGTATACCGTATCCGTGCAGGCGCGTCAGGTGGCGCATTATCTTGATGATGTCCTGCGTGTGCCATCGGCCACAATCGTCTACTCGGACGACGTGTTGGGTAAGGGCTATCTGACCGGCTTCCGGGCTTACCAGGGCAGGCTGCAGGTGGTTGCTTACGCCAGCAAGTCGCCCGACGCCCAAGCGGCCATTCAGGCGGTCGTGAGCGATCTCCAAGCTCACTCCACTCACGACGCCATGCTCGTTCTGGCGATGACGGATACCGACGCGCGTGGTCTGGTTCTGGCCGTGCGGCGCGCAGGACTGACGATGCCGATCATGGGCGACCGCGACATTGGTCGGGCGACGTTCGCCGCGCAGTTCGCGCAGGAACCGGAAGAGAAGGCCCGGCCCGGCTTCTTCACGGACGGGATCATGGCCCCGACCCCCCTGATGCTCGACAGCCTGGGCGAAGACGGGCAGAACTTCGTTGAAGAGTACCAAAGCCGCTACGGAGAAGTCCCGGACTGGGTCGCGGCCAAATCTTATGAAGCGGCGAAAATCCTCATCCACGCCTTGCAGCAGGCACACGTCGAGGACACCACGACCAGCCGCCGGCGGGACCGGGAGGCGGTCCGCACCGCACTGGCGGCCATGTCCGGCCCCGACGACTCTGCGGACGGACTGGCGGGGCCGCTCTACTTCGACGCAGGCCGCAACATGGATGTCCCGATCCGCCTGGGGATGTTCAAAGGCCGCCAGTTCTTCTCCGCGCCCTTGCAGCTGGTTCCCGTCGATCATCCAGAGGTCCTGGATCTGGGAAAACTGGCCGCGTCAGGCCAAATCCTCAAAGAAGACAATCAATACTACTGGAAGCAGCGGGTCGTCTACACCGGCATCGACATCAACAAGATGAGTCACCTGGACTTCAAGGCCAACACGTTCAGCGCCGATATGTTCCTGTGGATGCGCTACGCCGGCGACGACGCGCCGACGCACATCACGCTGCCCGGTCTGGTGAAGCAGGAGGACTTCAGCTCGGCCTCGCCCCTGGAGGCGAGTGACGACGAGGGGCTGCGTTACCGTCTGTACCGAGTTTCGGGCGATTTCAAGGCCTCTTATGACCTCCACGACTACCCGTTCGACACGCAGGATCTGCGAATCCAATTGCAGAACAACGACCTGTCACGCGACCAAGTGACTTACGTCACTGACGTTCGGGGTCTGCGCGGGGAGGACGACGTCAAGCCCTATGCCTCTTTGTCGTCATGGAGTTTCAAGGGAGTCCACTACAGCGTGGACTCCCTGACCATTGCGTCCACGCGCGGGCGTTCGGAATTTTTCAACACGCCCGCCCGCATTGACTACCCCGGCTTCAGCGCGCACGTCGTGATGCGGCGGCGGTACTCCGTGTTCATGCTCAAGTCCATGGTGGCGCTGATCCTGCTGGTGCTGGTCGTGTTCTCGACGCTGTTTCTGGGCAGCACCTTCAGCAAGGAGCGCCTGACGATCCCGGTCACGGCGACCCTCGCCAGCGCGGTCCTGCTGACCGGCATCAACAATCAGGTGTCCGACGTCGGCTATATCATGGCGATTGAGTACGCCTTTTACATCTTCTTCGCGCTGTGCCTGTTCGTCATGATCCTCACCATCCTGGAACACCCCAAATCGCCCGATAAAAAGCCGCCGGCGTGGCTGAATCCACTCGGCATCGTCGGGTATATTGCCACAGTCGCGGGTACGCTGATCTACTTCTGGGCCGCTTACGTCCGCCCGTGAGGGGCCGACCCAATTGCTTCTTACACACTTAAACAGTGGGCGTCCGCTGCCGCAGTTCCACGGAGCGCAGGATGAGGTAGACGATGGCTGCCAGCGCCAGTCCCAGACCGAAGCCGATGTCCACGCCGCCGAGGCGCTTGGCGAGCGGCCCGGTGAACGCCTCTTGCGCCGCGCCCAGGTACACGCCCAGCATACCGGCCGCCATTGAGAAGATGGCTGCCCAGCCTATCGGCAGGCGGGACGGCGCGTTCCAATCGTCGGCGTTGTAGCGCCCCCGGCGAAAGACGAAGTGCTCCAGGATCAGGATCGCCGACCACGGGCCGAGCCAGTAGGTGATCACCAGCAGGAAGTTTTCCAGGTTGTCGTTGAAGTTCTTGGGCGCGGCCAGCGCGATCAGGACGTAGGCCACGGCCCCGATCACGGTCCAGACGGCGCGTTTGACCTTCTGGAACTTCTTACCCAGCACCTGCATGGTCAGGCCCAGCGAGTAGCCGTTGGGGATGTTATTGGCGACGATGGACAGGGCCAGCAGGACGAGCAGGAACGATCCGAAGCCGTGCAGCGGGCCGAGGGCCGCCGCCAGAAGCGTGGGGCCATCGCCGCCCTGAAAGCCGGTGCTGAGGGCGAGGCCCAGGATCTCCAGCACGGCGCAAGGGAGGGCGACGCCGAGGAACGTCAGCCAGAACACGCGGCCGGGGGGCGTGTCTTCGGGCTGGTTGACGTTGTAGTCGGCGGCGTAGGAGCTCCAGCCGGTCGCAAACCCGTAGACTGCCGCGCCGAAGGACAGCAGCGATGCCCACTGGGCCAGGTGGTACGCCGGAGGCTTGACAAGATGGACGTGCGGCCCGGCGAGGAATGCGACGATCAGGAAGATTGCCGCCATCGGAATCCAGGCGATCCGCTCGTAGCGGTGGACATAGCTGTAGCCATAGACGCTGACGAGGGTAGTCAGAGCGGCGATAAGGAGAATGCCGGCCCAGCCTGGGACGTGGCCGCCGCTGAGGGCGCTGATCAGCGTGGCCCCGCTCACGACGTTGACCGCCGACCAGCCGATGCAGGCGGCGGCGTTGAAGACGGCCATGATCGCCGCGCCGACCATGCCGAACGAAAACCGAGAGATCGTCATCTGCCGCAGGCCCAGTTTGGGGCCGAGCGGGGAGAAGAACGCCGTCGGCAGCACGCCCAGCACGGTGAACAGCACGATGGCGGCGACGCTGTCCCAGAAGCCCATGTTGAACGCCGGCACGGCCAGCGCCCCCACCGTGACGGCGGACAGGACCAGGTTGGCCGAGAGCCACATGGTGAAGTTGTCGAACGCGCGCGCGTCGTGCCGCTCGGCCGGCGGCACGCGCTCAATGCCGCGTGTCTCGATGCCGCGCTCCATCAGGGGCGCGGGGGCTGTCTGCACTGCCATCGGCGGTGGTTTTCCTCCCAAATGAGTCTGGATCAATGCGAGCCTGGATGAGTGCGATAGGAGTTACGCAGCCGCCCCAAGCGTAATGTGTGGCCGCCTCAGACAAAGCCGTATCGCCTCCCGTACAAGGCCGGCCTTGCGCGCATTCATCAAGCGCAGTATGAACGCCCATCGCGGCCTGCGTCAAGGGTTCTGCTCACGAAACGGAAAAATAGTACGCCAAGCGTCTCCAAACCTTCGTAGCGGGCGGAAGTTGCCTGGCTCGATCTGCCTGCTCTGCTGCCAGACGTAGTTGCAGGAAAAATGCCGTCCAGCATGGAAACTGTGTCCATGACACACCTGCGTAAACTGTCCGTCATTGTCTTAACCGCTTCGCTGCTGCCCGTTGCTGCCGGGGCGCAGACCGTTGACGCGCCGAACAGCGCGCTGCCGGTGCGGGCCGTGTCCATCTTCACCAGCGGCGTGTCCTACACGGAACGCGGCGGGCAGGTGGACGGCGATGCGACCGTTCCGCTCTCGTTCCGCACGGCGCAGATCAACGACATCTTGAAATCGCTGGTCTTGCTGGACGAACACGGTCAGGTGCAGCCCGTGACCTATGGCGCGCATGACCCCATCAGTCGGACATTGCAATCATTCGCCGTAGACGTGACCCAGCCGATGACCCGCCCCGCGCTGCTCAACAGCCTGCGCGGAGGGAGCGTGACCGTCACGACCAGTGCGGGCGCGACATTGACCGGCCAGATCGTCGGCGTGGAAGACAAAACGGTGGGGTCGGGCGACAAGGCGTACACCGTCCAGGCGCTGAACCTGCTCACGGCGGACGGCCTGCAGTCGGTCTACCTGGACGACGCCAAGATCATCAAGTTTCTGGATGCCCGCACGGACAGGGAGTTTCGGGCCGCCTTGACGGCGCTCGCCGCCGGCGCGGACGACCAGCGGCGGACGGTGACGCTGCGCTTCGCGGGGCAGGGGAAGCGAGGCGTGACGGTCGGCTACGTCACCGAGTCGCCCCTGTGGAAGATTTCCTACCGCCTGCTGCTCGGCGGCGCTAGGGGCGCGGCGTCGGCGAAGCCGTATTTGCAGGGCTGGGCATTGGTGGAAAATACGACGGACGACGACTGGCAGGGCATTCACCTGTCGCTGGTGTCGGGCCGCCCCGTGTCGTTTATTCAAGATTTGTACCAGCCCCTGTACCTGCCGCGCCCCGTCGTCGCCCCCGACATCGTCGCTTCCCCCGACCCGCAGACGCACAGT
>CAZZVX010000064.1:0-16034 GCA_964657535.1 Armatimonadota bacterium | reverse complement strand
GACCTCCTCTACCTCTTCCGAGGAGTAACCCTCTTCTGCTCCCTCATTCCCGTTGCCTTCATCATAGCCCATAAAACAAGAAAACCATGATGCTTAGCAAGCATCATGGTTTTCTTGGCGCGAAGACCGTCGGTTAAATCGCAGCGGCGGGAGATTGGGCGACGGCGTCTGAGACGGGGAACGAAGCCGGGCGCATGGCGTCCAGCAGGTCGGCAGTCTGCGTCACCATGTCCTGCTCAATGAGTTGATGCAGGACGTAGGGCAGAATGCCACCGTACAGGTAATAATCTACCTCAATGGGCGTGTCAATGCGCAGGGTGACGGGGACTTCCTGGGTTTCCCCGTCCTGTCGCTTAACAACCAGCGTGACATCCATGCGCGGCTTGATGCCGTTTTCCAGGCCGACCAGGTCAAACGTCTCCGACCCGTCTAGGCCCAGCGATTGGGCGCTGACGCCGTCCTTGAACTGGCAGGGCAAAACGCCCATGCCGACCAGATTGGAGCGGTGAATGCGCTCGAACGACTGCGCGATCACGGCCCGGACGCCCAGCAGGCGCGTCCCTTTCGCGGCCCAGTCGCGACTGCTGCCCGTGCCGTACTCCTGGCCCGCAAAGATCATCAGCGGGATGCCCGCCGCCTGATACTTCATGCTGGCGTCGTAGATGCTCATCTGCAAACCGTCCGGGTGCGTGACCGTCACGCCGCCCTCGACGCCGGGGACCATCAGATTCTTGATGCGGACATTGGCGAATGTGCCGCGCACCATGATTCGGTCGTTGCCGCGCCGCGACCCGTAGGAGTTGAAGTCCGCCGGCGGCGTTCCTTTGACTTGGAGATAAAACCCCGCCGGCGAGGTCGCTTTGATCGCGCCTGCCGGGCTGATGTGGTCGGTCGTCACCGAGTCGCCGAAGACAGCCAGCGGACGGGCGTTCTTGATGTCTTTGGCCGTGCCGATCTCCATGCTGAAGCGGTCAAAGTACGGCGGCTCCTGAATATAGGTGGAGTCGGGGTCCCAGTCGTAGACTTGCCCGACGCTGCTGGGAATCTCCTGCCAGAGCGGGTTCTGCTCGGCAAAGTCTCGGTACAGGCGCTGATACGTTTCAGGGTCGTTGGCGGCTTTCAAGCCTTCCCCGATCTCCTCCAGCGTCGGCCAGAGGTCTTTCAAGAACACTTCGTTTCCCTCTTTGTCCTTGCCGAGCGGGTCGGTCGCCAGGTCAATCTCCACCGTCCCTGCCAGGGCAAAAGCGACGACAAGCGGAGGCGACATTAAAAAGTTCGCCTTGACGCTTTGGTGAACGCGCGCCTCAAAGTTGCGGTTGCCCGACAGCACGCTGGCGACGACCAGATCGTTGTCGTTGACGGTCTTTTCCAGGTGCGGCTCTAATGGCCCGGAGTTGCCGATACAGGTCGTGCAGCCGTAGCCGACCGTCTGAAAACCAAGTTGATCCAAATAAGGCTGCAAACCCGCCTTGTTGAGATACTCCGTGACGACGCGCGAGCCGGGCGCAAGCGATGTCTTGACCGTCGGCCTGATGTGCAGTCCGCGCTCCACAGCCTTCTTGGCGACCAAACCCGCCGCCAGCATGACGCTGGGGTTGGACGTGTTGGTACAACTTGTGATGGCGGCAATCACCACGTCGCCATGACGCAAATCCACAACGGCGCGCGGAAACTCGCCCACCGGCACGTCTTCCAGCCGGTCCGGGGTGGGGCGGTTCTGCATCATCTCGATCTCGGTCAGCATGGCGGTGTTCTTGTCGCTTTCCAAGCCGCCCGGCCCTTCCGGGAGCGTCTCCGAATCCTGCTCGCCGCCCCCGGACAGCGGTTCCTTGCCGGGCCGGGTGTAACCCTCCACGCCGGTCAAGATGACAAACCGCTTGTTGATGTCGGCCAGTGACTTGTTGTAAGCGCTGGGGCTGGCGAGCAGTTCTTGAAACTTCGCCTTGACTTCCGGCAGATTGATCCGGTCCTGCGGGCGCTTCGGCCCGGCCACGCTCGGCTGCACGGTCGCCAAATCCAGTTCCAGCAGTTGGCTGTATTCAATCTCGCCCGCCTGCGGCATCCCGAACATCTGCTGTGCCTGGAAATACTGCCGAAAGGCGTCTACCTGTTCTTCCGTGCGGCCCGTGTTGGTCAAGTAGCGGCAGGACTCTTCATCTACCGGGAAAAAGCCCATCGTCGCGCCGTATTCCGGGGCCATATTGCCGATGGTCGCCCGGTCCGTCAAGGACAGGGACGCCGCTCCTGCGCCGTGAAACTCCACAAACTTGCCGACCACTTTGGCCGCGCGCAGCATCTCAGTGATCGTCAGCACCAGGTCGGTCGCCGTCACGCCGGGCTTCAGGGCGCCGCTCAGATGGACGCCGACCACGTCCGGGGTTAAAAAATACACCGGCTGGCCGAGCATCCCCGCCTCGGCCTCGATGCCGCCGACGCCCCAGCCGACAATGCCCAGCCCGTTGATCATGGTCGTGTGTGAGTCTGTCCCCACCAGGCTGTCCGGGTAAAACACGTCGTCTTTGGACAGCACGCCTTTGGCGAGATATTCCAAGTTGACCTGATGCACGATCCCGATGCCGGGCGGCACGACGGAGAAGCCGTTGAACGCTTGCATCCCCCACTTCAGGAACTGATAGCGGGCGCGGTTGCGCTTGAACTCGATCTCCATGTTGCGCTGCAGGGCGTCGCTCACTTCGGACACGTCCACCTGCACGCTGTGGTCCACGACCAGGTCCACGGGAACCAGCGGCTCAATGATGCCGGGGTTGCGGCCCTGACGCGCGACGGCGGAGCGCATGGCGGCCAGATCCACCAGCAGCGGGACGCCGGTGAAGTCCTGCAAAACAATCCGCGCCACGACGAAGGGGATTTCGTCCGTGCGTTCGGCATTCGGCTGCCAGTTTGCCAGTGTCCGCACATCGTTTTCCGTGATGCGCCGCCCGTCATAGTGCCGCAGCACCGACTCCAGCACGATGCGGATCGAGACCGGCAGTTTAGAGACGGGGCCGACGCCCGCTTCTTCCAATTTAGGGAGGGAATAATACCGCCCGTTTCTGCCGCCGTCATACGAGAACGTCTGGAGTGTGTCGAACAGTGTGTGTGTGTCTGCCATGGGAGCATCCTTTGCCTTGACGATAGTCATCAGTTTTCAAATTCTGACTTTAGTATAGCGTAGCCGGGTAGAAATCGTCAAGGAATAGTGTTGTTGTATTGCGATAACCTCGAAAAGACACATATGAAGGTTGACAATCGCTCTCCCGCAGACGTTGCCCGACAGGTCGAAGGTGGAGAACGCGCTGCACCCGCTCTCAAAACTGCCTGTATAACTTTGCTACTGACGGCCTATACGACGACGATACGGAGGAAAAACTCCAAAAATTTCTTTTTCGTGTGTTCTGCCGGCTTCCTTGCAAGCGGGTGGATTATGTGCTAGAATAGTGCTCGTTGGAAACGGGAAGGGACGCGGAATGCCGGACGAGGACGAGGGTTTTACATTCGTAGACAAACGGAGAGTGCAGGCGGAAGTTGGGGCTGAAGACGCACCGGTCCCCACGGCCCCCGAACCACAGTCCGCTCCCGTCGAGAGTTTTGCCTCCCCGGAAGACGCCGAGTTCAGCGATGACTTGGGCGACGGCGCCCCGCCGGACACCTACAGCCTGCTGGGGTACTGCATCAGCCTGCTGGCTTCGGACGCCTGGCAGAAACTGGGACTGCTCGCCGACCCGCAGAGCGGTCAGGCGCAGCCCGATTTGGCGCAGGCCAAGATCGCCATTGATGCGGTCGGCGATCTGGCGGCCCGGCTGGAATCTGCGCCGCGCGAGGCCGTGCCGGACAGCCTGCGGCGCGATCTGCGCACGCTGCTGAACGACCTGCGCCTGAATTATGTCGCCCAGCAGGGCCGCTGATCTGCACTTCCGCACCCGCAAGTTTTAGAACGCAATCGAGGACTCCGGCCCCATTGGAGGCCGGAGCAGTCGCACGGGGATAAAAGGGGCTTCATGCCGCAATGATACGCAGTAACTTACCTTTGCCGTTTCTTTATCGGATGCGCCTCCAGGCCGGCTCCGCCGCGCGCCGCGCCCAGTCGTCTCTCGTCAACTACCGCGAGGCGCGCGACGGCGGCGGTTCGGGTCGTCCGGTCAACGCGCGCCAGCTCGCCGCCAAGCGGGGCGTCGCGGGCGACGCGAACCAACTCTGGCTCGACTTTGTGGATCAGTACGAGCGCTTCACCGGAATCCTGTGCGCGGCGGCGCAGTACGGCTGCGATGTCGCCAAAGAGTCCGAGTACGCGCAGATGCGTCGCTGGTTCGTCGCCAACTACTACCGCATCGCCGCGCGGGTGCGGCCTGCTTTGGACGAAGAATTCGCCGGCGACCTGCAGCAGAGCGTGTCCCTGCCGATGGTGACGGACTACGCCGGGCAGAAGCGCGTGCTGGACGTGTTGGAGGCATTGTTCCTGCCGCCGACGTTGCGCGACGTCCTGCGACACGATACGGGCAATCTGATCCCGCATATCGCGCGGATCAGCGGCGTGGTGTACCACTGTCACGACGAATGGCAGCAGGAGCAGAAGCCTTAACTCTCGAAAGAAGCGCCCCGCCGGATGGTCCGGCGGGGCGCTTTCGTGTGTCATGCGACCGACTGGGTCTGCTTGCGAATCTCGGCCAGCGCGGCTTCGTTGTCATCGTACATCTGGAAGATCTTGACCAGCCTGGTGATCTCGAACGCCCGACGCACGAATGGCGTGGTGGCGACCAGGCTGATGCTCCCGTCATGCTCGCGCACCCGCCGCACCGCGTCCACGAGCACGCCGAGCGCGGCGCTGTCGAGATAGGGGACATCGGCCAGATTTACGACCAGCGCGTAGTGTTTGTTCTCGATCAGGTCTCGGAGCGTGTCCCGGAATGCCCCGCACGTGTGCAGGTCTATTTCCCCCTTCAGGTGAATGATCGGAATCTGATCCGGCGTCTGTTGTACGTCAATTTCCAGGTTCAAGTGCTCCACCTCCTCTGTGGCGATCCTGACAATTCCCACCGGCCTCGCGGCCTGAGTTTATACCGCGTTCGCTGTTGCTGCTGAGTGTAGCCTGCTTTACCCGGATTTGTTCTGCTGCCAAACGGCCTGGGTCACAAACCCAGCATTTTTGTAGGCTAAGAGCAGGAAAAACCGACGGGAAGGCGAATTGAGAAGGAGAAATTGGAGGGGAAACACTCATGAAATATCGGCATCTGGGAAAGTACGGCGTCAAAGTCAGCGAAGTGGCGCTGGGGTCGTGGCTGACCTACGGGGGCGCGACCGAGGACGCGGCGGCGCAGGCGTGTATCGAGAGGGCTTACGACCTGGGCATCAATTTTTTCGACACCGCCAACGTCTATGCGCGCGGCAAGTCCGAGGAAGTGGTCGGGCGCGTGCTCGCGCAGTACCCGCGCGAGTCGTACTTCCTCGCCACGAAAGTCTTTTTCCCGATGGGCGACGGGCCGAACGACCGGGGGCTTTCGCGCAAGCACATCTTTGAGCAGTGCCATCTGTCGCTGAAGCGTCTCGGCACGGACTACATTGACCTGTACCAGTGCCACCGCTACGACCCGACGACCCCGCTGGAGGAAACGCTGACGGCGCTCGACGATCTGGCGCGGCAGGGCAAGATACTCTATGCGGGTGTCTCCGAATGGTCTGCAGGACAGATCGCGCACGCGGTGGACTATGTCCGGGGCGCAGGATTGCACCCGATTGTTTCCAATCAGCCGTACTACAATCTGCTGGGACGGGACATCGAGAAGGAAGTCATTCCGCTGTGCGAGCGCGAAGGCATCGGGCAGGTCGTCTTCTCGCCGCTGGCGCAGGGCGTACTGACCGGCAAGTACAAGCCGGGCCAGGAGCCGCCCGCCGACAGCCGCGCCGCCGACCCGGCCCAGAATATGTTTTTCGGCAACCGATTGGCCTCCGACGAACTTGCTAAAGTGCAGAACCTGGTTCCGATTGCTCAGGAAGCGGGGCTGTCTATGGCCCAGCTCGCGCTGGCCTGGTGCCTGCGGCAGCGCAACGTCAGCAGCGTCATCATCGGAGCCTCCCGGCCCCAGCAGGTTGAGGACAACGCGGGCGCGTCCGGCCACACGCTGACACCGGATACGCTTGCGGCCATTGATGCGGCGCTCGCTTGACTTGAAAAGAGGCTTCTTATGACCGACATCCGTATCTGCAAAGGCGATGACGACTTAGCCGCTCAGGCCGCCGACTTCATCATCAAAGCGTCTCAGGAGGCCATCGCGGCGCGAGGGCGGTTTACGCTCGCGTTCACCGGCGGCTCGTCTCCGGGAAAGACTTACGGACTGCTGGCGCAGTCGGACCGGGCCGCACAGATGGACTGGGAAAAGTCTTATCTGTTCATGGGCGATGACCGGTTCGTGCCGCCGAGCGACGAGCGCAGCAACTTCGGCATGGTGGCCCAAATCCTGCTGAACCATGTCCCGGCCCCAAATGAAAACATCTTCCCCATTCCTACCGAAGCGCAGAGTTCCGACCAAGCGGCAGTCTATTACGCCGACACGATTCGGGATTTCTTTGGGCTGCCGATGGATGCCCCGCCGCCCGCGCTTGACCTGGTTTTGCTGGGGCTGGGTGATGACGGCCACATCGCTTCATTGTTCCCCGGCTTCCCGACGCTGGAAGTGACTGACCGCTGGGTCGTCAGCAGCCCGCCAGGGACGCTGCCGCCGCCCGTGGACCGGGTGACGCTGACGTTCCCCGTCATCAATGCCGCCCGCCAGGTGCTGTTTATCGTCAACGGCGAAAAGAAAGCGCCAGCCGTGCAGGACATCCTGGAAGGCGGCGCGGCCCGCGAAAAGCGCCCGGCGGCGGGCGTCAAGCCCAACAGCGGCGAAGTCATCTGGATGCTTGACCCCAGCGCGGCCAGCCAACTCCGCAGCAGGCATGACGTGTGATGCTCTCTTTTGGGCTATAATAGCAGCAACGGAACCGGCGGCCTGTCTGCGCCGTCTGATCTTTGCTGCACACGATGAAACGCCTTGCCCTCACGCTATTATTTTTGCTGTCGCTCTCGCAGGGAGAGGCGCGCGCCGACACGACTGTGAAACGACTCGCGCCGGGCGTCACGCTGACCCAGGAGATTGACAAAACGACGCCGCTCGTCATCAACGTCCTGACGGTAGATTTAGACGCGCCTGGCGTTCATTTGGGCGTCGGGGTGGGGCAGGACCATATCAGCGGGACCGACGCGACCCACGGGCGCGAGGACGTGAGCCGCTACGCGCGTCGTCATCATGTCCTGGCCGCCGTGAACGCCGACTTCTTTCCCTACACCGGCGACCCGCTCGGCGTCGGCATCAAGGACGGCGAATTGTTCTCCGAACCCTGGACGCCGACGGCCAAGATCGGCCCGCGCGCCGCGCTCGGCATTGCGCCTAATGGCCGTACGGTCTCGTTCGACACGCTCGGCTTTTTGGGCGACTTGCAGGCGCAGGACGGGCAGCGGGCCTATCTGAACGGCCTCAACCGCGTCCCGAACGCGGGAGAGATCGTTGCTTTCACGTCCATTTATGGGACGTTGACCAGCGGCCGTCCGGGCGGGACGGAAGTGATCGTAGAAAACACGAACCTGCCGGTGCGCGCCAACAAGCTCATCGTCGGGCGGGTGCAGCAGGTGATCGCCGGCGCTCAAGCGCCGGCGGCGATTCCCCGTGACGGCTTCGTTCTCTATGGGGCCACTGGGCCGGGGGCGGACTTTCTGGTACAGCATGTCCACAGCGGAGATCGCCTCGGCTTTGTCCTGGGCGTGGCCCCGGTCGGCAGCGTGAATAGCGGCATTCAGATCGCGGCTCTGCCCCGGACGGAAGGTGATCTGCCGTCCCGCGCCGGTCAGGACATCAATCGGCAGGCCTATTTCTGGGCTTCGGCGGCGCAGGCGGTCGGCGGCGGGCCGCATTTGCTCGTCAACGGACAGATCGCCATTGACGGCCCGGCAGAAGGGTTTGACAGTGGTTTTACCGACCTGACCAACCCGCGCACCGCCGTCGGCACGACCCGCGACGGGCGGCATTTGATTGTCGTCACGGTGGATGGGCGGCAGATCATCTCCAAAGGCGTCACGCTCGGCGACCTCGCTTTGATCATGCAGCGATACGGCGCTTGGAACGCGATGAACTTTGACGGCGGCGGCTCGACCTGCATGGCCGTCGGCGGCCTGGTCGTCAGCAGTCCCGAAGGGACCGGGGCGGAGCGGCCCGTCGCCGATATGCTGCTTGTGGAAAGCGATCTGCCCGATGTGAAGATGCCCGGCATCGGAGAGACCACCGAGAACGGCGCGGCGCGTCTTCTGCTGCCTATGTCAGCCGTTCCCATCGGCACAGCGGCGCCGCTCAGAGTCGCCGACGGCGAGCGCGCCCTGTCCGGCAATGACAGACATATTTTGTGGCAGGGCATGGTGACGAACGGCGTCGGCTTTGTCAACCAGCGCGGGTATTTCATCCCCTTGAAGCCCGGCACGGGAACGCTGACGGCGCTTTACAAGGGCCAGTATCTGACCGGGCAGATTACAGTACAAGCGCCCGCGCCTGTTGTGCTTCAATACGCCCTGCACGCCAACTTCGCGCCCGACCCCAGCGGGGCGACTAACCGAAGCCAACTCACCGTCCGCATCTTGGACAACACGGGAGCGCCGCTGGCCGGTGCCGTGGTGCTGCTCGCTGTGACAGGCGGGGCCGCCGACGCCGCGACCGTGCAGACCGACGCCGACGGGCAGACGACAATCGGCATCACCTGGGACGCCGGGGCGGGCGGCTCCGTCCGGGCGCAGTCCGGCGCGCTCTCACCGATCACCATTTTACAGCCGAAAGCGAACACACCATGACACTAACGAAAGACGTGACGCTCAAAGAGGTGCGCCACGACGCGCGGGTGCGCATTTATATCCTCAAAGCCAATGAGCAGATGCAGGCCATCGGCTACACCGAACACGGACACCGGCACGCGGGCATCTGCTCGACCATCGCCCGGACCATCCTGACCAACCTCGGCCACGCCGAGCGCGAGGCAGAACTCGCCGCCGTCGCCGCCTATATGCACGACATGGGCTGCGTCATCAACCGGGTCGGCCATGTCGAAGCCGGGGCGCTGATGTCCTTCTCGATTCTGACCGATATGGGGATGCCGCCGATAGAGATCGCGACCGTGATCGGGGCCATCGGCAACCACGAGGAGCCGAACGGCCTGCCGATCTCGCCCGTCTCCGCCGCCGTCATCATCGCGGACAAATCCGACGTTCACTTCTCGCGCGTGCAAGAGAAAGACCCCGTTAAGTACGACATTCACGACCGCGTCAACTTCTCGGTCCAAAAGTCCTACCTGCGCGTGGACAACGAGGCCAAAACGATCACCCTGGAACTGACGATTGACACCTCCCACGCCTCTGTCACGGAGTACTTTGAGATCTTTGTGACACGTATGATGCTCTGCCGCCGCGCCGCCGACTTCCTCGGCTGCAGTTTTCACCTAAACATCAATGGCGCGACCCTTTAATCTTCCTGTCCCTGCTTTTGCAGCACCAGTGCGACAGCGCCCATGATGCCGGCGTTGTCACCAAGTTCCGCCGGGACGATCTCGCAGGTGCGGGACAGGGAGCGGATTGCGCAGGCGTAGGCCGTGCGTCGGATGGGGGCGAGGATCAGTTCGCCGGCCTGGGCGACGCCGCCGCCGATGACGATCATTTCGGGGTTGAGCAGGTTGATGAGGTTGGCGACGCACAGGCCGACATAGTAGCCGGTCTCTTCAAAGACTTCGAGGGCGACGGAATCCCCTTTCTCGGCTTGGGCGGCGATGAGCGCAGGCGTCAGGCCGAAGCGGTCGTAGTCGGAAATGTCGGTCAGCGATGTCGGGTAGCCTTCCTGGATTTTGCGGGCGGCGCGCTCCACAATGGCGTCAATCTGCGCTTCGCCCTCGACGGAGCCGAACGCCGCGCGCCCGCCGCGCCCGCCGGGGTTGACGATGGTATGGCCGACCTCGCCCGCGCCGCCGTCCGCGCCTTCAATCAGCTTGCCTTCCACAATCAAGCCGCCGCCGACACCCGTGCCGAGCGTGATCATGGACAGATGGCGCACGGCGCGGCCCGCCCCGAACCGGAACTCGCCGAGCGCGGCGAGATTCGCGTCGTTGCCCAGAAAGACCGGCAGGCCGAGCGCGTCCTGCACCGGCTGGGCGATCTGGACGCCCTTCCACTGGTCCTTGAAGTTCGGCGCCCACATGACCATGCCTTCGGCGGCTTTCACATGGCCCGGCACGGCAATACCGACCCCCAGCACGTCGGCATGATCCACTTCCGCCTTCTTCAGCGCCGTTTCCGCCGCCAGGGCGATCTGCCCGACCGTCTGTGAGACGCCGTCCTGGGCAAACGACGGCAGGTTGTCGCCGCGCGCCACGATCTTTTCGGACGCACGTTCCAGCACCGCCGCGCGGACATTCGTTCCGCCCAGGTCTACGCCGACTACGTAAGGTTTTGCGTTTTCGTTGGAATCCATGCGGCAAGTATAACCGCGCTCTGTGGCCTTGTCAAGAACCGGCGTCAGTGCGCCATGCCCTTGAAGCCGAAATAAAGCAGCACGTCGTCAAGGTAGCCCGGCTCGAAGTTTGAGCGCACGAAACGCAGCGTCCGGCCCTGCACCGTCGGCGCGGACGGGCCGCGATAAATGACCGTGCCGGGGGCGCCGTGCGGCCAGTTGTAGTTCTGCGGCTCATTATCTTTGACCGCGCTGAGCGGCACAAGATGGATCGGGCCGCGCACCGCGCCGGGCGCGAACGTGATGTCGAGTTCCGCCCGCCCAATGGGGCCGTGCCAGGAGGCGCCCGTGTGCAGGATGTAGTACGTCTCGGAATACTCGCCGTTGCCCATCGCCGCGATCTGCCCGCCTGTGCCGAGCGTGTAGACATCGCGGACGCGGCGCGTGGAGTTGGCGGCGAAACGCACGGTCTTGGTGTGCCAGAAGTTGCCCGGCGTCCCCGCCCGAACGATCTGTGTCGGCACGCGCGCCCCGTCTACGTAGGAGACGTAGGAAGTAAAAGTGCCTTTGGGCGGGTGTGACGTGTCCACGCCTTCCTCGTCCGGGTCTTCGCTGCCACGGCCCTCGTCTGGGAAGCCCATGCGCACGGCGCAGGCCGGGCCGTCGTTGCGGAACACGAACAGGCAGTCCACCTTGACCGTCTCCGACCCGACCGCCATTGTCACGATCTCGCTCTGCATCGAGACGCTCGGATGTCCCGACAGCAGGCGCGGCGAGCCGCCGAACGACAATCCGCCGTCGTCCGCGCGGGCGATGCCCGTGATCGTTCCCAAGACAATCATCAAACCGGTGATTGCCGTCGTGCGTTGAATGTTCATGGCGGAGCCTCCTGAGGGTATGCTTTTCTGCCTGTTCGCGCTTGCGGCCCGGTCTTCCTGCTTATGTCGGACGGGTATAATAGCGGGTATGAGTTTGGAGCTGGATCATGTGGCAATTCCTTCACGGAACATTGCGGCGTCGGTCAGATGGTATGTGGGAAAATTCGGGGCCGAAGTGCTGTATCAGGACGAGACCTGGGCCTTTCTCAAGCTGGGGCGGGGGAAGCTGGCGCTGGTCACGCCCATGCAGCACCCGCCGCATCTGGCTGTCCGGGTAGACGAAGCGTTTCTGGCGAAGGCGGCGGAGGCCGCCGGCAGGCCAGTGGACACGCACCGGGACGGGACGACAGGAATCTATGTGGACGACCCGGACGGTAACCAGGTCGAGCTGATCTGTTATCCGGCGGGGATGACAGCTTACACGCAGGGGCTGTAAGATTCAGGGCTGCTGCGGGACAAGCCAGCAGCCATCGGAGTGGTTACCGTGTCGGGGGAGCGGCGAAATTCCAGAGCGGCTGGGCATTCGCGAGGTCGGCTTCGGAGGCGAAGGAGTATGTGACTTCGCTGGCTTCGAGCAGGGCGAGACTGCCCCAGGGGATACAGTAGACGCCATTGGACAGGCGGCTGACCGACGAATGCGCCATCAGCGTTTCATAAACGCGCTCGTAATCGCTGTCTGCCGGGAACTTGATGTAGGCGTTTCTCAAAGTCCTTCCCTTCCCGTGTTGAGTTGCATCGTCATTCTCCTCGTGTTGATAGGACTTTACCTCGCATTGCATAATTTATGCCAAGCAGGCGCAAATCGGCGGCTTTCTCAGAAATTGTTCCGCATTTCGACAAGGCCCTATGACGCAGAATTCTCACGCGCGCTCACTCCGTGCGCAGATTGACAGAGAAGCGGACGTGTGGTATAGTAACCGAAAGCCACCCTCAACAAATCTTCTTTCCCGGCTTTCCCAGGTTGACGACAATGCAAGATGACGAAATCATTCTGTCCCCGGCCAAGTACAAGGAACTGGAAGCGGACCTCGAACGCCTCAGCACGGTCGAGCGCAAAGCCATCGCGGACCGCATCAAAGAGGCTCGCGGCATGGGCGACCTGAGCGAGAACTTCGACTACCACGACGCCAAGCGCCAGCAGGGGTTTCTTGAAGGCAAGATCATCAACATCAAAAATATGCTGGAGCGCGCCAAGATCGCCGAGTACATCGGCGGCGGCGATGTGATCGCCCTGGGGTCGGTCGTGAAAATACACGACGTGGAATACGACGAGGATTTGGAATACACGATTGTCGGCGTCATGGAAGCCGATCCTACTGATGGCAAGATCTCCAACACGTCCCCGGTCGCCAAAGCCCTGCTCGGCCACAAGGTCGGCGACCGCGTCGAAGTCCAGACCCCGTCGGGGAAAGACGTGTACGAAGTGGTCGAGGTCCATTAGCCAGTTTTGAGCCTTTCCGTTTCCACGCCTGCTGCCCCCCCATTGACCGCACGCCCGCTTCAGGGCGACGCCGACCACACCCTCTGGAACACGTTCGTGGGCCAAATTCCCGAAGGCGATGTGCTGCAAGCCTGGGAATGGGGGGCAGTCAAAAGCCCCGACTGGACGCCCATCCGCTTGGGCGTTTTCCGCGACGGCGTGCTCGTCGCCGGTGTCGCCCTGCTGCAGCGCACTCTGCCTCTGGTCGGTCCTTACTACTACGCCTCGCGCGGCCCGCTGCTGCGCGACTGGGCGGATGAGGCCGCGCTGACGGCTTTGCTGGAGGCCGTCGGGGAACGCGCCCGGCAGGACGGTGCGGCCTTTTTCCGCGTTGACCCTGCCGTTCCCATAGAACGCACCGATGTCGTCGCAAGGCTGCAGAAGCGTGGGTTCGCGCCCGTCATCGGCGGCGACGCCCAGGGCTTCGGCGGAATGCAGCCGCGCTGCGTCATGCAGCTGGACCTCGCGGGCCGGAGCTTGGACGAAATCCGCGCCTCGTTCAAGGGCCAGACCCGCCGCAACATCAAACTCGCCCTGGAAAAACACGGCGTCGAGGTGCTGACGGACGTGACGCGGGGCGACCTCGCCACGTTCCACAAACTGTATGTCATCACCGGCGAGCGCGACGGCTATCGCCCGTACCCACTCTCCTACCTGCAAAAAGTCTGGGACGCGCTGGAGCCGACGGGCATGGCGAAACTCTTTCTGACCCGCTACGAAGGCCAATATCTTTCCGGGGCAATCTGCTTTGCCATCGGCGACAAGGCGTGGTACGTCTTCGGCGCATCGGGCAATGAACACCGCAACGTCATGCCCAACTACGCCATGCAGTGGGCGATGATCTCCTGGGCGAAATCGCTGGACTGCGCCTGGTATGACTTCCGGGGCGTCAGCCCGCGCCGCCGTCAGGAAGGCGAAGCCGCCGCCGACTTGGAAAAAGACGACCACCTGCAGGGCCTGAACCGTTTCAAGGAGGGTTTCAGCCCGCGCTACGTCGAATACATCGGCGAATGGGATTTGGTCTATAACAAGCGTGCCTACTGGGCTTACACGGTCGGACGCCCCGCCGCCCAAAAACTCGCCCGCCGCCTCAAAGGTAAATAATCGTCCCCTGCAAACCTGACGTCACAATGCCGATAATCTCGGTAACTGTACCAGGGTTTGAGGGTGGACACGTCTCCCGCCGGACTTGCGCTTCCGTGATAAAGGAGTAACCGATGCCTCGCGCCACTTTGCTTCCCGCCCTGACTGTTTTGGCGCTCTGCGCCCTGCTCGGCGCATCGGCACACGCCGAGAAGAACCTGAAGCGGCCTCCGGGGACGACCCGGTACGCCCCGATGCTGGCCCAATTGAAGTCGCTGCTCGCCTACGATAAAACGCAGGGTGAAAGCCGGATGCAATTGACCAGCATTGGCCGGTCGGTGAAAGGCCGCGACATCTGGATGGTGACGCTGCACGAGCCGCCGTCCGCGCCCGTCGCTGCCGACGACGAAAACGCCCAAACGGGCGCGGATGCCGCTCCGGCAATGGCAGCGCCACCCAAAAAACTGCTTTACCTGTGCCGCCAGCATGGGCACGAACCGGCCAGCACGGAGGGGGCGCTCGCGTTCATTCGTGATCTGGTCAAGGCCGCGCCCGACGCGCCGCTCACCGACGACCTGCGGCGCGTGACGGTCTCCGTGGTGCCGATGGCGAACCCGGACGGCGCGGAGGCGTTCCTGCGGCACAACGCGCACGACGTAGACCTGAACCGGGACTGGCTGCGGCGCACCCAGCCGGAGACGCAGGCCTGGTACCACACGGTCATGCGACTGCGGCCCGACCTGATGACCGATCAGCACGAGTTGTACCCGGACGACACGCGCCCGGACTTCACCGAGACCGCCGGGATCGGCTCCGGCGCCTCCGAGACGGTGATCGAAACGTGTGCGGACACGCAGGCCGTGGTCGCGGCGTCTATGGCGGCGGCGGGCTTCCCCACCGTCAGCCATACGATCACGGACCGGCACCCGGCGCGTCTGGCGCATCGCTACGGCTGCGTCGTCATAGGCGTGCCGACGATCTTGTTTGAGACCAATCGCCTGAGCGGTGGCGGGCGCGGGGTCGCCGCGCGGGGCCAGGCGCATTATCAGTTTATGATGACCGTGCTGCGCGATCTGGCGGGGGAACGGCAGCAACTTCTCGCCGAGGCGACCGCCACCCGGGCGGGTCTGCGGCCCGATTCGCAGCTCGCGTCTCGCCACAAGCCGTATCAGCGGCCAGGAGCGTCTCTCACCCCGCCGCCTGCTTCTGCGCCGACGGTCCCGCCGCCCCCGGCATCAGGGACAGCCGGGCCGGACGTGTCTGCGGACAAGGACAGCGATTGAACGTGAACACGACAGCCGACGCTTGGGTTTTAGTCCGCCGGGCCGCGCTGCGGCAGAACTACACAAGCCTTGGTGATCTGCTGGCGCAGGATGCGTCCGGGACAGCGCCGCCGCGACTGATCGCCGTTGTAAAAGCGAACGCCTTTGGACACGGGGCCGCAGAGACGGCGGGCGTGTTTCAGGACGCCGGGGCCGATTTCTTCGCCGTCACCACGCCGGACGAAGCGCTCGAACTCAGAACGGCGGGCGTGACGGGCCGCATCCTCGTCTTCCTGCCGCCGCTGCCGGACCAACTGCCCGCGCTGCTGGATGCCGACATAGAACTGACCGTCTGCGACATGGCCGGACTGTCGGTTCTCACAGCAGCCGTCGGCACAAGAAAGAACACGGCGCGCGTCCACCTGAAAATTGACACCGGCATGGGGAGGCTCGGCGCGCTGCCCGACGAGGCGCTGCCGCTGGGACGTGTGATCGCCGGGGCCGAGGAACTGCAGTTCGCGGGAGTCTACACGCACTTCGCGCGGGCCTTAGAGTCTGATCCGACTCCGACACGCCGACAGTTCGCTCTCTTCGAGCAGACGGTCGGGCGCCTGCGCAACGAAGGCATTGATGTCGGCCTGCGCCACTGCGCGAACTCGGCGGCTTTGCTGCGCTTCCCGGAGATGCGCCTGGACGCCGTCCGGCCGGGGACGATCCTGTACGGCCAGTATCCGAGCAAGGACGTCCCCCGAAGGCTCGAACTGCAGGAGACCTGGAAACTTCAGGCGCGTATCGTCGCCCTGCGGGACGTGCCGCGCGGCAC
>CAZZVX010000063.1:0-16039 GCA_964657535.1 Armatimonadota bacterium | reverse complement strand
GGCGCTTGAACGGTGCGGCTAAATTGTCCCTTCGGAGGCCCGGAACGGCGGCGGGGACAGCAGACCCGGACGGGGCGACCGCCTTGCGGCAGCGTCAGAGGGCGAAAGCGCCCAGGTGGGCGCGAGGCTGAGAACAAAGCGCTGGGCGCGAGCGGCGGTAGAATGACCGCCGCCGACGAATTGGAGGCCTCGGCGCAAAGTCGAGGCGCGGCCGGAGCGAATGTAGGACACGGGGTGACTCCTTTGCGGACAAAGATCGGATGTCAACAGCTTTGTGTCTATCCCCTTGCAAATTTCATGCCAAGCCGACGTTTCGGAACGCCATTTGGAAGCGATTTCGTCAGTGATACCCTGAATTCCCCGGATTCTGAACTCGGCAAACAGGTTTTTTTGCCGGAATTGCCGTAATCCTTTGGGGACGTTGTGAAAGGATATTTTATGTCCCTCCGATCCGCCCTTGCCCTGACACTGACAGCGGCACTGCTCCTGCTGAACGCCGGCTGCCGGGCCGGGACGCTGAACACGCCCTACACCGACCCGGCGCAGTTCACTCGCATCCCCTTTGGCAGCCATTCGCACTGGGCGCAGCCCTGGCGGGCGTATCTGGAGACAGTCCCCGCGACGACGTTCCTCAACGGCACCGGCGTGAATCTCAATCTCAACGGCCAGAACCCCGCGCTGGTCGCGGAAATGCTGGCGCGGCACGGGATACGCCACGTCCGCATCGAGATCGGCTGGGGCAGCCTCGCCTACGCGGACGAGTCGCAGATCACCAATGCGCTTGCCCTCGGCGCGTCCTTGCGCGCCTGCCGAAGATTTCACCTGCGCCCGCTTGTTTTGCTGAACGCCAATCAGGGCGTCCCGTGTCCGACGCGCTTTTTCAGCCACAAGCTTCTGGCCGATGCCCGAACGGGCGACACACAAATCCAACTGGACGACACCAGCGACCTCATCGTTGACCACAGCGGCCTTTCTAATCTTTCGGGCTATTGGGCCGCCGAGGACCTGGTGACGCAGGTTCGCGGCCAGACGGTGACGCTGTCTAAGCCGCTGCTGAAAGACATTCCTGCCGGAACCGCTGTGCCGATGGCGACGCTGAAATATCGCCCCTTCGGCGACCCGAAATCCCTTGATGATCAGGACACAATTGCGGGCTGGCAGAAGTATGTCGGCACGGTCGCCCGCTTCGTTTCTTATCTGCTGGGAACGACCAACAGCGCGGACAAAGGCTTCGACATGGAGATTTGGAACGAGCTGACGTTTGGGAGCGAGTTTCTTTACATCAACCATTACTACGCCAAGCCGCCGTCCAAGTACGATGAGAACGGCGTCTGGAGCCGTCTCGTCGCCGCGACGGCGGCTTACGCCGACGCGCACCCGGCAGACTTCCAGGGAGTGCAGTTCGGGGATGGCTTCGCGAACACGATTCCCTGGCCGTCGTCGAGTGCGGAACCGGCGCGCATCGGCGCGGTTGACAAACACCCCTATGCAGGACGCAATTCGTTCCCCAAAGGTAACTATCAGGGAGTGACGCTCAACGCGCTTTACCAGCCGGACCCCTTTGTCCCGACGTACTCGGAGCTGTTCCCGGAGTATTTCGCGTCGGCCCTGCAGACGGAAATGCTGGAACGGGAAATGGCGCCGATCACGACGGACATTTTTGGCGCTAGGCACGGGCGAGCGGCCCGCGTCGCCAGCGGCAAGGTCGTTCCTTGCTCCACCTGGGTCACGGAGGTCAACATCGCCCCCGGTGACGACGATCATGACATCACCCACGAACGCGCCCTGGCGGTGAAGGCAAAAGCCATCGCGCGCTACTTTTGCTTTTACTTGAACAAAGGCGTGACGCAGCTCGATCTGTACGGGGCCGTCGGTGGAGACAAGTCGTTGGGCGTCGTGCAGGACAACTTTCTGGAGTATGCCCAGCAGCCGGACGCCATCTACCCGCCCGACGACACGCTTGTGACTTCCCCGGCCCTCGCCGCCGTCGGACGGATCGCCGCGCAGATGCGCCGGGGGCTGGGCGACACGCTTTCCCGGACGCGCCCGCTTGAAATCCTGTCCCTGAGCGACGCGCACGACCACTTTCAGTTCCGGGGCGACGGCACGCCCGCGCACCCGACGCTTTACGACCGGGACGTGTTCGCGTTCCTGCCCTACCAGGTGAACCCTCACCGGTTCGTCATCCCCTACTACGTGATGACGCGGGACGTGATGCGCGACCTGCCCGCCGAGGCGTTCACGGTCAAGATCGGCGGCATACACGCTTTGGGCGCGACCGTCACGGCTTACGACCCCCTCCGCGACCAGCCCGTTCCCGTGACAGTCACGGCGCGGCAGACGAACGCCGTCACGCTCAAACTGCCGGCGAGCGATTATCCGTATCTGCTGCTCATTCAAGAAGCCCAAAAGAACTGACGAGAAAAGACCATGCTCCACTATCGCCCCATCGCCTGTCTGCTGTCTGCCCTGCTGCTCATGGCTCATTCTGGACACGCGGCTCCGACAGCTTTCGGGTTCCCGCCACCGCCGCCCATGTCGCTGGCAGGGCAACAGGGAGAGTGGTCCGTCTACAGTCGCAACGTCAACAAGCCAATCTGCGCCTCCAAGCCGAGTGAGGGATCGGGAGAAACATGGATCGGCACAGCCATGGGAGTCAAGCGTCTCGCCGCAGACGGGAAACTCCTCCGTGTTTACACGCGGAGCGACGGGCTGCCGGGGGATGCCGTCCTCGCGCTGGCCGTGGAAGCACACGAAGCGTGGGCCATCGTTTACACGTCAGGCCGCTATGGGTTGTGCCATCTGGACCGAGCCACAGCGCATTGGGAAACTCTGCGAGAGGTCACGTACCAGGAACCAACCTACACAGACTGGACAAGCTATCCCAGTTTTATCAGCGTTGGTTCATCCGACTTCATTTGCTTTGTCGTCGGCAGCACGGCCTTTAATCCGGGAGGCGCGACCCTGTCGCTGCTGGACCGGCATAGTCGGACATGGCACGATGTCTCTCTGAAAGATGCCCGTTACCATGCCTCCGTGGCGAACTGGTTTTACGCTCGCACAGATCGGGACGGCGGCACCAGTGTCTTTGTTGCCACGGATGAAGGGCTGGCGGAATATCGAGTTGGCACCGGTGGCTGGCGACGGCAGTTCACAGACCGGGCTGTTGAGGGCGCGACGGTCGCTGCCGACGGGACGCTCTGGCTCGCCACCCTGCTGAACACGGACCATGACCATCAGCCGTGGTTTACCCAACTGCGACTCGTACACTTCGACCCTGACAACGCGGCGACACTCTCTGACGACTCCCTGCCGCTCTCCCATAAGGCGTATGGTCAAGATGGAATTGACTACCCAGGCCCGCGCCGCAGCGTGGTTGAAGCCGATGACGCCGTATGGCTGGTGGACCACCGAGGAGACGGCTTTTTTCGCTCATTGGACAGTCTGCCGAACACTGTCCGCCGTTTTGATGAAACCACGCATCAATGGTCGCAGCCGCCTCTCGATGGTGCGAATATACCGGCTTCGGTGCTGGCGGCAGCCGTTACTGCCGATTATCGTTTGCCTGACAACCTTGAATCGCGTCTTCTGCCGGGGTGGGTCAGCCCCGCCGCCGTCGTGCCGGAGCCGCCGACTGCGCTTTTGCCCCCCAGTGACGGCAAAAGCGTTTGGACAGAGGCGCAAGGCCAACTGATAAAAACGCCCCAGAACGGAGGGACGGCAACGCGCTTTCCCCTGCCCCTGAAAAAGGTTTGGCTCACGCCGTCTGTCTCAGCGGTTACGCCTTTGGACAATACGCTTTACGCGCTGGCCGGAGACACATTATGGCTGCAAAAATTTCATAACGGACACTGGACGGAACATTCTCTGCCGGGTGCCACGCCGGGAGGTTATTACTCTCTGCAGCGCCTCTTCGCGGCCGCAGGACGAGTATGGGTGGAGCGCAACGGCACACTCTGGCCCTACGACCCGTCCACAGGTCGGTTCGGCTCGTCCTTATCTGCTGCCCACGGCGAAAATATGATCGGCGTAGAGAACGGCTGCGCCTGGTTTGCCGCTTCCAGCACAACACTGACGCGGTTTTTGCTGACCGACGGCAAAACGCAAACGGTGTCCGTGGAACTTCCGGCGGACTTTCCGGCGGCCCACAAGGTTTCTTCCTTTGGATACCGCCCGGATGCGCCGGTTTTCCCTCAAGCCTTGCTTCTTCATGTGTCCGCAGGCAAAGCCTGGGTTACCTGGCTGACCGGGACGAACCAGGCAACACAGACAATCCTGCGCGGGTATGACTTGAAAGATCATTCTTGGACAAAGTCGCTCACTCTCAGCAGATATGCTCGGACATTTTCCTTTTATCAGTGGCAGAACAAGTTGTATGTCGCGTACAATGCTCAGGCAGCAAAACCAGTATTAGATTGGCAATTGCAGACGCACTGGCTGTCTTCCGGCGCAGTCTATTGCTTTGATACAACTCACGACAGATGGAAAAATGTGGTGCCGGAAACCACCTCCGCAATAGATTCCCGCCTTATCGGAGCGGACGGTCAAGCCGTATGGCTGCTTGACCATCGCAACCAGGTTTGGCGGTGGGATGTGGCTCGCCATGCCTGGTCATGCTTTTCGGCTCCGCTGCAAAGGGGTTGGAACATGGAAGCGTCAGCCGACGGCTCTATTCGCCAAGCCGAGGCCTTTTATGTTCCGTCCGGTCACGGGCTGTTGCGTTTTGATGTTTCTCGCGGACAGTGGAGCCGCCTTGCCTTCCCGGAAGATGTGCGGACGCTGCGCCCGTTTTCCATCGTACACAACAACGCGGCCATCTGGACCATTCTGGGAGATGACAGGACGGGCACCACCGTGGCTCGTCTTGACCAGAAGACCCATCAATGGCAGTTCTGGGATACTGCCAGCGGCCTGCCGGCCGACTTACCCATGAGGCAGGTTGCTCCTTGCGGCGCTTCGGCGCTTGCCTTGACCGGGAAGCTTACGGGCCATTTGTACCTTTTGGACTCACGCACGGGCCAATGCAGCGACTTGGCGCCGGCACTGAAAAAGGCGATTTTCGCCTCCACATCCGATAACTCTGTGCAGGTCACTCAGATGCTGTCGGACGCTGCAGGCGTTTGGCTGCGCGTCAGCGACGGGATTGAGAAGCCGCGCGAGTTTTTAGAGCGGTGGGACGCACTGGCGGGATTTCAGACCTACGAAATTCCAACCGTTCTCCCCGTCGCTGAAAGGAATTACTTCAGTGTATGGCCGCTGAAAAAGGAAACGAAGGGGTCAGGCGACTTGCTTTGGCTGATGCTGCCGAATGGCATAGACAGGTTCAACACCGTAGACAAAACGTGGCGGTCGCTGCTTCCGCCTCCCGGCTTTCCCACGCCTGTTGAGGCCGACGCAAGAGACTTGAGTCTCGACAGTAACGGCGCCGTATGGCTGGTTGGCACTGATACGGCCTTATGCTGGCGCGAATCCGGAGACAGCGCCGAAGCCGACACTTCCCGAAAGGGGCAGGGCATTCCTTGACATCCCGCCCAACCGCGTGTATACTAATGCGCGGGCAGTGTCGCCGGAGCGAAGTGAAATTGTCATTATCATCTTTTTGCGCTGCCGGTAACGCGCGGCGACCCCTGCCCCGTATGAAAACCCGTCTCTCCTCTCACGGCGAGACTTGACAGCAAAGGGGTGCGATAACGAAGACTATGGCAGTGAAATCGCCGGACGCGAGCGCCGCGTCGTCGGCCAACGACGGCTACGCGAAAGCCATCGAGATCAAGAATCTCGTCAAGAAGTACAAAAGCGTCACCGCCGTCAATGACATCAGCCTCGATGTCTATGAGGGCGAAATCTTCGGCTTCCTGGGACCCAACGGCGCAGGCAAGACGACGACCATCAAGACGCTGCTCGGCCTGATCTTCCCAACATCGGGCGAAACGCTCGTGCTGGGCAAGCCGGCGGGCGATATTGACGTCAAAGACAAAATCTCCTACCTTCCCGAATCGCCGTATTTTTACGAGCATATGTCGGCGCGCGAAGTGGTCGGCTTCTACGGCAGCCTGTTCGGCCTTTCGGGGGACGCCAAAAACAAGCGCGTGGCCCATCTGCTGGAACTGGTCGGCCTGCAGAACGCCGCGAACAAGCCGCTGCGCGCGTTCTCCAAAGGGATGCTGCAGCGCGTGGGCATCGCCCAGGCGCTGATCAATGACCCGAAGATTCTGTTCTTCGACGAGCCGACGTCGGGCCTCGATCCCATCGCGCACCGGGACATCCGCAATCTCATCCTGCACCTGAAGAACGAAGGGCGGACGATCTTTCTGTCGTCCCACCAACTGTCCGACGTGGAGATGGTCTGCGACCGCGTTTCCATCCTCAACAAGGGCAAGATCCGGCGCATCGGCCATGTGGAAGACCTGATCGCGGGCGGCAACGTGCAGATCGTCGCCGAGAACGTCCACGCCGGCGACACGGCCAGGGCGCAGCTCAAGGCCATCACGTCGGACATCGAAGAAGTCGGCAACAAGATGGTCATCACGGCCAGCGCGACGAACGAAAGCAAGAACCGCGTGCTGGACTGGGTCCGCGCCAACAGCGGCGACGTGCTGGAAGTGACCCAGACGCGGCGCACGCTGGAAGACATTTTCTATGAGACCGTCCGCGAGGGCGAGTTGGACGGCACGGGGTTTGCCGAGCCGGCCAAATCCGAATCCATGGAGGTCAAGGGCGACTTATGAATACGATCTGGCTGCTTGCCTCCGGCACCTTCGGCGAAGCGATGCGCCGCAAGATTCTGCTGGTCTTTCTGTTCGTCGCCCTCGCGCTGATCGTGATGGGCTTCGCCTTCGCGTCGTTCACGCCGCAGCGCGAACTGGTCGTCATCAAGAGTCTGGGCCTGGGCGTCATCGGCCTAGCCGGAGTCTTTATCAGCGTGATTCTCGGCATCAATCTGATCCCCAACGAGATCGAGCGGCGCACGATCTACACCATCCTGTCCAAGCCCGTGCAGCGCTGGCAGTTCGTCTGCGGCAAGTTTCTGGGCGGCCTGATGACGGTGCTTTCCAACATCGCGCTGATGGGCGTGGCATTTATCGTCCTGATGATAATCAAGGAACACGGCTTCAACCACGACGTGATGAACGTCGCCAAAGGCGTTTTGATGATCTTCTTCCAGCTCACGCTGGTCGGGGCCGTCGCGCTGTTTTTCTCGGTCTTCGTGTCGCCGTTCGTCAACTTCTTTTTGACGTTCGCCATCTATCTGCTCGGCAGCACCAACATCGCCGGGGATCTGGCCGACGACCCGGACCACAAGAAGAGCCAATTGGCGGTGGGCTTTTTTAAGTTCCTGCACAGCATCATCCCGAACTTCAGCAACTTTAATATCGAGAACCCGATCATCAATCCGCACGTCATCATCACCAACGAAACGTCCTATATCCTGCAGAACGTCCTGTACGCCGTCGTCTATACGGCCATTCTGCTGACGATTGCCGTGTTAATCTTCGACCGGCGGGAGGTGTAAGATGCTTTCCCCATCCAACCGCAAAGTCCTGCTCGTCATCGCCCTGCTGCTGTTCGCGCCGATTGCGTTTCTGCAGCTGAAAGTCATTGACCCGCAGCGCCCGCAGTACGAGCCGGGCAGCCGCAACACCAACAAGGCCGTCAGCCAGTTGCCCATCGAATTCGCGCTGGGCGCGGTCACGGGCTTCCGGGAGGCTGTCGCCGGCCTGCTCTGGGTGCGCACCGATGAGTTCTTCCACAACGGCGATTATGAGGCGATCACACCGATGATCCGCATCATCACCTGGCTCGACCCGCACCAGACCGACGTGTACCAGACCGGCGCGTGGCACATGGACTACAACTTCACGGACAGCACCCAGCGCTCGGACCGGCGCTACATCCCGCTGTCGCTGGCCCTGATGCGCGAAGGCATCGCCAACAACGACAATGTGCCGGATATGTACTCCGACCTGGCGTTCACGCACTACTTCCGCAAGATCGGCGACTACCCGATGTCCGTCTACTGGTTCAAGAGGGGCCAGGACATGGTCAACGGCGTCGAACAGGATTCGGCGGCCCACCCCAACGATGCCGATCTGAAGCAGGAGGCCGTGGACGATTCCTCGTCGGTGATCAACATCGGCCATGGCCTGGCGCACGCCTACGAGGCCGAGGGGCGCATCTCCGACGCCATCGCGCAGTGGCAGTACGTCGTCGCCGCGCATCAGAGCAATATCGCCAAAGGCATCGGCAAGCAGTACAGTGAGGCGTCCAGCCTGACCGTCGCCCAGCGGCAGTTGGCCGAGATGCAGGCGCGCGTCAAGTGGCGCGCACGGGACACGAAAGTGCCGCTGAACGTGCATTTCACGGCCCAGATCGAACGGGTCGCGCCGAAGATATTCGTGGTCAAGGGGACGATGAACATCATCGGCTCGAAAGGCTTCGTGCTGGAGACGGGGCAGGCGCAGTGGGTCCCGACCGACGGCTGCCGCGTCGAAGTCCGGCTTCAGGACGCCACGTACAAGACGCCCTACATCTCGTCGTTCTCGCTCTCGTCGCTCAATCTGGACCCCAGCATCACGATCATGCAGGACGCCATTTCCTGCCGCAACGGCCAGTTCCAGCGCAAGATGGACATGAGCCAGGACCCGACGATGTACTCGTTCACCGCGCCGAAGTACACCGTCACCCTCTGGTTCAACCCGGCGGACCCGAACGACTGCCCGCCGAACGTGCAGGATCGCATCGGCTGGCTCGGCGAGGGCATGACCGACGACCACTATCTGGACACGTCCGGGGCTATCCCCGGCGACACGACCACGCCCATTCCGGGCCTGCGGATGATCAAGAAGACGATCACCCTGACTCGCGCGGACATTTTGGGCCAGGGGGAAAAGACCTTCCAGTGATCTGGGGTATAATACACTAAGCAATCAGTTTCACGGTTTGATCGTGCTAGGTGGGGCGCTACCGGTGTCCTGCACTCCAAATCCGGTTTTGGGAGACTGAATCCCTGCCTCCGGGGCGGCCCTTTACGGTTCTGGCGCGCGAGCGCGGCGGTGATGGACGGACCCGTCGCAACGGACGACTTCTGAACCTCGTCAGGACGGGAACGTAGCAGCGATAAAGTTCGTTGCCCGTGTGCCGACGGTGTTCTGACCGGAGCAAGCGGCGCGCGTAACACGCGGGGGACCGACCTCAACGGCAGGTGCACGATCAAAATAAGTAGACCCCGCCGGAATTCACGTTCCGGCGGGGTTTCTGCCATCAGAGAAAGTCATGACGACTACGATACAGGATGCAACCGCAGGTCAGGCGCTTGAAGGACTGGCCCGCCAGGGCGCAACAGATTACTAAACACGCCTCAAGTCTTTGCTGGAACCCGACCACAATGGAGAGATTGTCGCTATCCATCTTGACACCGGTGCATTTGCCCTCGGACGAACTACCACTGAGGCGAGGCAAAATCTGCGCGGCGAGCATCCGTCCGGCTTGATCTGGACGCGCATGATCGGACCGGAAACTCGTCGACCCCTTGTACGTCGTGTTCTTGGTGCAAGGCCTTTAAGTTCAGAAGACTTGGTGGCATGATTTTCGGCGTTTTTCGGGACGATCATCCCCGGCTCACCCTGTCCCTCCCCAGCGCGTCGGGTGAAGAATTCATCGAGTTTATCATTAATACCGGCTTCGCCGGCGACTTGGCCCTTCCGCTTTCTATACTTGTCCGTCTTGAAGCCGATGCCGTTGGAATCGACAGTTTCGCTCTTGCAGATGGCTCTCAGCTCGATTGCTATGTTTACGCGATGCGTTTGGACTGGAACGGCCAGCCGCGTCAGGTAGAAGTCTTGGCGCTGGATGGCGAGCCGCTGCTTGGCACCCGCCTTTTGCGCCAGATGCTGCTTCAGGCAGAAATGGTTGATGGCGGTGAAGTGGAAATTGGGCCAATCTGAGTCATGCCTATCATTCGGCTTGAAACGACCATCAATGTTCCTCTGCAAACGTGTTTTGACTTGGCGCGAAGTATTGACCTGCACCCGAAGACGACGGCGTGGACGCGGGAGCGGGCGGTGGCGGGGCGCACGACCGGACTGTTCGGGGCGGGCGATGTCGTGACGTTCGAGGCGGTGCATCTGGGCGTCCGGCAGCGGCTGTCGTCGCGGATGACGGAGTTCGAGCCGCCGTTCGTGTTCGCGGACGAGATGACGCGGGGCGCGTTTCGGAGCCTGACGCACCGGCACGAGTTCGCCGCACTGCCCGGCGGCGGGACACGGATGACGGACACACTAACGTTCACATCGCCGCTGGGGCTTCTGGGCTGGGTTGCCGACGCGCTGTTCCTGGAACGCTATATGCGCCGGTTTCTGCTGGCGAGAAACCGGGAATTGAAGCGTATCGCCGAGAGCGGCGAGTACAAAGGAATACTGCCATGAGCGGCGACTACATCAGCATCCATGTGCGGACGGCCAGCCAGGCGCAGGTGATCGAGGCCGTCACGAGCGTGTTTTCCGAGTACGGATTCGCGCAGATCAGCGACGAGGCGGCAAGCGCCGTGACGGAGGACGAGGACCGTCTGCCTGACGGCGACGACTGGTACGGCGTCTTCGTCGGCGCACGCACGCCAGGCGGCTGGGTCTCAGTCTATGTGGACGACTGGCAGGACAGCGGCGTTCTCGCGAAAGGTCTATCCCAAAGTTTAGCAGCGCCGACGCTGGAAGTCTGGGTGGCCGAGGAAGCGAACTGGGGCTACACGTACTTTGAGGATGGGGAGGTCAAAGACCGCTTCGCCGACGACCCCGGCAAAGTCGCGGAAACGCCCGCCGAAGCGGCAGGGCTGGCCGGCAGCGCGGAGAGATTAGGCGCGGTCTTGAAGGCCGCGCCTGTGGATTTCGCGGGGGAATTACAGGCGGCGCACGCACAGGCCGGGGAGTTCATCGGGCCGCCGGTGGATGCGCTCGCGCAGGCGGTCGGACTGCCGTTCGAGCATCTGATGATCGGGTACGAGTCGTTCTTTGACGACGACCCGGACGATTACGGGCCGACGCTGGAAGGGTGGCCGCAGTGGCGGCATCTTGCTTTCCGGCACCCGCAGGGCAAGGACGTTCTGGCGGAGTAGCAGGCGCCTCACAACGCCCGGCGCATCCGGTAGTGGGGAATGCCGGCGTCGTCGAACTCGTCGCCCTCGGCCACGAAACCGAGTCTGGCGTAGAAAGGAATCGCGTAAGTCTGGGAGTCGAGTACCGCCTCGCGGAAGCCTTTCTGCCGGGCGAAGTCGAGGACGGCGCGCATCAGGCCGAGACCCAGACTCTGCCCACGGGCGTTCTGGACGACGGCGACGCGGCCGATCTTCGCGACGCCGTGCTTGTCAATCAGGCGCGCCGTGGCGAGCGGCAGACCATTGCTGTCTCGCAGAAGAAAGTGCGTCGCCGTGTCGTCGTACTCGTCGAGTTCGAGTTCGAGCGGGACGTTCTGTTCTGCAACGAACACGGCCTTGCGGATCTCGAAGCAGGCGTCGCGGTCGGCGTCCGTCTCGGCGATGGAAATGAGAGTGTCAGTCATAATCATTCAAGCCAGCGGAACTTGAGCAAGGCCCAGACGGCATCGAAAGCGTCGCGCCAGCCGATCTTTTTCCCCTGCGCCTCCGTGCGGGCGTGGTAGTGGATCGGGACTTCGTAGATGCGCAGTCCGCGCCGGGCGATTTTCGCGGTGATTTCCGGGCAGAAATCGAAGCGTTCGCAGCGCAGCGGGATCGAACAAAGCACCTCTCGGCGGAACATCTTGTAGCAGGTGGCTTCGTCGGTCAGCCGCGTTCCGTAGAGGCGGTTGGTCAGCCAGGGCAGCAGGCGGCGCGCGAGAAAGAACTTGTCGCGCCCGCCTTCATTGTTGAGACGACGGGATTGGGGCGAAAGGCGCGTGCCGTAGACGACGGCGGCGCCGGCGGTGATCAGGGCGAGCATGGGGAGGAAGTCGCGCGGGTCGTACTCGCGGTCGGCGTCCTGAATCACCACGACCTCGCCGGTCGCGTGCGCAAGCGCGACCCGGATGGCCGCGCCCTTGCCGGCGTTGTGCGGCGCGTAGACGACTTTGAGGCAGGGGTTGTGCGCGGCTTCGAGCGTGCGCAGCCGCGCCCGCGTGCCGTCCGTGGAACCGTCGTCCACGACGACCAGTTCGAGCGCGAGAGGCAGCGCCAGCACATCGGCGATGATGCGCTCCACCGTCTCTTCTTCGTTGAAGACGGGCATCAGCACGGACAGGCGCGGCGGTCGTGACATACGGCTATTATACCTGAGACCCGCTCGCCGCGTGGTCCTTTGCTTGACAAAGCGCCCATACGGGCCTATAATAATCATTACACTATGGCAACCACAGGCACACCCAGACGCCCGGCCTCTCCCGCGCCGCCCACGAACGGGCGCGGCGCACCGACCGCACCGCCCAAGCCGCCGACGCGCGGCGGAAACGGGCGCGGCGGGAATGGCCGCCGTCGCCCCGTCCGCAAGCGCCGACACCCAGTTTTACAGGCGTTTATTGTCGGGTTTCAGGCCCTCTCCATCCTGATTCTCGTGGCGCTGATCGTCGCGATGATCCTGATCGGGTCGCTGCTGCGCAGCGCGCCGACCTCGATTGACCTGACGTTCGACCCGCCGGGCCGGACGATGATCTATTCGTCGGACGGCACGCTGTTGGCGAAACTGTTCGTCGAGAACCGCCAGGTCGTCACCATTGACCAGATCCCCAAGGACCTCCAGGACGCGACGATTGCCTTCGAGGACAAGCGGTTCTATCTCCATTCGGGCGTGGACCTGCAGGGCATCCTGCGCGCCCTGGGACGCAACATCAAGAGCGGCGACCTGAAGGGACAGGGCGGCAGCACGATCACCCAGCAGCTCGCGCGCAACATGGGCGTCGAAGGCCTGACCCGCGAGAAGTCCGTCCAGCGCAAGATTCACGAGTGGGTCGTCGCCAACCAGATCGAGAAGAGCTACACCAAGCAGCGCATTCTGGAGATGTATCTGAACCAGGTCAACTACGGCCAGGGCGCCTACGGCGTCGAGGCCGCCGCGCAGACCTATTTCGGCAAGGACGTCAGCAAACTGGACTTGGCCCAGTGCGCCCTGCTCGCGGGCCTGCCGAACCGCCCCGCCTATTTCAACCCCTACAAAGACAAGGACGCCGCCAAAGCGCAGCGCGACATTGTACTCGGCAATATGCTGGCACAGCACTATGTCACGCCGGACCAGTACCAGAAGGCGCTGGCCGAGCCGATCAAGCTGGCCGCGCCGAAGCCGCCGAAACAGGGCAGCCAGATCTACCACGCCGCCTACTTCGTGGATTACGTCATCCAGCAGCTCCAGAGTCGCTATGGGAAGGACTACCTGACGCGCGGCAACCTGGAAGTGGAGACGTCGCTGAACTGGCCGATGCAGCAGGCGGCGGAAGCTGCAGTCCAGAACCACATCAACGCCGGGAGCAGTTACGGGCCGAATCAGGCCGCGCTGGTCGCGCTGGACCCCAAGACGGGGGAAATCAAAGCCATGGTCGGCGGCGTCAGTTACGCCAAGAACCAGTTCAACATCGCCGCCTACGGGCGTCGGCAGCCGGGTTCGTCGTTCAAGGCGGTCGTCTACTCGGCGGCGATTGACAGCGGCGTGGTGACGGAAAACACGACGGTCTATGACGCCCCGGTCTCGTTCAGTCTGGGCGGCAAACTCTGGACGCCCAAAGACGACAACGGCTATTCCTACCGGCGCGTGGGGCTGCGCGAGGCCATGGCGCAGTCCATCAACGTCCCCGCCGTCAAGGTCCTCAAACTGCTGGGGCCGGACACGGCGGTCCGCTACGCCCGCGTCATGGGCGTCGAGTCGCCGCTGGACCCCGTCCTGTCGCTCGCGCTCGGTTCCAGCGGCGTGACGCCGCTGGAGATGGCGGATGTCTACGCGACCATCGCGGCGGGCGGCAATCACCCCGTCGTGACTCCGTTCACGCGCCTCGCGGATTCGGACGGCAAGACCATTGAAGACATCCCGCCCGCCGTCGAGACGCACGTCCTCAAGCCGAGCACGGTGACGCAGGTGGACGATATGCTGCGCGCCGTGGTCACGGACGGCACCGGCAAGCCGGTCGGCGACGTGCCGGACGCGCGAGGCAAGACGGGGACGACGCAGGGGCATAAAGACGTCTGGTTCGTCGGCTACACGCCCCAGCTCGTCTGCGCCGTCTGGGCCGGACACCCGCTGCACAACGCCAAGACCGGGCAGGACTCGTATGGCATGGAGATGGGCGGCGGGGCCTGGGGCATGACTATCTGCGCGCCGATCTGGCGGGACTTCATGCTGAAGGGGCTGCCGATCTACCAGGCGGCGATGGCGAAGGAGACGGCGCGGAACAAACCGGCGGCCAAGTCGCCGGTGCCGCCTCCCCCGCCCCTGCCCGCCGCGACCACGGACACCACCGACAACGGCTACCGTCATTATCGGCGTCACCATCGCGACGACCTGACGGCCGACGGCACGGATCAGACCGCGACCACGGCGCCGGTCACGGACAGCACTCAGAACGCCGACGGCACGACCACGGCGACCGTGGATGACGACACGGGCCTGCTTGCCCCGCCCGGCTCGGCCCATTCGCACCAGGAGACCTTTTCGCCCGGCGCCGCCCCGGCCGTGATGGCCCCGCAGTACGACTCGTCCGGGGACGGCTCCGCGCCGCCGACCACGAGCACGGACAGCGCGCCCCGGCGACGACGGCATCAGTCCCAGGACAACGGGGATTCCGCCCCGGCAACGGTCCCGTCAGACAACGGCGACAGCGGGAACGGTGACAGCGCCGGCTCCGACAGCGCGCCGCGCCGCGCCGCCGCGCCTCCCAAACCGAAAGAGCCGGAATACGTGACGGTCCGCGTCAACCCCGACGACGGCCTGCTGGCGACCCAATGGACGCCGCAGTACGTCGAGAAGCGGTACCTCAAAGGCCACGAGCCACACCGGTACAGCCATATGTACCAGCCGCCGCCCGGCGAGCGCTAGCGGAAGGCAGGCAGCACATGGCGACACTCGGCTCGCCCAGACCGCCCCTGCGTCCGCCCAAGCGCCCGCCGGCGGCCAGGCCGGAGTTTGACGAACAGCGGACATTCATCGCCCGCGCCCGCACGTTCGGCGTCGTGGTCGCCCTGCTGTTTCTGGGGCTGATCGCCCGCCTGTGGTTCCTGCAGGTCGCGCACGGCGACGACTACCGGGGGGCCGCCGAGGCCAACCAGGGCCGGCGCATCCGCACGCGCGCCCCGCGCGGCAGCATCGTGGATTCACACGGCGTGCTGCTCGCCGCCAACCGCTCCCGCTTCGCCGTCTATGCGACTCCCGACATCGTCAAAGACCCGGTCGTGCTGGCCCGGCTGGCGAGACTGCTCCACGACACGCCGGACGACATCCGGCAGATCGTCCAGGACGGCAAGCAGAACCCCTACGACCCATTGCGAATAGCCCTGGACGTGCCGATGTCGGTCGTGACGCAGATCGAGGAGAACCGCCCGTTCCTGCCCGGCGTCAGCACCAGCCCGGAGCCGGTCCGCTGGTACCCCAAAGGCTCGCTCGCCGCGCACCTGCTCGGCACGATGGGCCGGATCAACGCCGAGGAGTGGAAGACGAAACGCACCGTCGGCTACTTCAGCGACGACTTCCTGGGCAAGACGGGCGTGGAGCGCCAGTACGAGTCCTACCTGCGCGGCACGCCGGGCGGGACGGACGTACAGATTGACGCGCGGGGACGCCGGGTGCGCACCCTCGACACGGCCTCGGCCGTCCCCGGCGGCACCATCACGCTGGCCCTTAACACACAGGTCCAGGCGGCGGGGGAGCAGGCGTTCCGGGCGAACCATTTCGTCGGGGCCGCCGTCGCCATTGACCCGCAGACGGGCGGGGTGCTGGCGATGGTCTCCAACCCGTCCTTCGACCCGAACAGATTCGCGACCGGAATCAAGCCCGCCGACTGGAAGCCGCTCAACGGCAGCCCCAGCCATCCCTTGATCGACCGGACGCTGGATGCGATG
>CAZZVX010000062.1:8465-16057 GCA_964657535.1 Armatimonadota bacterium | reverse complement strand
TTACTCCGCGCCCCCTTTTTTATTACATGGCCTTCTTGGGCGCGAGCGCCTTGTCGGTGGCGGCGATGCCGGTCTTGGCGACGGCGGGCGTGACCATCACTTTGGTCATCTTGCCTTTGCTGTCGGGACAGGCGTAGTTGTACTTTTTGGCCTGCGCCGGGGTGTAGTACATATGGCACTTGGCGGCCTGGTACAGCGTCACCATCTTGGCGGGCTTCATCTTAGCCATTTTCATCTTGGCGGGGCTGGCGTGCGCGGACAGCGGCAGCAGGGAGAGCGCGATGCCGGTCAGCGCGAAAGCGTTCTTCATGGGCGAGACTCCTTTTCCCAAGCGTCACTCGTTGGGCTGCCCCCATTGTAGCAGGCAATCGCGGAAAAGGCAAGTCCGGCCTCACGGTCCACGCCATATTCACCAGGGCCACTCCGACGATCACGGCGGCCAGAAACTTCTGCACCGGGCAGTTCTCCTTCTCCCTTTCTGTCGGCAGACACGCCCCGAAACCGCCCCGGCAAGATTGCCGGAACATTTCTCCTGGTTTGGGGTACTCTGAGTTTATGGATCCCAATGACGACCCCTTGACCGATGACCAGTTCGCGCGGATCGCCCGCGCCCTCGCCGAGCCGCGCCGGTATCAAATTCTCCAACAGATCGGCGCCTGCTGCGATCCCATGCCGTGCCAAGCCCTGTTGCAAACCCATCCCGTGAGCGCCGCGACTCTCTCGCACCATATCAAGGAACTGGAAGCCGCCGGGCTGATTGAAATTGTCCGGGAAGGCAAATACGCTCGCCTCACGCTCCGGCGCGACATTCTGGCCGCCTACCTGAAACGTCTCGCGGAAATTTAACCCAACGCGCCGGGAACGAATGTGCCATGACCCCTGTTCTGTTATTTAGATGAACATCTAATAGATGTTCATCTAATGAAGACAGGGAGAAACACTGATGAATCGTTTGCAGGGAAAAGTCGCCGTCGTCACCGGCGCTTCCAAAGGAATCGGCGCGGGGATCGCCAAGCATCTTGCCGCCGAAGGCGCGTCGGTCGTCGTCAACTATGCTTCCGACCAAGCCGGAGCAACAGCCGTCGTCGCTGAAATCACCAGCAATGGCGGCAAGGCGATTGCCGTTCAAGGCAGCGTGGCCCAATCCGCCGATGTCGCGCGCTTGTTCGCCGAAACCAAGACCGCCTTCGGCGCGCTGGACGTGCTGGTCAACAACGCGGGCGTCTTTGCGTTCACGCCCCTGGAAGGCGTCACCGAGGAGGAATTCCACCGGGAGTTCAACACCAATGTCCTCGGCGCCATTTTGACCACCCGCGAAGCGCTTCGGTACTTCAGCCCCGCCGGCGGCAGCGTCATCAACATCTCGTCCATCATCAGCCTGAGCGCCTTCCCGACATCGGTGGTTTACTCGGCGACAAAAGCCGCCCTGGACTCCGTCACCCGCGTCCTGGCGGTGGAACTGGCCGAAAAGAACATCCGCGTCAACACCGTCGCGCCCGGCATGACCGTGACGGAAGGGGCGCAGACGCTGGGCTTCTTTGACGGCGAACACGCCCAGGCCGTGGCCGCCACGATTCCCATGAAGCGCTTCGGACAGCCCGAAGACATCGCCAAAACCGTCTTGTTCCTGGCCTCCGACGAGTCGTCCTGGCTGACCGGCGAGCGCATCTCCGCCTCCGGCGGCCAGCACTGAACGGCAGCCGCTCCTCTTCTTGCTTCGTTCGTGCCTGACGCCACACACGAAGCAAGGAGGGGGGACCGGGGCTGAATACGATTGCCCTACGCTGCCGAGAGAAAAAGCAGGCCCGCTCCGTGGTCGGCGTCCGCGAGAAGCATTTCGCGGGACACGCCGGCGCGGGCGCGCAGGGCCAGCGCCATGGACATCCCGACCACTTGGCGGCTGCGCGCGGCGCAGGGAAACTCCGGCGGCAGTTCTCCTGCAGTGATCGCGTCCTCCAACCGCTGCTCAATCACCTTTTCCAACTCCGCCAAAGCGTGAGCGGAAAACTCCTGAACCTGCGGGTCGGCGACGGACGGCACGATGCAGGCCATCAGGCATCCCCGCGGCGTCCCTTCGCCGGTGGCGCTCGTGACCGCCTGCCGCAGAAAGGCGCGGACCGCTTCCCGCACGTCCGGGGCTATGTGCAGGGCCTGAACTGCGAGCGCCCCAACATTCAAACCGTAGTGTGTCAGGCATCGCATAAAGAGAGCCTGCTTGTCCCCAAACGTCGCATAGAGGCTCGGACGGCCCACGCCCATTGCGGCCACCAAGTCGTCCACCGTGGCGCCGTCGTAGCCCTTGGCCCAGAAGACCTTCATCGCTTGGTCCAGCGCGTCTTCTGCATGGAATTTCCGGGGCCGCCCGCGTGGCCGCGTTGATTTTTTAACCATCCAGTTCATAAACCCTTGACTTCCGGGGATCCTATGCAATATAATACCAAACAGTTCATAAAAACGCAACTCAAAAGGAGAAAAAGAACAATGGGACTTTATGAAGGAAAGACAGCCGTGATCACAGGCGGCACGAGCGGGATTGGCCTGGCCGCCGCGAAACTTCTGAGCGGCGAAGGCGCGCGGGTCCTTGTGACCGGGCGCACGCCCAAGACGCTGGAATCGGCGCAGACGGAACTCGGCGCCGGGGCGATTGTCCTGCACAGCGATGCGGCGTCGCTGACGGACATTGATGCGCTGGCCGCCAAAGTCAAAGCATCGTTTGGTACGCTGGACCTCCTTTTCATCAACGCAGGGCTTGCCCGGTTCGCGTCCTTCGATCAGACGAGCGAAGCCGTCTACGACGAAATGTTTGACCTCAACGCCAAAGGACCGTTTTTCACGGTTCAAAAACTTGCGCCGCTGATGCCCGAAGGCAGCGCGATTGTCCTCACCACCTCCGCCGCCAACGAAAAGGGCATTCCAATGATCAGCGCCTACGGCGCGGCCAAAGCCGCGCTGCGCTCCTTCGCGCGCACCCTCGCCGCCGAACTCCTGCCGCGCGGCATCCGCGTCAATGCGATCAGCCCCGGCCCTATCGAAACGTCAATCGGCCTTAAGGCCGGGATGTCGGAAGAGATGGTCGCGCAGTTCGGCGCCCAGATGCGCGAAAGCAACCCGATGAAGCGTTTCGGGCAGCCCGAAGAAATCGCCCAAGCCGTCGCGTTCCTCGCGTTCCACGCCACCTACACAACCGGGGCCGAGATTCCTGTGGACGGAGGCGGCACGCAGCTGTAAACGCACAGGGAACCAGGAGGTCGTCTGTCAACGCTTCTGAGGCGGCCTCGCGTCACACTGCGAATCCTCCCGCGTCGGAAGGCCCCCAGCGAAGCAAGGAGGTGGGTCTTCCTCACGCACGTCTTGACATTCCCTGACAAAAACGGTATACTATTGCCATCGTTTCAGACTTGATTTTGTGTAAAGGATGAGCCATGGCCGACGAAGAACTCCCCACCCCCGACACCCAAGATGACCCTGCCGACAACGCCTTGCCCGAAGACCCGATTGAGGCCGCGACGGCGACCATTCCCGCCGTCAGCATTGGCCGCGAAGTGCTAAATGTCAGCATTGAAGACGAAATGCGTCAGTCGTACCTTGACTACGCGATGTCTACCATTATCGCCCGCGCCCTCCCCGACGTGCGCGACGGCCTCAAGCCCGTCCAGCGCCGCATCCTGATGGCGATGAGCGACCTGAACCTCACCCCCGGCTCCCAGCACCGCAAATCCGCCAAAGTCGTCGGCGAATGCTTCGTTGCCGGGACGCTGGTTTCCACGCCGCACGGCCAGGTTCCGATTGAAGCCCTGAACATCGGTGACACAGTCTACACGCAGACCGGCATCCGCGCTGTCACGCAAGCCTATGTCATGCCGCCGCAAACCCTGCGCGAAGTGGAGTTGAGCAGCGGCGCTGCTCTGCGGTGCACCCCCGGCCAGCAGTTCAAAGTGTGGACGCCTGAACTGACTCCCATTTGGAAAACCGCCGACGAACTCACGCCGGGCGATTACATCGTTTCTCGCGCCGCCGCACCGTCCGTTACCGAGTACCAAACCGCCGACGGCATCACGGTTGACGAAGACATGGCGTATTTGCTCGGCTTCTTCCTGGCCGACGGCTGGGTAGACCGCGACCGGCAGCGCGGCTACGACCGCCTCAGTTTCGCTTGCGCCGACCTATCTGTGATGGAACGCCTGCGAGGCATTTTGTGCCGCAAGTTTGACGTAAGCGCGGGCCTCGGCGAGCGCGATGGTCTCTACACCCTGCGCGTCCACAGTATCGCCGCCAACCGCCGCATCCTCCAGGTGTTTGGGCTGCATGACAAATTTGCAAAAACGAACTCCTTTCCCGACGTTGTTTTGCAGTCGCCGCCGCCCGTCGTTCAAGCCTTCCTGGACGGCTTCCGTAGCGGCAATGGCTTGAACGCGCTCACGTCCTCTCAAGCCGCCGCCGTCCGTGACCTGGCCGACAACGACATCTCCTTCGCACAGGTCAAAGCCGTCAAAGAAGCCGCCGAAGAAGTCACTTATGACATTCAGGTAGAAGGCGACCACGAGTTTATCGCCAACGGCGTGCTGGTGCATAACTGCATGGGCAACTACCACCCGCACGGCGACGCCGCCATTTACGCCACGATGGTTCGGCTTGCCCAGGATTTCAGCCTGCGCTATCTGCTTGTGGACGGACAGGGGAATTTCGGATCAATTGATGCGGATCCGCCGGCGGCCCAGCGATATACTGAGTGCCGCATGGCCCCCGCCGCTGTGGAAATGCTGCAAGACCTGGACCGGGACACCGTAGATTGGACCGACAACTACGACCAGACCCGCCAGGAGCCGACCGTCCTGCCCGGCAAGTTTCCCAACTTCCTCTGCAACGGCGGCTCCGGCATCGCTGTCGGCATGGCGACCAACGTGCCGCCCCACAACCTGCGCGAAGTCGTAGACGGGGCGATCCACCTGCTGGACAACCCGGAAGCGACTTCCGACGATCTGCTGGAGTTCATTAAAGGGCCGGACTTCCCGACCGCCGGGCTGATTTTGGGAGTGAAGGGCATCAAGCAGGCCTACGCGACCGGGCGCGGCTCGGTCATCATGCAGGCCCGCACCACCATTGAGCCGATTGAGGGGGGCCGCAACCAGATCATCATCACAGAACTGCCGTATCAGGTCATCAAATCGCGCCTGATCGAGCAGATCGCTGAACTCGTCAAGCAGAAAAAGATCGAGGGCATCGCCGACCTCAACGACTACACCGACCGGCACGGGATGCGCGTCGTGGTCACGCTCAAACGCGAGGCCTACCCCAAAAAAGTCCTAAACTTCCTGCTCAAGCACACGCCGCTGCGCACGACTTTCGGCGTCAATATGCTCGCGCTGGTGGACGGCCAGCCGCGCACGCTGTCGCTGCCCCAGGCCTTGAATTATTTCCTCACCCATCGGCGCGAAGTCATCGTCCGGCGCACGTTGTTTGAGCTGAACAAGGCCAAAGCACGGGCGCACATCTTGGAAGGCCTGCAGATCGCTCTGGACTTTCTGGACGAAATCATCGCCCTCATCCGCGCCTCCCGCACGGCGGAGATCGCGCGCACCGAGATGATGTCGCGCTACACGCTGTCCCAATTGCAGGCCGACGCCATCCTCGCCATGCAGCTCCGCGCCCTCACGGGCCTGGAGCGCGAGAAACTCGAAAACGACTACAAAGAACTGCTCAAGCAGATCTCGTTCTACGAGGACATCCTCGCTAACCCGTCCCGCGTGACCCAGATCATCAAGACGGAACTCAAGCAGATGCGCGACAAGTACGGCGACGAGCGCCGCACCCGCATTGTCCCGATGGAGGCCGAGGAGATCGGCGACGAAGACCTCATCCCCGAAGAAGAGATGATCGTCTCGATCACCCGCGACGGCTACATCAAGCGCGTCCCCAAAGACACCTACCCGACCCAGCACCGGGGCGGCAAAGGCCGGATCGGCGCGACCACCAAAGAAGAGGACACCATTGAACACCTCTTCCTGGCGACCACACACCACTACATCCTGTTCTTCACCGACAGGGGCCGCGTCTATCGCCTCAAAGCCTATGAAGTGCCACAGACAAGCCGCACGGCGATGGGGACAGCCATCATCAACCTGATCAACATCCAGCCCGGCGAGCGCATCACGGCCACCGTGCCGATGAAGCAGTTCCGCGACGTGGAAGGCTACCTGCTGCTGGCGACCGAATGCGGCGAAGTCAAGCGGACCAAGCTGGCCGAGTTCGCCAACCTGCGCAACAACGGCCTGATCGTCTTCGACATTGAAGAAAACGACGCCCTGCGCTGGGTCGCCCACACGTCGGGCAGCGATGAGGCCGTGCTTGTCACGCGCAAGGGGATGTCCATTCGCTTCGCCGAAGACGCCGTGCCGTCGCGCGGACGCGCTGCGGGCGGCGTTCGGGGCATCCGCTTGTCGGAGGAAAAAGACGACCGCGTGGTCGGCATGGGCGTCGTGCAGGCCGACAAGGAACTGCTCGTCATCAGCGAGAAGGGCATCTCCAAGCGGACGCCGTTCAGCGAGTACCGCATCACGGGTCGCGGCGGCATCGGCATTAAAACGATGGCCCTGACCGACAAGACCGGCGACGTGGTGGACGCCAAAGTCGTGGACAAAGACGACCGCCTGCTGATCATGACCCAGAACGGCATCACCATCCGCCTGCGCGTGGACGACATCCGCTCCTCAGGCCGCAGCACCCAGGGCGTCCGCGCCATCAATCTGGCCGAAGACGACTGGGTCGCCAGCGTCGAGCGCGTCACCGCCGACAAAGGCCCGACTGACTCCACCGACGTCATCCAGCCCGCCTAATACGCGGGCTGGGAGGAATACCGACCATGTCCCTAACACTGCCCCGCGAGCGCATCGAAGACCGGGTCACGCAGTATGTCTACCCGCGCCCGATCACATTCGACGAATGGCTGGAAACCGGCGAGCATGATACGCTCACGGATTTAATCAGCGGAACGCCTGTGGAGCAGCCGATGGTTCAACTCGAACACGAAAAACTCAACTTGTGGCTTTTGCACGTACTTGACCTGTACGCCAAGCGCGCAGGCATCGGCACGGTGCTGGGAACACGCTCCCCGGTCCGCATCAGCCAGTTCGGGGGCCGTCTGCCCGACCTGTTCTTTGTGCGACGCGACCGCGAGCATTTTATCACCTCGAAAGCCACGCTCGGCCCGCCCGATCTGGTGTTAGAGATCGTCTCCCCCAATGACCGCCGGGCCGACATCAACGCCACCGAAGCCGATTACCGGACGCTGGGCGTGGCTGAAATCGTCTACATTGACCAGCCGCGCCGCCGCGTGCGCGTCCTGCGCCAGACCGACGCAGGCTACGACGAGCAAACCCTGTCTGCTGAACCGCTCACGCTCCACTCCCTCGGCAGGCTGACTCTCCAGTGGGACTGGCTGTTCAATGAGCCGCGCCCTGACGAAATAGACACTGTCCTGTTGCTCCTGGCAATGCGCCCCGCCTGAGCCTCAGGCTTTTCGACACCCAGACACGGGAAACGGCCCGGCGCAGATTGCGCCGGGCCTTCTTTTTGCCTGTGGTCCTAGTCCTCGA
>CAZZVX010000062.1:0-8455 GCA_964657535.1 Armatimonadota bacterium | reverse complement strand
GGGCCGTTTCTATCTCGTACTTCCCGTGCAATGCGACTTATTTCACACGCCGGCAGTCACATCGGTCACGGCCCAGCGTCTCCGCCGGGGATACAATCACGGTATCACCGAAGACGGAAACGGGAGACGACACGATGGCAAACGTGACCCTGCTCGACAGTCCGCGCCCCAAAATCAGACTTCACGAAGAACCGTCGAAGACGGACTGGCCGCCCGTACAGGCGGAAAAACGGCGCGTCTGGATCTCGGCGCGCTGTTATGACGTTGTCATCGCGCTGCTGATCCTGGCCGTCGCCGCCGTCGCGTTGTTCTGCGTCGGCGCGCTCGGCCAGCCGTGAAAACGGGCCCGGCAGCTGCTGCCGGGCCCGTTTGCGATGATTAATCTTCCAGCACTTCGCGGATGCGCCGTTCCAGGCGCTCCATGTCCAGGCCGCCCTCGTCGCGGGAGATGCGCCGCACGGTCGGGTTGACGTTTGCCAGTTCCTGCAGGAGATCGCGCAGAATCTCCTGCTGCTGGCGCGACTGCGTCACTTCGCGCGGCTCCTGCACTAGATCGCGGATAATGGCGTCCTCCGACCGGGACGCCACCACCGGGTCCGTCCGGTTCTCGACCTGCACGAACGTCCGCCGCCCCGGCCCGCGCTCCTCCTCAATCGGCAGCACGGTCGTCACCTGGTCCGACCGCACATACTTGCCGTACCCCAAATGCACCAGCACCCCGGATTGTATTCTCATGATTGTCTCCGTTTCCGTCATGTCTTCTACTGGTAATAACAATGAACAGCAATGTATAGTTCCCGGCAAGTACCAGAGTATTGGATACGAAAAATCGTATTGATCGGGTATAATGGTAGACATATCATATTCGCCACAAATCACTTTCGGATGGCGAGAAACAAAAAATGTCAAAACGAACTCACTCAACAGCGGCAGGAATAAAAAATTGCCAAAACGAACCGCCCATGAACCCTTTTCTGCAAGGAACACCATGAACATACAACGTGACCTGTTGTTCAGCCTGGGCGTCTGCCTCTTGTTGACGGCCAGAGTAGCGGCCCAAACGCCGCCAACCACGCCGGCAATGCTCACGCCCGTCGAAGCAGTACAACACTACATAGACGCCCGGAAGTCAGGGGACTTCCGGGCAGCCTATGGCTTGTTGTCACAGCCCACCAAGTCCGGCATCACATACCAGTTGTTCACCAGGCCCGGCTCCAACTACTCGCATCCAGCGCCGCCGAGCCGGTATCCCAAGCCTCTTGATCAGGTGCAAGCAGTCCTAGAAGCCTTTGTTCTGGACACTTACAACACCGCAGGCTATGACTTCACCGTCGCAGGAGCGGCGCCGGATCAGCCGAATGTCGTATTGGTGGAAGCAAAAACGTCCTTCGGGCTATTCTCCAACGTCACGACGTTTCTGGTCGCGTGTGTCAACGATGCGGCCACGGGCGAGCCGCGTCTCGACCTGGAAAAGACGGGGGAATTGCCCTGGCAGGCGTTCTCTCCGCAAGAGCGTCAAAAGGCGTCTCAGGCAAACCTCCGGGCGCTGGCGCTCGCGATCACGCAATACACGCAGGACCAGGGTCATTTTCCTGACGCTGCCCATTGGGCAGACCAAATCTTGGTCTATGTGCCGGACACGACGGTGTTTCGCGACCCATCAGCGCCATTGGGTCGGCGATGGGATTATGCCTATAATGCAGCCCTTTCGCATAAACGACTGAGTCAGTTGACTTCGCCCTCCGAGACCGTCATGCTCTTTGAAAGCAGCAAGGGGACCAAAAATGCCTCCGACACCGGACAATCCGTGACCAGGTCCGTTCTCTACGGCGGCGGCACGGACTACGCTTTCGTTGATATGCGGGTAAAATGGCTCCCTGCGAGCAGCCGTCCCTCTTTCGCGCTCAATGGGAAATAATTGCCTTGACATCATTTACCGCGCCATGCTACACTAACCGCACGATGCAGACGAACACGCCCGATGAGATATTGACGATCCTGGCCCGCGACGCGCGCACCTCCCCGGAGAAGATCGCGACCCTGACCGGGCGCACGGCGGACGACGTGCGCACGGCCATCGCGGACTACGAGCGGCGCGGCGTCATCAAGCACTACAAGACGATCATTGACTGGGAGAAGGCCGGCGTCGAGCGCGTCTTCGCGTTCATAGACGTCAAAGTGCTGCCGGCGCGCGATGTCGGCTTCGACGCCGTCGCCGAGCGCATCTATCGTTTCCCGGAAGTCCACAGCGTCTGGCTCGTGTCGGGCGGCAGCGACCTGCGCGTCGTGGTCGAGGGCCACGAGATGCGCGAACTGGGCCGCTTCGTCGCCGAGAAACTGTCCACCATCGAGGGCGTGACCGCCACGGACACCCACTTCCTGCTGCGCCGCTACAAAGAAGACCAGGACCTGTTCGTGGACGATGTGGAAGACGAACGGTTGATCGTGACCCCCTGAGAGTAACGTGATATGAGCAACGAAGCCCACCCCCCCCCTCCGCTTTCCAAAATCGTGCGCGACCTGCCGGTGTCCGGCATCCGCAAGTTCTTCGATGTCGCCGACCGGATGCAGGACGTCATCTCGCTCAGCGTCGGCGAGCCGGACTTCCCCACGCCCTGGGCCATCCGTGAGGCCGCCATCTATTCATTGGAGCGGGGGCGCACGTCCTACACGTCGAACTACGGCCTGCTGGAGCTGCGCCAGTACATCAGCCGTCATTTGGAGCGCTGGTACGGCGTCCGCTACCGGCCCGACGACGAGGTATTGGTGACGGTCGGCGTGTCTGAGGGCATGGACCTGGCGATGCGAGTCCTGCTCGACCCCGGCGACGAAGTGCTGGTCCCCGAACCCTGCTACGTCTCTTACAAGCCGTGCGTCTCACTCGCGGGCGGCGTCCCCGTCGGCGTCCCGACCCGCGCCGAAGACCACTTCAGGGTTTCGGTCGCCCAACTCGAAGCGCGGGCGACGCCGCGCACCAAAGCCATCCTGCTTGGCTTCCCGTCCAACCCGACCGGGGCGACGATGCCGCGCGAGGCGCTGGCCGAGATCGTCGCGTGGGCCAAAAAGCGCAACCTGTACATCGTCAGCGACGAGATTTATGACAGACTGACCTACGACGGCCCGCACACCTGCGTCGCGTCCCTGCCCGGCGCGTGGGAGCGGACGATCACGCTGAACGGCTTCTCGAAGGCCTACGCCATGACCGGCTGGCGCATCGGCTACGCCGCCGCGCCCGCGCCCATTCTCACGGCGATGTGCAAGATACACGCCTACACCATGCTCTGCGCCCCGATCATGGGACAGAAGGCCGCCCTGGAAGCCTTGAAGTCCGGCGAGCCGGCGGTGCAGGACATGGTGAGTCAATACAACCAGCGCCGGCGGTTCATCGTGGACGGCCTCAATAAGATCGGCCTGGCCTGCCATATGCCGTCGGGCGCGTTCTATGCGTTCCCCAGCGTCGAAAGCACGGGGCTGACGGCGGAGGAGTTCGCGGAGCGGCTGCTGTTCGAGGAACACGTCGCGGTCGTCCCCGGCACGGCGTTCGGCGCGGGCGGCGAGGGCCACATCCGCTGCTCCTACGCGACCGGCCTGGAAAAGATCGAGATCGCCCTAGGCCGCATGGCTAGGTTTGTTGAGAAATTGGCTACCGAGTCGGCACTGTCCCGTGTCGGCGCGGGCGCCGTTGGATAACTCCCTCTGACAAGGAACACTGTATGCAATACGGCAACATTCCCGGCGTCTCCAAGCCGGTCTCGCGGCTCGTGCAGGGGACGGCGACGGACTTCAACCCGTCCGACCCCGACGCCTGCTTCGCGCTCTTGGACCTGGCGCTGAAGTACGGCATCAACACGTTCGACACGGCCCACTGCTACGGGGCCGAGCGTTCCAAATTGGTCGGCCAGTGGATGCGCGACCGCGACGTGCGCGAGCAGATCGTCGTGCTGGCGAAGGGCGCTCACCCCTACGGGCGGCCCCGCGTCACGCCCGAAGACATCGAGGCTGACCTGGCCGACACGCTGGGCTGGATGGGGACGGACTTTGTCGAACTCTACGTGCTGCACCGGGACGATCCCGCCGTCCCCGTTGGGCCGATAGTGGAAGTCTTCAACAAACTGCACGCCGAGGGCAAAATCGGCGCGTTCGGCGGCTCGAACTGGGCGGTGGAGCGCGTCCAGGAGGCGAACGAGTACGCCGCCGCGCACAATTTAATCTCTTTCGCCGTGTCCTCCCCCAACTACAGCCTCGCCGAGCAGGTGCAGCCGCCCTGGGCCGACTGCCTGACCATCAGCGGCCCGCAGAACGAGGCGGCGCGCGCCTGGTACGCGCAGTCCGACCTGACGCTGATGCCCTGGTCGAGTCTCGCCGGCGGCTTTTGGAGCGACCGCTTCCACCGGGACAATCTGGACACGTTCGGCAAAGACGACGGTTTCGCCCAACTCGCCATCAAATGCTACTGCGTCGAGTCCAATTTTCAGCGCCTGGACCGCGCCCGCGAACTGGCCGGGCAAAAGGGCGCGACCGTGCCGCAGATCGCGATGGCCTTCGTGCTGAACCAGCCGATGAACATCTTCCCGCTGATGTCCTGCGCCAACGAGGAGATGTTCAAAGCGAACACCGACTCCCTGGACATCAAACTGACGCCCCAAGAACTCGCCTGGCTCGACCTGCGCGCCGACAGCCCCGCGTGACCGTTAAGGTGCGGCGTCGAACTTGTCGGTGACGGCATAGACGCTGTCGTTGAGGGCGCGCATCTGGTCGAGCAACGGAGCGTAAGGAACATCATGGAGCGAGACGACGCCCTTGTTGGAGTCGCGGTTGGACGGGTCGGCGGTCTTGTCCGCAGGGTCGTTGTCGCGGTACTTGAACCAGTGCCAGCCGACACAGTTCTTGGACTCCAGCAGGCCCAGCGTGAACGTCTGGTAGAACAAGCCCCGGTCGTTCTGGGTCGCGACGGTCCAGCCGGCGCCGGTGGTGTTAGGCATCCCTGAATCCATTCCCTTCGCATAAAATTCCGAGATCAAGACGGGTTTGCCGGACCACTCCGTCCACTCGGCGACCGAGACCGGGTCGGGCTGCCAGACGCCGTAGTCGTTGATGGCGATCACGTCTAGATAGCGTCCGGCGGCGCGGAAGGCGGCCGGCGACCACGCCGAGTAGCCGACAAAGCGCGAGCCGAGGCAGAGATGGTGCGGATCGTACCTGCGGATGGCCGCCGTCGTCAGGGCGAAGTAGCGGTCGAGGACGTATTCCGTCCAGTCGTCCCGGTCCTCTTCCGTGATGTCGTCAATGGTCGCGTTCCAGCCCTTGCGGGCGGCAAGCCAGGCCTTCGCCGCGCGGTAGTTCGCCCCCATTTTACGGTCGTCGGGCCTGAGCGCCAGGTAGTTGTCCAAAACCGGCAGCGGCATCTCGTTGTCCGAGAAGTAGCCCAGCAGGTACGGGTCGTCCTTGAGCGCGGCCAGCGGCTTGGCGAAGGCGTCGCAGAACGCGGGAAAGTCCGGGTCGAAGACGGGAATGCAGCCGTGCGGGTAAGCGACGTGTCCCGCGACTTGATGAGTCAGGCCGTGCTGCTTGCCAAAGGTGGCGAGAAACCCGCCGCTGCGGGTCGTCCCCGGCTGGCCGATCACGGTGTAGACGAGCGGCGCGGGGACGGCGCGCAGGGCAGGAGTCGCCGACCACGCGCCCGCGCCGTTGAAGCCGTTGTCATGGAGCAGATGCGTCGCCGCCGACGCCCAGGCGACAGGAGCCGAAGTCGGGCCGGGGGAAACGGTGTCCACGCCGACATGGAGAAACAGGTGACCGTCGGGGTCCACCAGCCACCAGCGCTCGCCGATCTTCTGGGTGTGAAAAAAGCCGGTCTTGACGCCGCTCTTGTCCGTCCGGCCGCCATAAGGGTCCAGCGCCGGTTCAGTCGGCAGCGGGGACAGCATCGCGACCGTCCGCACCGGAAAGCGTTCCCACTGTCGCGGGAGCGGCGCGTACCGGGCGTGCGCCGCGTCCAGCGTTTTGTCGGCACGCGCGCCCACGGCGAGGGGGAGGAAAAGCAGCAAAGCGGCCAAAGCGCGCCGCCGGCGGGTCTTGCGAATGTTCATCATTTCCTCTTTCGACACCGACGAGGCGAATCCCTTGTGGAACGCCCCGAACCCTTGCTATTGAGAAGCGGCGCGTGCTATAATAGCCGCACTGAACCCCAGGAGGAATTGGCATGCCTTACGTAATTACCGAACCCTGCATCGGGGTCAAAGATAAGTCCTGCGTCGCGGTCTGCCCCGTGGATTGCATCCACGAAGCCGACGATCAGCTTTACATTGACCCCAACGAGTGCATTGACTGCGGCCTGTGCGAGCCGGAGTGTCCCGTGGACGCGATCTTCATGGAAGACGAAGTTCCCGACCAGTGGAAAGCGTTCATCGAGAAAAATAAAGAACTCGCCGCCGCGAAGTGACGCTTCGCGGGGCAGCGGGAAGGGCGCGCTTTCGGACACACCGAAGCGCGCCCTTCTTTTGACTGTCTACGGTTTGGGTGATGTACCAAGAGATTGCCGAAAAACTGCGCGCGTGCGCCCGCGAGGTGACTCCGTTCAGCCGGGAGACGCTGGCGGCGTTTTTTGGCGTCGCGCCCTACTCGTTCTCGCAGGACGGGTCGGCGCTGACGTATCACCAGTCGGGCAGCCACAGCGCCGTCTCGTATGTGCTGAAAGGCACGATCTTCTTCACGGACAACCGGCAGATCGTGCGCGGCTACCCGCGCATCCTGCCGACGTCGGACTACACGACGGACCGGTTCGCGATGAACGAGGAGCGGCAGCTGTTCCGCGCCCTGCGCGACGGCGAGGTGATCGTCGAGAAGAAGGAGGACGGAGTCAACATCCGGCTGTACGTCCACAACGGGAAGCCCTACTTCGCGACGCGAGACGTGTACGACGGCGGCAATCCATTAGTGGCGGCAGGCATCGAGAACGTCCGGGGGCTGGGCGTGGACTACGGGGCGCAGGCGCAGGCGTTGATGAACAAGCACTACCCGCGCGCTTATAAGTTGGCGGAACTCGGCTACACGCCCTGCTTCGAGATGCTGCTGCCGGAAGTCGAGACCGTCGTCCCCGCCGACGCGCCCGATATGATTTTGATTGACGTGATTGACCCGGACTTCGTGTTCGTGGACCGTCTGGAGAAGGAGCGGATCGCGGAGGATTACGGCCTGCGGCTGGTGGAGCTGCAAGGGCGGCTCGCCGGGGGCAGCGAGGCGGGGGACGTGTACAAGCGGCTGCGCGGGCTGGAACACCTGGCGGCGCGGGACGGCTGGGAGGGCGTCGTCGTCAAGGGGCGGTTCGACGGCTCCGACCAGGTGTTTGTGAAAGTCAAGCCCGCCGCCGTCCGGGACGCCCACCGGGTGTTCACGCGGAGCGACCTCAAGGCCGTCTGGGAGGCGGTGAGCGAGGACTTCAGCCCGGCGGATTTGGAAGACCGGGACTTCGCGGAAGAAGCCATGCTGGACTATTTGGGGTCGCACGGGCGGAACACGCGCTGGCAGGTGCAGGATTTCTTGGCCGAAGGGAACTGAAGAAACCCGCTTGTTTTGCTCGGTCGTTCCTCCCGCGCAGGGTCCCTACGCGGCGACCTTGTCTTCCGAAACCGAGACGTCGTCGCGGCTGCGGACGGCGTTGCGGCCCGCGTGCTTGGCGGCGTACAGGGCGTCGTCGGCGGACTTGACGAGTTCGCGGGCGGTGGCGGCGTCATACGGGAAGGTCGCGCAGCCGATGCTGACGGTGACGCGGGCGGTGCCGGGCGACTCCGACGGGTCCTGGCCCAGCAGGGCGAAGGCGGTCTGCTCGACGTTGCGGCGGACGCGCTCGGCGATCAGGCGGACTTCCTCCTTGCCGGTTTCGGGGCAGACGACGACGAACTCCTCGCCGCCGTAGCGGGCGGGCTTGTCCAGGCTGCGCAGGCTGTCGCGCAGGACGGTGGCGAGCTGGGCCAGGAGGGCGTCGCCGGCCTGATGACCGAGCGTGTCGTTGAACGTCTTGAAATGGTCAATGTCGAGCAGGATCACGGACAGGGCGCGGTCGTAGCGCTCGGCCCGGCGCAGTTCGTCTCCCAGATTCTGCTCGAACTGCCGGAAGTTGTCCAGACCCGTCATGGCGTCGCTGTAGGCCAGGGACCGGAAGCCCTGCTGCAGCACGGCGTTGTCGGAGAAAAGCGGGTTGGGCTTCACTTCCGCGCGCGCGGCACCAGCGGCGCAAGCGGCGAGGACGAGGCAGAGGACGGAACGGCGGCGCATCGGCGTTTACTTGAGGAGGGAAAACGTGCGCTCGACCGGTTCTGCGGTGTCGAGCTTCGGTTCGGCGGCGTGGCCCCATTGCCAAGCGACCACGGTGATCTTGACGGGAAAACGCGCGCCGGGCGGGACCGGGGTGAGCCGCAGGGTATTGCCGTCCACTTCCGCCGGGCCTTCGCGCACG
>CAZZVX010000061.1:0-16583 GCA_964657535.1 Armatimonadota bacterium | reverse complement strand
ACAAATGTCACATCATGGGTGTTCTGACCGCTATAATACTCGATGTGCGGTGCGTCCGCCCGTCGTACTCACTGGGCGCGGACGACGGACGACGGAAGACATAGGCACAGGGCCGAAGCCGGAGGAGACATCCATGAACAGACCGTCTAACAGAAATTCACCATCCGGTGGGGTGGACGACGCGAAAGACCGGCAGGAACACTCGGAGAATCAGCGGCGGGCCGTCGAGCGGCTTCGGAAGGAAGTGGAGAGATGAACGAGTCACCTAAAGGTGCAGGGGACATCTTCCGGCACGAAGTCGAAGGAGGGGGCGAACGTCAGGAAACGTCCCGCCTCAGCGAGATGGACTTCGCGGCCATGGTCGCCAACGTGCCGGGCGTCATCTACCGGGCGCTGCGGCGGCCGGACGGCACCGTCGAGTACCTTTTCGTCAGCGAAGGCTGCCGCGCCCTGCTCGGCCTCACCCCGGACCAGTTCCGGGCCGATGGACAGACTCTGCGGCGTATGGTACACCCTGACGACCTCCCTGGCTTCGAGGCCGCCGCCGCACTGTCCAGCGGGCAGGCCCAGCCGTGGCGCTGGCGGGGGCGATTCGTGCTGCCGACCGGCGGGGAGAAGTTCTTGCAGGCGCAAGGCCACCCCGCCCCGCAGGACAACGGCGACCTGATCTGGGACGGATGCCTGATGGACGTGACCGAACAGGTGCGCGCCGAGTGGGGCGCGGCGCAGCTGGCGGCCATCGTGGAGGGGTCGCAGGACGCCATCCTGGGCAAAACGCTCGCCGGCACCGTCACCAGTTGGAACTCTGCCGCGCAGAGACTCTACGGCTACACGGCCGAGGAGATGATCGGGCAGCCGGTCGCGCGCCTGCTGCCGTCCGACCGGCCCGATGAGGTGGACGCTCTGATACAGCGCGTCGCCCGTGGCGAGGAGGTGCGGAGCTACGAGACCGTGCGCCGCGACAAGGACGGCCAGCTGCTGGACGTGTCCCTGACGATCTCCCCCATCCGGGACGGCTACGGGCGGATTACGGGCGCTTCGACCATCGCCCGCGACATCCGACATCAGAAGGAGGCCGAAGCGCAAATCCGCCTGCAGATGCTCCGCATCCAGGCGCTGCGCCACATCGACATGGCGATCACCGGGAGCCTGGACCTGCGCGTGACGCTAAACGTGCTGCTCGACCAGGTGACGACGCACCTGAGCGTGGACAGCGCCGCCGTCCTGCTGCTCAACCCGCACACCCACCGCCTGGAGTACGTGGCGGGGCGTGGCTTCCGCACCGCCGCGCTACAGCGCACCCATCTGCGGCTCGGCGAGGGGTACGCGGGCCGCGCCGCGCTCGACCGGCACGTGCTGACTATTCCAGACTTTTCGCTCGCGGGCGACTTCGAGCGTATGTCACTGATCGCAGGGGAGGACTTCGTCTGCTACTGGGTCGCGCCGCTCATCACGAAAGGCCGTGTCGAAGGAGTGCTGGAGATATTCCACCGCGCGCCGCTGCACGGCGACAGCGATTGGCTCAACTTTTTGGAAACGCTGGCCGGGCAGGCCGCCATCGCCATCGAGAACGCCGCGCTCTTCAACGACCTGCAGCGCTCCAATGTGGATTTACAGATCGCCTATGACTGCACCCTCGAAGGCTGGTCAAAGGCGCTCGACCTGCGCGACAAAGAGACGGAGGGCCACACATTGCGCGTCACCGAAGCCGCGATGACCCTGGCGCATGTGATGACGCTCCCCGACGACGACGTGATCCAGGTCCGGCGCGGGGCATTGCTGCACGATATCGGCAAGATGGGCGTCCCCGACAGCATCCTTCTGAAGCCCGGCCCACTCACGGAAGACGAGTGGGCCGTCATGAGAATGCACCCCGTCTATGCTTACGAACTGCTCTCACCGATCCAGTTCCTGCGGCCCGCGCTCGACATCCCCTATTGCCACCACGAGAAGTGGGATGGCAGCGGCTACCCGCGCGGTCTCAAAGACGAGCAAATCCCTCTAAATGCGCGCCTGTTTGCCGTAGTGGACGTTTGGGACGCGCTCAGTTCGGAGCGCCCGTATCGCGCCGCCTGGTCCGTCGGGAAAGTGCGCGATCACATTGCGCAGGCCAGCGGCAGCCACTTCGACCCGCGCGTCGTTCAAGTCTTTCTCGACACCGAGCTGTGATGTCGTTCCTTCATTCACCTTAATTTAGGCTGGGAACATATTCCCGAAGTAACATATCCCGTAATTCCTGTCCTATAAGATGCAGTTTATGACTGGCTTGCTCCAGCCTTTCCATCTACGATAGCGTAGACGCCGTGAGTGAACACACTCCACTGTTGTTCTTGTCCGATGGCCCACTCCGGTATTATGAAAGCGGGATCGTCAGTGAAGTCCACAATCTAGTAATCCTTGACCGAGTCGTACCATGCTTTGACAGACATCATTTCTATTTCAATGCGGAAGGGCCGGACTTTGCCGCGCGGGGGCAGCGAGGTATTTGGAAGCGTCAAGCAATTCCATGCCCACTGTATTGCCCGCCGCGTCATAATCCACAATCAGGCCGTCGGCGATTTCACCGCCAAACTACCCGGATGGGATAACGGTTAAAGAGCGTGTCGTTGCTGGCGAGTACGGCCTGCTCAACAGTGGCCTGTGCAATCAACATACGGTCAAACGGGTGTTTGTGATGCATTGGTATCGCGTCAAGCGCAAGCACATGAGCAAATTCAACCGTCAATATCTCAATTTGATTAACGCGCTGTTGATTCTCCACCAGCGTCTGAAGCGGTGTCTTGAGCGTCAACTTGCCGATCTGCGCCTTGATTTGGATTTCCCACAGGCTGATCACGCTCAGAAGCAGCACCGTGGCGGGATCGTTGAGCAGTGTCCGCACTCGGTCTGATAGGCGCTCCGGCTCCCCGGCCCACCAGAGAAAGGTATGAGTGTCAAGGAGAAGTCTCATAGGATACCTTGCCAGAATTTGCCCGGTAATGGGGCGTCAAAATCTTCCGCCATTTCAATCTGACCGCGATGCAGGCCGGGGACACGCGCCTTCAGCGCAGGAGGCGTCAGCAGTTGCGCCACCATCTCTTGCAGGAGTTGATCAGGGTTCAGGTGACGTTCGGCGGCCTGTGCGCCTAGGCGCTGTTCCGATTCCGGTGTCAAGTCCAGTGAGAAGGTCATGGGCGTTCCTTTCAGCCGAACAGTGAATTGACCAGCCCGCCGTCAACGGAGATGGTTTGGCCGGTGAGATAAGAAGCTTTGTCGGAGGCCAGAAATGCAACGAAGTTGCCCAGTTCCTGCGGGTTTCCCAGACGGCCTAGCGGAATGGCTTTGGCGGCTTGCGCGGCGATCTGCTCAATGCTCTGGCCGGGGTTGTCTTTGGCGCGGGCTTCGTAAACGTGCTTGATCCGGTCGGTGTCAAACGAGCCGGGGCAGACGTTGTTGACCAGGATGCCGTCGGGCGCGAGTTCCGTAGCCAGGCTTTTGGCGAGCCCGATCACGGCGGGACGGATGGCGTTGGACAGGAACAGGCCCGCTATCGGCTGCTTGACCGAGGTGGAAACGATGTTGATGATGCGGCCCCCGCCGCGCTCTTTGGCGGCTTGCAGCGCGGGCAGTGTCTGACGGATTAGGCGAATGACGGGCCAAAGGGTGCTGTCCAGCGCGGCCTGCCAGTCGCGTTCGTGCAGGTCGGAGAACTTGCCCGGCGGCGGCCCGCCGCCGTTCGTGACCAACACATCCAACTGTCCGAAGCGCGTCAGCACGGCCTTGACGATGCGCGAAATCGCATCCGGGTCGGACACATCGCCGCTGACCGTATGGACTTCCGCGCCCTTGACGGCCATCACCTGCCGAATCTCCTGCGCGGCGCGGGCGAGTTCATCGGGCCGACGGCCATTAATGATGACTTTCGCGCCTTCGCGCGCCAGTGCCTCGGCGCACGCCCGGCCCAACCCCTTAGATGAGGCCGCGACCAGGGCGACTTTGCCTTCCAGTCCCAGGTTCATGGGCTTGTTATCCTCCCCCGACGATCATGCCCGCGCCGACCGTCTCGTTGGTCGCCTCGTCAATCAAGATCAAACTGCCCGTCGCCCGGTTGACGCGGTACGGGTCAAAAAACAGCGGCTGCGTCGTCCGCAGGGTCAAGCGCGCAATGTCGTTCAGGCCGACGCGCTTGTCGTCCTCAATCTTGTCCAGCGTGTTCACATTCAGCTTGTACGATACGGCCTTGACGATGCACCGGACATCTTTGGTCGTGTGCTTGAGCGCGTACTTGCCGTTCAATTGCAGCGGCTTCTCGTTCAGCCAGCAGATCATCACCTCTACGTCCTGCGAGACCGTCGGAAGATCGTCGTTCGGCGCGATCATGTCGCCCCGGCTGATGTCAATCTCGTCTTCCAGGGTCAGCGTTACCGACATCGGCGCATAGGCGGCGTCCAACTGACTTTCCAGCGTGTCAATGCTTTTGATGCGCGACGAGAACCCGGACGGCAGCACCGTCACATCGTCGCCGGGCCGGAACACGCCGCCTGCAATACGTCCCGCATAACCCCGATAGTCGTGGAAATCCGTGGACTGCGGCCGGATGACATACTCCACCGGGAACCGCCCATCGGTCAAGTTGACATCGTTGGCGATATGCACCGTTTCCAGCAGCGAAAGCAAGGTCGGCCCTTCGTACCAGTCCATGTTCTCCGACCTGTCCACGACGTTGTCACCGTGCAAGGCGCTGATGGGGATAAAATGCACGTCCTGCACATCCAGCCGCGAAGTGAAGTCGTCAAACGTGCGCCGGATGCCCTCAAACGTCTCCTCGTCCCAGTCCACCAGGTCCATCTTATTGACGCAGGCGACAATGTGCGGAATCCGCAGCAGCGACGCGATAATGGCGTGCCGCTGAGTCTGCTCAATGACGCCTTTGCGCGCGTCAATCAAAATAATTGCCAGGTTCGCCGTGGACGCCCCCGTGACCATGTTGCGCGTGTACTGGATATGTCCCGGCGTGTCCGCAATAATAAATTTGCGCCTGGGCGTTGCAAAGTAGCGATAGGCCACATCAATCGTGATGCCCTGCTCGCGTTCGGCCCGCAGTCCGTCCGTCAGCAGCGCCAGGTTGACATACTCCTCGCCCCGCTTCTCGCTCGACGCGACGATGGCCTCGTACTGGTCGTCAAAGATGGATTTGCTGTCATACAGCAGCCGCCCGATCAGCGTGCTTTTCCCATCGTCCACGCTCCCCGCCGTCGTGAAGCGCAGCAAATCCATATCCAGGTAACTTGATGTTGAAAATTCGGTCATAAAATCTATCCGTCTGCCGCGTCACTCCTCGGTCCGAAACACGGCGCGTACTCCCGGCCGGAGCAGGTAAACAACAATGGCTGCCGTCACCAACACTTGAAGCAGTTGTCCTCCCGTCACATTCTGCGTTGCGCTGGAGAGCAGCATGACCAGGATTGCCACAATGCCTCGGCTGATTGCCAGCCACCGTCCCCACTCTTGCAGCATCCACAGCCCAATGGAAGATGCCGCGCCAACCAGCACATCCAGCCAGAGCCAAAAAAGAAGGATAGGGCTGGCGAGAGCCGCGAAATTGCCGCCTACCCCCAAAAACAGCGCTTGATCAGGGGTGAAAATCAAGTAGCCGACCAGCAGTATCGCACCGGCCAGGCCCAACACGGCCAAGAGGGAGACTCCTAGCGGACGCCGGTTGGCCGGATCAAGCCGGTCTATGGCTTCCTGTTCCTGTGTCCAGCCTACCGGCTGATACGGCGTTCGCTCTTCATCCTCCGCCATGTCGCCGCTTCCTATGCGTCACGCGAGCGAGACGCGCCCCTGCCGAAAATTCACTATCAAACGCTGACGGCGGAAGAAATCCAGTGCCAGCACACCGTCTACGCCCGTTGCCGCTGGCAACGTGTGGCCTATGATCGGCATATAAATGCGCTCTTGACCCAGCGCAACCACCTTATCGGCGAGAATGCGAGGAACGGAAATGACATCGCTTGCCGTTACAATTCGCACTCGGTCAGAAGCATTAGCCTAGTCATACCCAACAGAGGCAAGGACACGCCCGTCGATCATCGTGGTCAATGCGCCCGTGTCAAGAGCCAGACGGGCCAAAGCATCGCCCGAAGGTCCAACTATTTGTGCCGTGACGATGACCAATTCTTGCTTTGCATTGAACGTCTCGCTCATACGTTAGAGAATGATAACTATGTCGTCCGGCACCTGTCCGGTATAAAGGAATGCAGCGCGCTTAAGGCGCAGTTCCAACGCCTTTTCATACACCTCGTCACGATCCATACTATGGGCAACTACCGTACCGCGCGTGACGTTCATGTGTTGATCCACATCTGGGTCATTAATCAAAAGCCATTCAGAAGGGAAGCGGTTTTCAATTTCACTGCGCGTTAGAATTTCGTTCATGGTCTTCTCCGTGTGTCAGGAGGCGCATCGGTTATATCGAAAACTTCTCCGTTGCCGGTCGTGAAAGTCACAGGTGACATTGGCGCATCAAAGTCCTGCGGGACAGTGAATTCGCCTGCACACAAGCCGATAGGGCGCAGGGGTAAGGACACCGGAGACTGAAGATGTGTAGATGAAGCCTTCCCTTCATTTACGGTGATACGCAAGTATTTGACGCCATCGGCAACTGCTTCCATGCGTAACTCTCTTCTCAAGTCGCGACGTAAGTCGGCTAAAAGGCTATCCGTTGAGGCTCCACCAGTTTGAGCGAATGTCTCTACGAACTCTTTCACTTTCGAGACCTGAAATGAGGTCCCGAACAGGTAAATATCGGCTACAGCACTCTCCAATTGCCTGGCATCTGCTTCAGTCTTACATTCTCGATTTGACGCCGCTTCCAATTTTCTATAAGCATCCAGAAGATACTGAACCCTTAAATCGCGTCGTTTGTTGGCGCGGTCCCTTGCTGCTGTGAGTTGATGGGCGGCAAACCAACCCAAGATAGCAACCGTTGTGGTAACGAGCAATGGGATAAGCAAATTATAGTTCACGCTTCGCCTCCTTTTACACGATTAGACACAGTTGCGGCTGCAAGGTTACACAGGGATTGCAGGTCAGAAGTAGCCTTCCTTTTTGCGGTCTTCCATGGCGGCTTCGGAGCGCTTGTCGTCGGCGCGGGTGCCGCGCTCTGTCTGGCGGCTGGCGGCGACTTCTTGGATGATTTCTTCCATGGAGTTGGCGGGGGACAGGACGGCCCCGGTGCAGGTCATGTCGCCGATGGTGCGAAAGCGAACCTGGCGCTCCTGGGGCGTTTCGCCGGGCTTGAGCGGCAAGACATTGGAGGCGGCCAGCAGGACGCCGTCGCGGTCAATCACGGGGCGCTGGTGCGTGAAATAGAGGTTGGGCAGCGGGATGTTCTCCCGATGCAGGTACTGCCAGACATCCATCTCCGTCCAGTTGCTGATGGGGAAGACGCGAAAATGCTCGCCCATGTTTTTTTTGCCGTTGAACAGGTTCCACAGTTCAGGGCGCTGGTTCTTCGGGTCCCACTGGCCGAACTCGTCGCGGTGCGAAAAGAAGCGCTCTTTGGCGCGGGCTTTTTCTTCGTCGCGCCGCGCGCCGCCGATGGCAGCGTCTATTTTGAGTTCTTCCAGGGCGTCCAGCAGGGTGACGGTCTGCAATAAGTTCCGGCTGGCGTTGAAGCCTTTTTCCTCCACGGCCCGGCCCTGATCAATGGAGTCCTGCACGTAGCGGACCAACAACTTGGCCCCGATGGTCTCCATCCAGGCGTCGCGGTAGGCGAGGGTTTCCGGAAAATTATGCCCCGTGTCAATGTGCAGCAGAGGAAAGGGAATCTTGGCGGGCCAGAAGGCTTTCCGAGCCAAATGACTGACGATAATAGAGTCCTTGCCGCCGGAAAACAGCAGCGCGGGCCGCTCAAACTGGGCCGCGACTTCGCGCAGGACAAAAATGGACTCGGCTTCGAGTTCTTGCAGATGTGTCAAACGATAGGTGTTCATTGCAGCGATCATTTTACCCCAAATACCATTTTGCAGGTTGCAAAACGAAAAAAGGCCTCTCGAAATCTCAAACAAGAGACTCCAAGAGGCGGTTCCAGAATGAAACCCGATGGCCTTGTTATGGGCTATAGTTCGCTGAACGAATGCCAGACTTCCTTTTCAGGGAGTGTGCTGCCTGGATGATGACTGTATTTGCCGTCGGCACGATATAAGAACACATACCCGGAAGGTTCAAATAACTTCCACTGGTTGCTGTCGTCGTAAGGCTTTGTTTCTAACCGACTGCCCATGTCAAACTCAAAAACAGAGGTGCCGTCGGCAGGATTAACGGAGACGCGCAGAAGTTTTTGACCGTCTAGTTCGTAAGCCGCTTTTTGTATCCGTTCCTTCGTCTTTCCCTGAATGTCGCTGTCGCCGATAATCTCACCGTTTGTAGTGACTTGCCACTCACAGCAGTAAATCCAAAAATGCCAGTCGCCGCGCACATAGACATGACGGCGCGTATGGTATTTGCTCAGGCCGGCACGGGCCAATTCGGGCCGCGATTCGATGATTTTCAAGCTTGGTTCGCCAAACTCCATGGTCAAGAAGGAGCCGTAACCATGCTTGGCGTTCCAACAAATCTGCCCGTAAACCGGGCTGAAAACCGCATCAATGATAGCGTTATCGCTCATACGCTGTCGATTGTTTATGTTTCCTTCAAGGTCACAATGGTAGCGCCCGCGCCGCCTTCGTCGGCGTTGGCAGTGGCGAAGGAGGAAACAAGGGGATGGCCTTGCAGGTGTTCCTGGACGGCTTTGCGGAGTGCGCCGGTGCCTTTGCCGTGAACGATGCGGGCGTGGCTGAATCCGGCGGCGTAGGCGTCGTCTAAGTATTTTTCCACGTTCTGCACGGCTTCGTCGGCGCGCTGGCCGAGCAGGGTCAGTTGGGAGGCGGCACTGGTCGCCTTCTCCAGCGCGAGGCTGGAGGCATCGCTGCTGCCGTTGTCGTTCTTCCTGCCGTCGCCTGCGGGGGAAGCGGCAGGGCGCGGCGCGGGTCGGTTGCCGTTGCCCTCGTCCACTAAACGTAGCGTGGATGGCGGGACGCTGACGCGGAGGGAGCCGACCTGGACGGGAATGGGCGCGTCGCCCTTGGCGTCTTCCAACAGTTCGCCGGTCATGCCGAGCGACGGGATGCGGACACGGTCGCCGCGCCGCAGCGGGCGGTCCGGCTCCATCTCCGTGGGCGCGGGCTGCCGCTCTTCGGACATCTGCTCCCGAATGGCCGTCTGCAGGTCGCGCCCGATGTCCTGAATGGCTTGACGGGCACGCTCGGTGCGCTTGCCCTCGCTGTTGACGCGGCGGATTTCGGCCAGCGTGTTGTCAAACTTGTCCTGGGCGCGCTTGATCAGCGCCCGCGCTTCGTCCTGCGCCTTCTGGCGGGCCTCGCGCCGCAGGGCGTCCAGCGACTCCAACTGCTCCTGGTAGCGGCGGCGGAGCATCTGCGCTTCAATGCGGGCGCGTTCGGCGTCGCGGGCGTCGGCGATGGCCTGACGGCGGTTTTCTTCCAGGCCGCGCAGGACATCGGCGGTCTCATCCGAGCCGGTCAAGGCTAATCGGGCGCGATCCAGTACGCGCGTCGGCATCCCGATCCGGCCCGCGATGGCGAACGCATTGGACGAGCCGGGGACGCCTTGCAGCAGCCGGTAAGTCGGGGCGAGCGTGCTTTCGTCAAACTCCACGCTGGAGTTCTGCACAGCCTCCGTCGAGAAAGCATAAGTCTTCAGTTCGCCGTAGTGCGTCGTAGCGATGACGCGGACGCCCGGTACCTGCCGGAACTCGTCGAGCAGGGCGCGCGCCAGGGCCGAGCCTTCGGCGGGGTCGGTCCCCGCGCCGACTTCATCCAGCAGCACCAGCGAGTTGGGCCGCAGTTCGCTCAGAATATGGACGATGTTGCTGATGTGGCCCGAAAACGTGGACAGCGACTGCTGCAAACTCTGCTCATCGCCGATGTCTGCAAAGATTTGGCCGAACACGTTGATGTCCGCCCGCGACGCTGGGACATGGAGGCCGCACTGCGCCATCAAGGTCAGCAAACCCGTCGTCTTCAGGCTGACCGTCTTGCCGCCCGTGTTCGGGCCGGTAATCAGCAAGATGTGGTTCTGCGGCGACCCCAGTTCAATGTCTATGGGAACGACTTTGCCCGGATCGATCAGTGGGTGACGGGCGGACAGCAGTCGCGTCCGGCCTGATTGATTGAGTTCCGGCTCCACGGCGTTCTGTTCTTGCGCGAGTTTGGCCCGCGCCGCGATGAAGTCAATCTCGCCCAGCACGGACACCGTGACTATCAACGTCGGCGAAACGCGGCGGACGCCGTCGGTCAGCCGGGCCAGAATCTTGGCGACCTCCTGCTCCTCTTTGACGGCCAGTTCCTTGATCTCGTTGCCCAGGTCTACGACGGCCTGCGGCTCCATGAACAAAGTTGCGCCGGACGCCGACGTATCGTGAACGATGCCGCCGAACGCGCCCCGATTGTCGGCCTTGACGGGGACGCAGTAGCGGTCGCCGCGCTGCACGATCACCGGGTCCTGCAGCAGCGCGCGCATGGGGCCGGAGACGATGGCGTTCAGTCGCTCCAAAATCCGCTGCGAAGCGACTTTGCGGCGGCTGCGGACACGAGCAAGTTCGGGAGAGGCCGAGTCCAGCACCTGCCCTCCCGGTCCCAGGCTGCTGCCGATCTCGGATTCCAGCGCCGGGAACTGTCCCAGGCCGCTTGCCAGATCAAGCAGCAAAGGGGCGCTGTCGGCCAGTTTCTGCAAATACCCCTTCAAGCCGCGCGAGGCCTGAGCAACGCCCAGCACGTCCAGCAGGCCGTGCGGGTCCAGGACGGCCCCGATCTCCGCCTGCCGGATGTGCGGGCGGATGTCGGTGATGCCGCCGAGCGGCAGATTGCCCTTCGCTTCAATAAGATTGCGGCATTCCGTCGTCTCGGCGAGACGCGCCTGCACCTGCGGCAGATAATCCATCGGCGTCATCGCCCGCGCCCGCTCGTCGCCGAGCGAACAGGCCGTCAGCCCGGCGACCTGCTGCCGGATCGCGTCAAATTCCAAAACGCGCAAAGCGTGTGTGTCCATAGTTCTGAATTCAGTGTACCCGTTTCCCGATGGGGAACATAACTCGCCCTCCGCGCGTTCTAAGAATGGATTATCCGGGAGAACCATTTGTGATGACATTGAAACCTCGCGCCTGGGCAGCCGTCTGCGGTCTGCTCCTGGCCTTTTCTATCCGAGAGGCGTTTGCGGCCCCGGCGCTTCAAGAATTCGCGTCCACCGACGTCAAAACGATGAGCGCCAACAGCGAGATCACGACAGAGAACCAGCCGGAGCTGCGCAAGATTCCCGGCGATATTGCCCTCGCGTACCGCCTGCATCGCGGCGCTATGAAATATATCCAGCCAGGGATGCTGCGGGTGGAAACCAGCATTCCCCTGCTCGGCTCCGGCTACTATGTGGTCAACGGCAACCGGACCCTCACCGTCGCGCCGTTCGTTCACAAGGTCCGGGATGTGTCCGATGCGCCGGGCAAGAAGCAGACTTTGCTTGACTTCGGCCTGGTCCCCCCGGAGCTGTTCAACGACTACGACGCCGCATTTGAGCGCCACGACGGAACGTACCTTGTCTACAACGTCACACCCAAACAAAAAAGCGAGACGTACCGCTATGAGATTTGGATTGACCCAAAGACGAAGATCACCGTGCGCCGCCTGGATTATGACCGGCACGGCGTCCTGACCAAGTCGGAGTCCTACATCAACCCAATTCAGGCCGCGCCCGGCATTTACGTGCCGTCGGCGGTTCAACTCTACAACTCGCAGAACAAGCTGGCCGGCGTGACCGTGTACCAGAACGTCAAAGTCAATCAGCCGCTCAACCCGTCCCTGTTCAACATTTGAGTACCCCGACGCCACCCTCTGCGCCTGTTTCTGATGCCCGCCGCTTTGACCTCGCGGCGGGCTTGTTCCTGCTTGCCGCAACCCTGTTTCGCTTCTGGTACGCCGCCCATCACGAACTGGTCCAGGACGAAGCCTACTACTGGCAGTGGTCCCGGCACTTAGATTGGGGCTTCTACGACAACACGCCACTGGCCGCCGTTGTCATCCGCGCCTGCACAAGCGTCTTTGGCGTGTCCGAAGCCGGAGTGCGTTCGGGGGCCATTTTAAGCGCCCTGGTCGCCGCCGTCTTCATTTATCTCTTGGCAAAACGACTGCTGGGGCCGGTCGTCGCTTTGTTCGCGGTTGTGCTGGCAAACCTTGTTCCCCTGTTCGCCGCCGGCGCGGTCATTATGACTCACGACCCGGTGCAGCTCGCGCTCTGGTCGGCATCGCTGTACGTCATTCACCGCGCCCTGACCGACCGGCCCCGCTGGTGGATTCTGGCAGGAATTCTCGCAGGTCTGGCGGCGCAGGCGAAACTCAATGCGCTGCTGCTGCTGCCGGGCGTCTTTTTGTACCTGCTTCTGTCCCGGACGGCTCGTGAACGCTGGCTGCGCCGCCCGGAGCCGTACATCGCGGGCATCCTCGCGCTCCTGATCTTTTCCCCGTTCGTCTGGTGGAACCACACGCACCAGGACGCCTTCTGGATACACATCCACGCGATGGGGTCACGCAGCAACGTGCAGGACGGGCCTCTCAAATACACTTTTCGGTTTCTGGGAGATCAGGCGCTGGTGCTGTCGCCGTTCGTCTTTTTGACCTACCTCTATGCCTTATACGACGGGTGGCGGCGCGGCGCTAAAGAGGGAAACGACGCGATCCTGTTTTTGTGGTGTCCGAGCGTCGTCGTGTTCCTGGCGACGCTGTTTGTTTCCATGCGCAGCAAGGTGGAGGCGAATTGGGCCGTGGCCGCTTACGACTCCGGCCTCATTCTGGTCGCCGCCGTTCTGTCTCGCGCCTGGCAGGAGCGGCGCGTGGGTGGGCGCGTGTGGACGGGGCTGAACTTCGGCCTTGCCGGATTTCTGGCCGTCGCCGCCCTGTTTCCATCGCTCCTCTACGGCGTCGGGCTGAAATTTCCCAAAGCGAAAGACGACCGCACCAATGAACTCTACGGCTGGCGGACGCTGGCGCGGCGCGTTCAAGGCGAAGAAACTGCCATGGGTGGGCAGCCGTTTGTCTTCGGCCTGAACTACCGGATGCCGTCCGAGACCGCCTACTACCTGCCGGGCAAGCCGCAGACTTACTCGCTTTTTTTGCACGACCGGGCGAACGAGTATATGTTTTGGGAAGACCCGCGCGGACTTGTGGGCCGCAACGCCGTCTTCATCAACGACACCGACACGCAGGATCATTTTGACGACTTGCGGGCCGTCTTCACCCGCGTCGAGCCGCAGCCGCCGCTCCAGATTTACCGCAACCCGCCCTATCAGTCGCCCGTCCGCACATTGCAGATTGTCCGCTGCTACGGTTTTAAGGGGTACGACCCAAAACAATGGCAGCAGGGCTGGTAGTCAGTTCGCGGGATAAGGGAAGAAACTCGGCGTGTCGCAGATGTTCGTGTTCCCGCTGCCGTCCGTGTCCGGGCTGGTGCAGCCGGAAAGGTTGGAGTCGCACATTCGGCTGGTCGGGTAGCGGTCAATCAGCGTACAGCCCGACAGGTCGCGGCTGGTCTTGATCGTTTCCGGGCGGAGCCACTTGGCGTGACCGTCAAAGAAACTGCAGTTGAGGCCGCCCTGGTGTCGGCTGGCGATCTCCTTCATCGGGTGCGGCGGATCGGTCTCCATGTCGCCGTCAAAGGCGTCCATGAAAGGTGCGGAAACGGCGGCTCCGGCGACGGTCCGGCTCCACTTCTCCGTGATCACAATCGTGGCCGCCGGGTTCGTGACTTGGGCGTCCGTGAGGGCTTCAACCGCCGCCGAGCAGGTGTAGGAGCGCGGGATGACCAGGTTCCCGTTCCCGTCCGGGCTGAGGGTTGGGGCAGAGTCGTCCGGGCAGGCGAACAGGGCGTTGCTCTTGATGTAGGGCATCATCTCGTTCCACCATTGCAGCGAATTGTACGATGGGTCTGTTTTGGCGACGGCCAGGCCGGTTCGCGTGGAAGCGGCATTGGACGTGGCCCGGAAAAAAAGGCGCTGGTCGTTGTCCTGAATGTACATCTGGGTCGCCGTTCCGATCTGCTTCAAGTTGGACAGACAGGCGATGGAACGCGCCTTTTCCCGCGCCTGGGCGAAGACAGGGAACAGAATCGCCGCAAGCACCGCGATAATGGTGATGACCACAAGCAGCTCGATCAGCGTGAAGCCACGCCGAATAAGGTGAGACATAGGTATCCTCCTGGGCAGTTGTGAAGCCGCCGCACTCTTGAAAAAGGGAGAAGCGCGTCAGGAGGACAAATGGGGTAGAATACACCTGGTCAGGGAATGGTATTCCGCCGTTTCCGCTCCATGCCCTGGGCGTCTGCAAACGTCCGGGGCATTTTTGTCGTGCAATCTCCGACTAAACTTGTCGGCAATAGGATAGCACGTCGGACTGCTTCCTGTCAAGTGGGCGTGGGTTAACTTTGTAGGACGAACTGAACGCGGCGCAGGGTGACGCGGATGGCGCAGTGCGGCGCGGGCGTCGTCAGGCCGAAGGGCAGGTGCCGCCGTCCACAGATTGCGTCGCACAGAGGCTCCCAGTGTTCGTGCGTGACGGCCTCCCGCGAACCGCGTACCTGAGTCACGGCAGCGCGCAGGACGTGTCGCAGCAGGGCCGGGTGAAGTTCGCGCAACCCATTGGCGTCTAGGATAAGCGAACCGGGGCCAGCAGCGAGCGTCAATCTCGGCAGGGTTGTTTCTGCCTGCCGGTGCAGATAATCGGCGTCACGGGCGGCGGTCTGAGACAGGCGCAGCAGGGCTTGGCGCACGGCAGGGTTGTAATCGCGCGCCAACAGCGGCAGGAGCAACAGCCGAAGGCGGTTGCGCGTGTAGTGGGTCGCGTCCAAATTGGACGGGTCCAGGCGCGGCGTCAGGCCGTGCGTTTCGCCGTAGGCCAGCACGTCGGCCCGCGAGACTTGGAGCAGAGGCCGGATAAAGGGGCCGCGCCGAGCAGGGATGCCGCCGAGTCCGTCTAATCCCGTGCCGCGCAGGATGTTGAGCAGCACAGTCTCCATCTGGTCGTCCTGCGTGTGGGCCGTGGCGATCTTGTCGACTCCTGTTTCCTGGGCGGCGGCTTCCAGAAAGGCGTAGCGGGCGTCACGGGCGGCTTGTTGAATGCTGACCTTCCGCGACTGGGCCTGGGCTGCCGTGTCCGCATATCCCAGGCGGCAGAAAATGGCGCGCTCGGCGCAGAAGGCCGCGACAAAGGCGGCGTCCGCCGCCGACTCGCCGCCGCGCAGTCCGTGGTCAAGATGCGCGGCGGCAACCGATGCCAGACCCAACGGCCCCCGAAGCGTCCAAAGGGCGTGGAGCAGACTCAGCGAATCGGGGCCGCCGGAGACGGCGACCAAAACACGGTCTCCATTGGCGAGCAGGCCCGACGCGGTCAGTGCATCTGCCAAAGCCTGGCTCACCCGGCGATGTCCGCGTCCTCAAAGTTGCCGTCCGGGCCGACGGAAACGAGGACGGTGTGGCCGGAAAACAGGTTGTCGTCGCTGTAAAACAGTTCGGCGCTGCCGTCGGCGGCCACGCTCAGGTCTTCCAGCGTCAGGCGGGCCATGAACTCCTCCTCGCCGAGCGGCTCGTCGTCGTTCCACTCGTCGTTGTAGATGTCCAGAAGTTCCTCCGCCGCCACGATGCGCGCTTCGGGTTCGCGCTCCCGCAGGCGCAGGAAAACGGCGCGGGCCTGGGCCATCTCGGCGTCCGTCGGCGCGGCCTCATCTTCCACGCCGACGCTGATGCGGATGACGTGTCCGGGGAGCAGTTCCGCCTCCCCTTCCCACCAGTCCAGTTGTTCGTTCCAGGTCAGGGTTCCCAGCACGTCGTCGTGCATGGTCAGCGTGTCGGGCATCGGACGTTCTCCTTACAACTGCGCGAGTTTCTCGTCAATAAGGCGGGTGATGACGTCAGGCTTGCCCTGACCCTTGAGCGCCCGCATGGCCTGGCCCATCAGGAAGCCTTTGCTTTTGTCGTTGCCGGCCTTGATCTTGGCGACCACGTCGGGATTGGCGGCAATGACCTTGTCTACTTCGGCGGCAATCGCGCTTTCGTCGGAAACGACCGCAAGACCTTTCGCGTCCACGATAGCCTGGGCCGATTGGCCCGTTTGGAACATCTCATCCAACACTTGCTTGGCGATGTTGTTCGTGATCTTGCCGCTGTCGCGCAGCAGGATCAGCTCGCGCAGGTGCGCGGGAGTCACTTGCGAATCGCCGATTTCCTGGCCCGACGCATTGAGCAGCCGCGCCAATTCGCCGGTGACATAGTTGGCGACGGCTTTGGGGTCAACGCCGTCTTGAACAGTTTCTTCGTAGTAGTTGGCGAGCGGGCGCGAGGCCGTTAGTATTTCGGCGTCGTAGGGACGCAGGCCGTACTGCGTCTCAAAGCGTCCGCGCTTGCCGTCGGGCAGTTCGGGCAGTGCGGCGCGGGCGGCGTCAATGTTGGCGTCGTCAAAGTGCAGCGGGACCAGGTCGGGTTCCGGGACGTACCGATACTCCTGCTC
>CAZZVX010000060.1:12068-16726 GCA_964657535.1 Armatimonadota bacterium | reverse complement strand
GGGCGGGCTGGCGGCGCTCTCGGCGGTGCTGGCGGCGCTGCCCGCCGACTTCCCCGCGCCGGTGCTGATCGTGCAGCACATCGCGCCCGACTTCCGCAGCCAGATGGCCCAGATACTCGACCGCTGCACGCCGCTGGCGGTCCACGAGGCGCACGGCGGCGAGACGGCGCGGCCGGGACACGTCTACGTCGCGCCGCCGGACCGTCACCTGCTCGTCGCCGCCGACGGCGCGCTGTCGCTCTCGGCGGGCGAGAAGGTGCGCCGCTCGCGCCCGGCGGGGGACGTGCTGTTCGCGTCGCTGGCGGCATCGTTCGGCCCCGACGCAATCGCCGTGGTGCTGACGGGCTTCGACGGGGACGGCGCGGACGGCGTCCGGGCCGTCAACGCCGCCGGCGGCGTGACGGTCGCGCAGGACTCCGACAGCAGCCAGGAGTTCTCCATGCCGCGCACCGCCATCGCGACGGGCTGCATAGACGCCGTCCTCGCCGTGAAAAACATCGCGGCCTATCTGATCGCCGAGGTGACGCCGAACACGCTCCTTGCCGCCGCCGCCGCATAAACGCCGAGGCCCCCGATGCTCACCTACCAAGAAGCGATCACGCAGATACTCGGCAAAGTCCGCCCCCTGACGCCGGTCCAGATACGCCTGCAGGACGCGCTGGGGTTGGTGCTTGCCGAAGACATCGTCGCCCCCGTTTCGGTCCCCCCTTTCGCCAACAGCGCGATGGACGGGTACGCGGTCCGCGCCGCCGACATTGAAACCGCGACCCAGACCCACCCCGTTCTGCTCCCCGTGGCGGGCGAGATCGCAGCCGGCATGGGCGCGACACCGGCCCTGTTGAACCACACCGCGCTGAAGATCATGACCGGGGCTGTCCTGCCCGACGGCGCGGACTGCGTCGTTCCCGTTGAAGATACGTCGGCGCACGGGCAAAACGTCCGCATCCACGACGCCGTGCGCGCGGGCCGTTTCGTCCGGCAGATCGGGGAAGACTTCACCGAGGGGACGACGCTCTTGACCGCCGACACGCCCCTGCGCCCCGCCGAGATCGGCCTGTGCGCGACCGCCGGACGCCGGAACGTACTCGCCGTGCCGCGCCCGCGCGTCGCCATAATCAGCACGGGGGATGAGTTGGTCGAACCCGGCGTGAGTCTACAGCCGGGCCAGATCTACAACTCCAACGCATACGCGCTGGCCGCACAGGCCGCCGACGCCGGCGGAATAGTTGTCCAGCGCCTCCTCGCCCGCGACACGCCGCAGTCCCTGCGGGACGCCTTTGAGGCGTGCCGGGGGGCCGACGTCATCCTCAGCAGCGGCGGCGTCTCGGTCGGCGGCTACGACTACGTGAAAAGCGTCTTCGCCGAGTACGGCACGATAGATTTTTGGCGTGTGGCCGTGCGTCCCGGCAAGCCGCTGGCGTTCGGGACCTGGGGCGACGCGGTGTTTTTCGGGCTGCCGGGCAACCCCGTCTCGTCCCTGGTGACGTTTGAACTGTTTGTCCGGCCCGCCCTGCGCCGAATGCGCGGCCTGAGCGACGTGATGCGTCCGACGGTGCAGGCCCGTCTTTTGGAAGACGTGACACACGAGCCGGGCCGACAGTCCTACCAGCGGGCGTCCGTCTCCCGCGAAGGTGACGCCTACATTGCCCGGCCTATGAGCGCACAAGGCTCCCATCAACTGCTGGGAATGGTGCAGGCCAACGCGCTGCTAATCCTCCCGGAACACCTGAGCGGCATCGCGGCCGGAGAATACGTCACCGTAATCCTGCTGGATTCCGATCCTGCCCTGTAGAATTAGTCCTCTGCGTCCAATCATAAAGGCAGAGGAAATTACGGGCATGAATGCGGCGATGATCGCCATCGAAATGGGGGAAACGCGGGTTTCCCGGTCCAGCATGGACCGGCTGGTGGCACATGGACTGGGCGCCTGCGTCGGACTGTGCCTGTACGACGCGACCGTCCGGCTGGCCGCGATGGTCCACGTCGTCCTCCCAGAAACCCTCCCCCTCCGAACCGGTTTCGCCCCGAATCAGCCGTTCGTCTCACCGCCCGGCAAGTGCGCCGACACGGCGGTACGGCATATCGTTTCTCAGATCATCGAACAGGGCGCACGGGCCGACCGACTGTGCGCGGTCATCGCCGGCGGATCACAGATATTCGCTCATGCCTCGACGCACGGAGGCGGGCCGGGGCAGGCGGCGCTTTCCCGGATGGAGATCGGCCCACGGAACGTCCTCGCCGTTCGGCAGGCGCTCGACGCAGAGGGGATTCCGCTCATGGCCGAAGACGTCGGCGGCAGCTATGGCCGCCACCTCACGCTGTGTGTCGGCACCGGCCACGTGTTTGTGCGGCGGATCGGCGCGGAGGAACGGCTGCTGGCCTGGCTGGGCAAACCGACCGGCTCTCAAGCCACGACACGGCGAGAGGAGGCGCTCAGTGCAGCACGCTGATGCCCGCCTGGACGCGCTGGTGCGTCAGGTCCACGACTTGCCCGCCCTTCCCGACGTGGCGTTCAAAGTGATGCGCCTGGTGGACGACCCGAAGGCCAGCGCGAACGACATCGCCCGCACCGTCTCATCGGACCAGGCTTTGACGGCCCGGCTGCTCAAACTCGCCAATTCGGCGTTCTACGGCGCGAGTCGCCGCGTCTCGACTGTCAGCGAGGCCGTCGTGCTGCTGGGGATGCGGACCGTGAAGAACATGACACTGGCGCTCAAATGCCAGGACATGCTGGAGCGCGAACTGCCGGGTTACGCTTTGCAGCGCGGCGATCTGTGGCGGCACTCGTTCTGCTGCGCCTACGCCGCCCAGTGCCTCGCCAAGCGCGCCGGGTACCGTGTCGTTGAGGAAGTCTTCGTCGCCGGCCTGCTGCACGACATCGGCAAGGTCGTCCTGAACGTCTATTTACAGGCCGAGTGCGCCGACATCAGCGCGATGGCTGCCGCCGCCAACATTCCCTTCATGGACGCCGAGCGGGCGGTGCTGGGCTTCGACCACGCGGAGGCCGGCGGCCGCGTGCTGGAAAAATGGAATCTGCCGCTCCCGCTCGTCGAATGCGTTCGATACCACCATGCCCCACGAGACCAGCCCACCCCGTCCCCGCTGACCAGCCTGGTCCACGTCGCCGATGTACTCTGCCTCATGCTCGGCATCGGTCTCGGCGTGGACGGCCTCAATTACCCTTTGCAGGACGGCACTCTGGAACTGCTGCGGCTTTCCGAGGCTGATTTTGAAGAGACCACCTCCCACGTCTGCGAAGTCTTCAGCCAATCCGAGATGCTGTTTTAAGAGCGGCAACTTTCCTCACCGGAAGAGGGCGGCCAAAGTGGCAAGGACGGCGTCCAATTTTTCGGCGCTGAGAGAGCCGATCTTACGGGCAATCAAAGCCTCGTCTACGGGAAACAGATAGGAAGGGCGCACGTAACTCGTGTTGGCGAGCGTGCCGGTCGCCAGGTCGGTCGGAGAGAGTTCCATGAAGTGCGGGTCACGGGCGGGCTGAGAGGCGACGACGCAGGCGAGGTAGTCCGTGCCGCTGTCCGAAGTCCAGGAGGCGACGAGCAGAGCCGGACGGGGCTTCGCGCCGGGTTTGTCCGAGAGGGGAAATGGGACAACAACGAGGTCACCCCTTACAAATCGCGCCAAGCCGCATCCTCTTCCGGGGTGTCCCAGGTCTTCGCGAGCGTTTTTTCGCCGGCACCGGCAGTCAGCAGAGCCGCGTTCTCGACCACTAGCGGCTTCGGCTCGACCATCTTGACCAGACCGATGCTGCCGAAGAACAGGATCGTGAGCGGGATCGCTAGCGCAAGCATCGTGCCGGGATCGTTGGACGGCGCCACCACCATCGCCACGGTGAACAGGCCGACGGCGATCTGACGCCAATACCTCACCATGATCGCCGATGTCAGAATGCCCACTTTACCCAGGAACATCAGTATCACCGGCAGTTGGAAGACAAGGCCGAAGGCCAGCAGCATCTTGACTGCGAAGACAACGTAGGTAAGCGGGTCCTGCATCAGCACCGCGCCGGGGATGTCATTGAGATAGCCCAGGAACCAGCGGACGGCCATCGGCAGGACGAGATAGGCGCAGCCGACGCCCAGAATAAACAGCACGACCGAGAGCGGCGCGACGAATCGGACGCCGCGCTTCTCGGAGTTCGTCAGGGCGGGTGAGATGAAGCCCCAGAGTTCCATGACGATCAGCGGGGCGGCCAGCACGAGGCCGCCGATCACGCTGATCTGGAGCCTGATAAAGAAGGCATCGGTGAAATTGCGGATGACAAAGCCGCCGGGCGTGCCGTTGACATCCAGATGCTGGGCATGACGCCGGGCGAGGACATCCGTGATCGGGGCAGCCAGGATGTGATACAGAGGCGCCTCGAAGACGTACATCACGGCCATGCCAAGAATAGCGTAGACGCAGGCGCGGATGATGCGCGTCCGCAGTTCCGCGAGATGCTCCGTCAGCTCCGCCGTCCGTTCCGGGTCCCAGTTATCGGGTCGTTTCAATAACATCGGTTACGTGAGGAGCGTCGTCACATCGGTCGCCTTCAGGTGAGAAGGTGCGGGAGGCGTCGCCACGTAGCCGCCCCCGCCGCCTTGATAGCCGCCCCCGCCGCCGTTGTAGGGCCGCGCCGATGACGATTGCAGACGCCGCCC
>CAZZVX010000060.1:0-12058 GCA_964657535.1 Armatimonadota bacterium | reverse complement strand
TCGATCCTCGCGCTCGCCGCCCTTGCCGTCTGCGCCCTGCTGGGGATAGCCGCCAGGGCCGCCTTGATAACCACCACCGGGAGAGCCGCCCGGCGCGCCCGGCGGGGGCATCTGAGGCTGTTGATTCTGCTCCGGGTCGCCTTCGAGCAGGCCGCCGTAAGGACTCTGCGAACCGGACTGGTAGCCGCCCGTACTGGCGGACGCGCCGATGCCGAGGGCGGAAATACGGTCCGGGGTCAGGTCGTCCTGAACCGTCAGCGTCGTTTCGGTGCGCACGAGACGCCCGGAGTTGTAGGCGAAGTAGACGACCCGCTCATATTTGACGTTCTGGAACGTCCCCGACAGTGGATTGACCGCCTGGGGCGCTGCTGTCGCTCCGCCGAAGGCCGCCGCTCCGGCACCGGTCTGGACGGAGGGCGTCGGGCTGCCGAAGGTGGCGGGGCCGGTGTAGGTCTCGCGAATCTTGGCGGTGGGGTACCCGTTCTGCCACTCGAAGCCTTCCAAGCGGCTTTCGGCGTTGACTTTCGCGGGAGCCAGCGGCGCCCAGCTCAGGGTCATCTCGACCGGCGACTGCCAGGAGTCGCCGACGGCGACGCGGCGTGCGGGCATGACGGGGATCGAGTAGCCGATGTGCTGGCCGGAACTCAGCGCGGCCATATCCCGCAGGACATCGCCGCGCGCATCCACCGTGCGGTAAAGGGACTTCACGTTGTAAACGGCCTGAACGGCCTGGGTCTGCCCGTGGTCAATGATGTAGCTCTTCGGCAGGACGCTGTCGCGAACGAGGTAGCCGCCGCCGGACGTGTCTTCCACGGAGCGGCTGAAACGGACCAGGGAGGCCTGGACGTTCTGCATCCCGCTGCCGGGGCTGCCGGCGGCATTGGGGGTAATGACGTTGAGTTCGGTCTGGTGCAGGTAATGCAGTTGCTGGTTCGGGGACCACTGATAGGACAGTTTGATTCCCTGGGCGGGGACGATGATCTTGTTCGCCACTTTCACGGGGATGACGGACTCGCCGAGCAGAGTCCCGCTGTGGTCGTAGAGGTCCAGCTTAATCGTATGGTCGCCGTCGGAGGTAAACTTAGGCGTATCGGGGTCGTCCGGCGTCGTGTAGGCGGATTTGGTGTCCCAGTCGTAGACGAGGCCATCCTTCGCATCGGGAAGCACGCGGGCGGTGCGGAACACATCGTCAATCGTGATGCCGACGTAGCCATCGGACGGCAGATCAGAGGCCGCAATCCGCACCGGCACGGTTTCGCGGACGACCGCGTTCGCCACCGGGCGCAGGACGTGCAGCGCGGGGGTGGCCGCCGCAGCCGCAGCCGGCGTGTCCTGCGCCGCCGCCGGGCGGCAGAGACACGCGCCCGACAGCAGCAAAACGAGAGCGGCCATGTACTTGACAGGTATAGTCACGTCTGAATCTCCCTTGATAACGCTTAAACGTCGTCCATTCCCGGATCGTCCGAGGGCTGCGTGGCAGCCTGAATCGCGTCCCGCGCGGCCTGCGCCTGGCTCGCGGCGACAAGGATGTCGGCCCAGCGCGCCTCGGAGACGCTGAAGATGGAGCCGTAGGCGGGCGTCGCGACCTCGCGAAAGATCGCGGCGATGCCTTCCGATTCGATGACGCCGCGCACGATGTTGGCTTCGGACTCGCTGCGGGCGGAAAAGACGGAAACCAGCGGCTCGCCCTCCACGCCGGGGTTCAGGGCGACGTCGTCCGGGACGCCCTCAAACGGACTTGTGGGAATCTCCCAGGCGTCCAGCGCCTGCTGCGCGGCGGGCAGGCCCGCCGGGTCGGTCTCGGCGACGTACTCATCCACGTCGCCGACCACGACATCGGCCTCGCGCTCGGCCTCGGCATCCACCGTGACCGGCGCGCGTTCCGTCTCCAGCCGAACCGCCCGCTCCAGGGGCGTCTCGGCGGCATCAGTCGGTGTGTTACTATACGGAGTTTCTGCGGCCATCGTTCATCGCCCTTTCTTTGGGCCTGTCTCATTGGGCCTATTTTACCCGCATCAGTTTCGCTTCACCCGTCGCGACGACCGTTCCCGTCGTTTCTTCCCGAATCTCGCCCCGGCTGACGATCAAGGAGCGCCGGGCGGTCTTAATTTCCGCCTCAATGACGAGCGGGACGCCGATAGGCGCGGGGCGACGCAGGCGCGTGGTCAGTTCCGCCGTGACCCAGTGCAGGCCGTGCCGTTCCAGGGCGGCGCGAGACAGGACTTCATCGAGCACCACGGCGAGCAGGCCGCCGTGAACGCGGCCCGCCCACCCTTGATGCTCCGGCAGCGGCGTCCAGCGCGACCCGTAAACATCCCCGTCCCAGGCGAACGCCAGGTGAAGGCCGATTGGGTTGTGCGGGCCGCAGGCGAAGCAGAGGCCGTCGTCCACAAGCCCCGGTTCCGATCCGCTCACGCCGTCGCCTCTTTCCAGCGCGCGGCCCGATAGAAATCGCACTCGGCCTGCGCCGGACAGCGCCGACATTCGGGTTTGCGCGCGTGGCAGACGCGCCGCCCATGCTCGATCAGATGCACATGGAACGAATAAACCTGGCCGTCCTCCAGCAGCGCCTGCAGCTGGTCGTGCGCGGCGTCGGCGTTCGTGCGCGGCCCGATCAGCCCCAGCCGCTGCGAGACGCGGTGAACGTGCGTATCTACCGGCAGGACCGGGCGGCCCAGATTGAACATCAGCACGCAGGCTGCCGTCTTCGCGCCGACGCCGGGGAACGAGCGCAGGTAATCGCGGATCGTCACGTCGTCCCAGGCGGTCAGGTGGTCGAGATTCGTGTGGCCGGTGCGCTCAAAAATGTCCTGCAGAATCGCCTGGATGCGCGGCGCCTTCATGTCCGCCAGCCCGCCCGCGCGAATCGCATCGGCGACTTGGGAGACCGGCGCCCGGCGCACGTCGTCCCAGCCGCCGGGATAGGCGGCCCGCAGGGCTGCGTATGCCCGCCCGGAATTCAGATCGCTGGTGTTCTGCGATAATATGGTAGCTACCAATGCACCCAGCACTTCGTCCGAGTAATTCGCCCGGTCCCAGACGCGCGGGCCGTAGAACTGCGTGAAAATCTCCTCGATCCGCGCCGCCTTCGCGCGGCGCCCCTGTTCCGCATCACTCACGGCGCCATTATAGCATATCGCCTGTCTCTTGACAAGAAGAATTCTCGACCACCTTCCTTGCTTCGCAGGGTCCTCCCAAAATGGGAGGATTCGGAGAGCGCCCGTAACGGCCTCTCGCTGTTTTCGGGTAGAATGGCGGCATGGCTGACAAAAGAGAAGCGCGGACCTGGAACATCACGGACGGACACTGGGAGGCGCTGCGGGCGCGGGCGGCGGCGAACGCGGACGCACTGGAAGACGGGGCTTACGTCCGCGTGGTGGCCGACGAGGAAACGGGCCTGCCGGAGTTGCACTTCTACGCGACGCCGCTCAACAAGCCGGGCGACTGGCGCTACCCCTTCGCGGACTCGATCCCCGACAGTTCGCACACGGGCGCGTTCATCGGGCGCGTCTGGCACGCACAGGAAACGGGCTTCGTCCATTTCGAGGTGATTGTTTATGCCGCCGCGCAGGCCGTAACAGCGGACTACGAGAGCGGCGTGTCAGATCTGGACTACGTCACATATGAACAGGCCGTGGACCAAGCCCTGCGCGGCACACCGACCGAGGAGGACTGGCTGGCGCAGGAGTTCGCGCGGCTTGTCAGTGTCGCGGGTTAGTCTGCCAAAGCAAAGGCACCCAATTCGCGCACCGAGAGGGATTTGGCGTAGCGGCGCAGGTCGTCTTCCAAGACCCGGCGGAAGGTCTTGGCGAGGCCGAGGCTTTCGGCGATGTCGGGGAGGAAGCCGGGCGGGTCGTAGGCGACGTTGATATGGACGCGCGTCCCGCCGCTCTTGGACGGCTCGACAGTCACGGTGAGGACATACAGAAATGTAGGCCCCAGGCTCTGCCAGCAGATCGTCTCGTCCGCACACATGGTCCGCTGGGCGGCGAATTCGATGTGGCGTCCGTCCAGGATGATGACGAGGCGGGCCAAGTCTTCATCGTCGCCGGGCGCAGTGGCCCGTAAATGGGTCAGGTAGCGCGGCAGGTGGTGAACATCCTCCCAGTGCCGCCGGACATCGCGCGCCGGGGCGTCCACCGTCACACTCGCCTCATGCGTGAACTGCATTACTCCCCTCCCCTGCCTTCGTCAATACCGCCCGCCCGCCGACATAGGGCTGCAGGGCCAACGGAACCGCGACACTGCCGTCGGACTGTTGATAGGTCTCCAAGAGCGTCGCGACGATGCGGGGCAGGGCGAGGCCGCTGCCGTTGAGCAGGTGGACGAACTCCGGCTTGGCGCCCGGCTCGCGCCGGAACCGAGTGCCCCCCTGGCGGCTCTGAAAATCCTCGCAGTTGGAGCAGGACGACACTTCCAGCCAGGCGTCGGCGCCGGGGGCGTAGGTCTCAATGTCGTAGCACTTGGCGGCGGCGAACGACAGGTCGCCCCCCGCCAGCAGTTTGATACGATAAGGCAGTCCGAGCGCGTCGAGAACGTCGGTGGCGTCGGCCAGCATCGCGTCGAGTTCAGCGTAAGAAGTCTCAGGCAGCGTGTACTTGACCATCTCCACCTTGTCGAATTGGTGGACTCGCAGCAGGCCGCGCGTGTCCTTGCCCGCCGCGCCCGCCTCGCGCCGCCAGCAGGGCGAGTAGGCGACGTACTTGAGCGGCAGATCGCGCCCGTCCAGTATCTCATCTCGGTGGATGTTCACCAACGCCGGTTCCGCGGTCGGCAGGGCGAACAGGTCGGATTCCGAGTCGTGGTACATCTCCGGCATGAACTTGGCGAGATGGGCACTGGCCTTCATGCTTTCGCGCAACAGAAAGAACGGCGTGGACCATTCCGTGTAGCCGTGGCGCGTCAGGTGCAGGTCGAGCATGAACTGGATCAGGCCGCGCTCCAACAAAGCCCCCACCCCTTTGTAAAGGACGAAGCCGCTGCCGGAGAGTTTCGTGCCGCGCGTGAAGTCTATCAGGTCCAACTCGGTCGCGATGTCCCAGTGTGCTTTGGGCGCGAAGTCGAACGACTTCGGCTCGCCGTGCGTGCGGATGACCTGATTGTGTTCCTCGCCGCCGGGCGGCGTATCGGCGGCGGGCAGGTTGGGGATGTAAAAGAGCAGATCGTCGCGGACGGCCCCCAGCATCTTTGCCTCGGCGCTCAGGACCGTGATGCGGTCGCCCGTCTCGCGGTTTTTGGCTTTCAGCGCCTCCGCCTCGGCCTGCCTGCCTTCGCGCATCAGCTGGCCGATCTGTTGGCCGCTGCTTTTTGTGTCGCGGTTGAGCTGCGCCTGCAAAGTCTCCGCCTCTGCGTTGATTTCCCGCCAGCGGACGTCGGCGTCCAGCACAGCGTCCACCGCGCCGGGGTCGGCATTGCGGGCGGCCAGGCGCTCTTTCACCCAATCGGGCTTGTCACGAAGAAGTTTGATGTCCAGCATGATTACTTCACAGGGTTAATAGTCAGGGAATTGACCAGATATTCCAGCATCTCCGCCATGCCGCGCAGATCGCCCAGATGAACGCGCTCGGCACTCGTGTGCGGCTTCTTTTCGGGCGCACCGACAAAGGCCCAGTCCATCGGGACGCCGCTGCGCTCAATCGAGCCGCCGTCCGAACCGCCGCTCGACTCGACCTCGCGTTGATACGCAATACTGCTCCGCTCGGCCAGCGTCAGCACGTGGTCGAGAAACCGCCGGCGCGGCACTGACCGATCCCGAAGCGAGACCGCCACGCCGCGCCCGCAGTGAACGTGGGCCGTGTCCCAGGTGATGTCGGCGATCAGCGCTTGGGCGACGCCGTAGGCTTCGTACAGGCGCCGGGCGCAGACAAACGCGCCATGCCCCGAATGCTCCTCGCCGACGGTGAAGGCGACGGCGATGTTGGGGCAGCGCCCCAGCGCCTGCAAGGCCGCCCAGACGCCGGCGCGATTGTCCAGATAGGGTGACGTGACGTGCGTCTCCGTCCAGACCGGGTCCGTGGCGTACACCCAGCGTGACCCCAACGGCGCGTCCGTCTTGCCGCCGAGTTTCCACCCGCGCCGCGTGCGCATTTTCAGACGGTTTCCGCTCGCCGAACCGCCTGCGGGCTTGAGCGGCTCATCCGGTTTCGGCGACGGCCCGCCGATGGCGATCAATCTCTTCTCGTAGCCGAGCGTGAATCCGGTCGTGTCCGTATGGGCGAACACCGCGACAGCGGGCCGCTCGCCGCGCGTGACGATGACCGAGTCGCCCAGTCGTTCGCAGCGGGTATCCGGCCATTGCTGTCGTTCAGCGTAGTCCATCAGCCAGTCGGACATTGCGCCTTCGTCGCCGCTCGGACCATCTATCGCCAGCAGTCGCCGCAGCAGATCAAAGTCAGTTGTTACGTCGCCCACAGTGCGCCATTGTAGCGTAAATCGGGCAGGATTGTCAAACGCTGGCTTGGACAAGTTCAGGGCCGTTGTACAAGCGACTTCCTACGATGCCGCGCCTATCTTCCATAGACAGCCTCCTTTCCCCGCTCCTCGCCTTCTGGTTTCTGGTATAATGACTTTGCATTGCTGATTGAGGTGGCAAACTGACTTTTTCGAGAGGAATAGCATGAACACAGCACTCTCGCCAGAACTCGACGGTACTCTGGCAGCACTAGTCCAGCAGTATGGCTATCCGCAGGTTTTAGACCATCTTGTGCAGATCAGTGGCCGTCTCAACCAATCCTCATCCTCACATCTGACAGCGCGACAGATTCTAACCTTGCCGATGGGAGAACGCAACCGACTGCTCCGCGCGTCGGTCGAAACTGCTCTTCCCGACTACGAATCGGATCTCGCTTTGCCGCCCGACCAGCGCATCCTCACTGCAGACCTGGAAACAGGCGATGGTTTGGAGGATGACGACGAGGCAAATGATGCCTAATTTTTCCTCTGCGAATCCGCACCGTGGCGACGTCTGGCAAGTCGATTTGGAGCCAATTCGGGGCAGCGAGACGGGCAAGTCACGCCCGGTGGTGGTCATTAGCGATGAGCGTCTGGGACGGCTTCCGACCCGGTTGGTGGTTCCAAGCACGGGTTGGAAACCGGCCTACCGGCAATATCTTTGGATGACACGGCTGGAACCGTCGTCAGGTAATGGTCTGAACAAGACAAGCGCGGCGGACGCCCTGCAACTGCGGGTCGCATCCTTGGAACGATTCACCACCCGCTTAGGCATTCTGACCTCAGACGATGTAGACGAGATCGCGGCGAGCATTGGCCTCTGCATCCAGTTGAACATTTAGGGACAATGACCCTGCCCATCCGTGGAGACTCCGAGAGGAGCAGACGGGCAGTCGGGGTTTCAAGAGACTGGAATAGCCTTCGAGCCGGAAAGCGGAGCAATCTGTTCAAAATTATCGCCGCCACGTGGGTTTCTGCGTTTGAAGTCGGGAAGGGCCAGGGTACGATACCCGACCGCTTCCTAAGCGGGGTGGATGTCCTGACGACGCAGGAAGACGGAACGACGGGCGTATTGGCGCTGATATCGGACAACTGGAAAATATTGCTTTCGCCGGCACGCCGGACGAATATCACAGCCGCGTCTTCAATCTCCCTCTTTAGAAGCAGACGCTCTCCTTGACGACCTTCCCCGTGAACGGTATAATACTCCCACTATGGCGTTGGACGAGAAATACGATTTTCGGGAGATCGAGCGGAAGTGGCAGGCGAAGTGGCGCGAGGCCGATCTCTACCACGCGGAGCCGGACTCGGAGAAGCCCAAGTATTATGGGCTGGAGTTCTTCCCCTACCCGTCCGGGGCCGGGCTGTCCGTCGGACACTTCAAGAACTACGCGCCGACGGATGCATTTCTGCGGCTCAAATCCATGCAAGGCTTCAACGTCCTGCACCCGATGGGCTGGGACGCCTTCGGGCTGCCCGCCGAGAACGAGGCCATCAAGCGCGGGCGCAACCCCGGCGAGATGATCGCCGAGTACGCGGCCACCTATAAGCGCCAGCTCAACCTGATCGGGATGTCCTACGACTGGGACCGCGAAGTCAATTCCAGCGACCCGCGCTACTACCACTGGACACAGTGGATCTTTTTGCTGCTCCACAAGCGCGGGCTGGCCTATCGCCAGAACTCGCTCGTCAACTGGTGTCCCAAAGACAAAACGGCGCTCGCCAACGAGGAAGTCGTCAACGGGCGCTGCCAGCGCTGTGACACGTTGGTGGAGAAGAAGCCGCTGCCCCAGTGGTATCTCAAGATCACGGCCTACGCCGAGCCGCTGATTCACGACCTGGACACCGTGGACTGGTCCGAAGGCATCAAAATCCAGCAGCGCAACTGGATCGGGCGCAGCGAAGGCGCGGAAGTCCATTTCCCCTCCGGCGATCACACCATCACCGTCTTCACGACGCGCCCGGACACCCTCTGGGGCGCGACGTTCATGGTTCTGGCGCCGGAACACCCGCTCGTGCCGCTCCTCACCACGCCCGAACGACTCGACGCCGTGGAAGCCTACAAAACGCGGGCGCAGCGCGAGACCGAGATTGATCGGCAGGCCGAAGGGCGTGAAAAGACCGGCGTCTTCACGGGCGCATTTGCGACAAATCCTGTCAACAGCCAGCCGATCCCGATCTGGATCGCGGACTACGTCCTGATGGGCTATGGCACGGGGGCCATCATGGCCGTCCCCGCGCACGATCAGCGCGACTTCGAGTTCGCCCGCAAGTTCGACCTGTCCATTGTCCCCGTGTATCAGGAGCCGGGTCAGGAAGTGGACGGTGCAGCGATGACGGCGGCCACGACGGACAAAGGCGTATTGGTCAACTCAGGACAGTTCAACGGCCTGTCCTATTCCAAAGAGACCGTCGGCAAAGTCGCGGCTTGGCTGGAAGTACAAAACTTGGGCAAGCCCGTCGTCACCTATCGCTTCCGCGACTGGCTGCTGTCCCGCCAGCGTTATTGGGGCGTTCCGATCCCCATGATCCACTGCCCCATGCACGGCGAAGTGCCGGTCCCCGAAGACCAACTGCCCGTCACGCTGCCCTACGTGGAGAAGTATGAGCCGTCGGGAACGGGCGAGTCGCCGCTAGCGACCATTGCCGGCTGGGTCAACACGACCTGCCCCATCTGCAGCGGCCCCGCCCGGCGCGAGACGGACACCATGGCGGGCTTCGCCTGCTCAAGTTGGTACTTCCTGCGCTTCGCCGACCCGCACAACGACGCCCAAGCGTTCTCCCCCCAAGCGGTCAAGTATTGGCTGCCGGTGGATATGTACGTCGGCGGCGCGGAACACGCGGTCATGCACCTGCTCTATGCCCGATTCTGGACCAAAGTGCTGCACGACGCCGAATTGATAGACTTCGCCGAGCCGTTCACGCGCCTGCGGAATCAGGGCATGATGCTGGCATACACGCCGGGCCGCAAGCCCTCGGCGGACGACGAGAGCGCCGAAGACGCCGGGGAAAAGATCGAAGACTGGGTGCCGCTTAAGCCCGAAGAAAAGGGCCATTACGCGGCAGATAAGACCGTCTATCGCTGGGTCAAAATGTCCAAGTCGCTCTACAACGTCGTCACGCCCGACGAGGCCGCTGAGCGCTACGGCGCGGACGTTCTGCGCGTTTACGAGATGTTCGTCGCCCCGTTTGAAGAGACCGTCCAGTGGAGCGAGGACGGCATTCGAGGCTCGGCCAAGTTTCTGGACCGCGTCTATCGCCTGGTCACGCAACATGGGGAAGGCTTCTCCCCCACCTGGCGCGCAAATCTGAACGATCTCAGTGACCGCGACAAATCCCTGCGCCGCAAGACGCACCAGACAGTCGCCAAAGTCGCCGACGACCTGGAGAACTTCCGCTTCAACACAGCCGTCGCCGGCCTGATGGAGTGGGTCAACACCATGTACGTCACGTCGAATGCGCTCGCGCCGGGCGAGCGGTCCGTCGCCCTCGACGAAGCCATGGAGTATCTCGTCATCGCGCTCGCCCCGATGGCCCCGCACCTCGCCGACGAACTCTGGAACGGCGCGCTCGGACAGATGGGCTTTCTCTACAAGCACCCGTGGCCGCGCGCCGACGCCGAAGTCGCCAAAAATGACGAGATAACTCTCGTTGTGCAGGTCAACGGCAAGGTGCGAGACAAACTCACCGCCCCCGCCGACGCCGACAACGCGACACTGCAAGCTTTGGCGCTCGACAGCCCCCGCCTGCATGAGTTTCTGAACGGCGGCACGCCCAAAAAAGTCATTGTCGTCCCCGGAAAGTTAGTGAATATCGTCGTGTAAGACCGTCCCGGGGCGCGTGAAACGCCCGCGATGCTGAACAGGGAGGAGCCTCCGATGCAAGACCGACGTGTACATCTCGTATTGATCGCCGTGTTTGTGATCGCCTTGCTCGGAGGCGGCGTTGCACTGCGCGCCGCCCATCGTCCTGCGCCCCCTCCCATTGTCATCACTTCGCCCGGTGCAGCCGGCGCACCTGCCCCGGACGCCACGTCTGCCATCCCGCTGCCCGTTGTCACACCCACACCTGCCGTCCCCAAACCCGCACCACAACCCCAAGACTACGTTCACGTCGCCGGGGCCGTCAAGAAGCCTTCCCTTTATTTACTCCCTGACGGCAGCCGTGTCATGCAGGCCATCAAAGCCGCCGGCGGCCCGCGCGGCGACGCCGATCTCGACGCCGTGAACCTCGCCGAAAAGATTCACGACGGCGAAAAGATCTATATTCCTGTCAAGTCCGCCGCCCCTCAGCCGACAGCGATGATCTCACCCCCTGGCAACAGTCTTGGCGGTCAAAGTGTCGCCTCGCCTTCCGCGTCATCAACCGAGGCAGTCCCCGTCCCGCTCACGCCGGCGAACGTCGGCAGAATAACCAAGTCGGCCAAAGGCGGCGCGGGCAAAGCCGCCAAACTCTCCTCACCCTCGCAGGGCCAGGTCAACATCAACACGGCTTCGGCAGACCAGTTGGAACGCCTCCCCGGCATCGGCCCCGCGATGGCCGCCCGCATCCTCGCCTACCGCCAGCAAGCCGGCGGCTTCCAGAAGATAGACGAACTCCAAGAGATTTCGGGGATCGGCCCCAAGAAATACGCCAAGATTGCCCCGCTTGTGAAACTGCAATGACTTTTGTGTACGCTTTTGGGTACACTTAAAAGTACGAAAGAGGTGATCTATGTCTCAGACGCTGTCGATGATCGAAGCCCGCAAAAAGTTGACCAGCCTCCCGGAAGAATTTGCCAAAAACCCGCAGTCTGGCGAAATCATTGTGACAAGGCATGGCAAGCCCGTACTCGCCGTGCTGCCCTGGGAACTATACGATTCCATCATGGAGACACTGGAAATTATGGGCGATGGAGAAATGATGGCGGCTCTCAAGCAAGGAATCCAGGATGTCAAAAACGGAAAAACTTACTCCTGGGAAGAAATCAAACAAGAGTTGTGCCTCTGACTCTGCGTGTCCGTGACAAACTGCTTTTTGAGCGGCTATCCCCCTGAGCGTCCAAGTCAGTTTTCGCTCAGGAGAATGAAACTATGCCGGAACCGCAGCGTTACACAATTTGCCTCAGCAACACAGCACAGGCGATGCTCAAAGGCACCAATGACGCGCGTGTTCGCGCTATTATCGCTGCTCGCATTGACCAACTCACGGAAGACCCGGAAAAGCAAGGCAAGCCGCTTACTGGTGATTTGATCGGATACCGAAGTGTACGCGCGGTCGGTCAACGCTACCGAATCATCTATCAGGTCCAAGAAAGCCGGGTGGTCGTCGCGATTGTCGCACTCGGTCTGCGGAAAGAAGGCAACCGCAAGGACATTTTTGCGCTTGCGCAGAGACTTTTCCAGCAGGGCTTGTTGAATCCATCACTAGAGGAACCAGAAGAGGCCGAATGAGCATTGTAGGCAGAGGCGCTTATGGGCTATAATAGGGCATGGCTGATTTGTCCTTGACCGCTGTGTCGCCGATTGACGGGCGCTACCACGCGCAGACGGAGGCGCTGGCGGCGGAGTTTTCCGAATGGGCGCTGATTCGCTACCGGCTCAAAGTCGAGGTCGAGTGGCTTTTGCTG
>CAZZVX010000059.1:0-16797 GCA_964657535.1 Armatimonadota bacterium | reverse complement strand
CGAACCGAAAGCCGTCGAACCGAAACTCTTCCAGCCAGAAACGCACGTTGCTGAGGAGGAATCGCTGCACTTCATATTTGGAGTAGTCAAAGACCAGCGAGTCCCAGGCGGCGTGCAGGCCGCGCAGGCCGCCGTGGAAATACTGATAGTCCGTGCCATCAAAATGGTTTAGCCCTTCCTGCGTGTTTTTGACGGCGTGGCTGTGGACCAGGTCCAATAGGACCAGAATGCCCCGCGCGTGGGCGGCGTCGATCAACTGTTTCAAGTCTTCCGGCGTGCCGAACCGAGAGGAGACGGCGTAAAAGCTGCTGATATGGTAGCCGAACGAGCCGTAGTAGGGGTGCTCCATCACGGCCATGAGTTGGATGGCGTTGTAGCCGAGCGACTGGATGCGGGGCAGGACGTTCCGCGCGAATTCCTCGAAGGAGCCGACGCGGCCTTCTTCGGAGGCCATGCCGACGTGCGCCTCGTAGATGCGCAGCCCCTGCCCTGCCGGAACGGACGGTGAGGCGTGGGCAAATTCGTAAGCGTCCGGCGGCAGCCAGACCTGCGCCGTGAAGTCATGGGAGGCGGGGTCCTGGACGACGCGGCGCGCATAGGCGGGGATGCGGTCCAGCGCGTCATGGTCGCTGACGACATGGACTTTGACCAGGCCGCCGTGCGTCAGCCCGTCGCCGTCCGGCACGAACAGATGCCAGACGCCCCATTCATCGCGTTGCAGCGGGTGACGGCTGCGATCCCAGCCGTTGAAGTCGCCGATCAAGGACAGTTGCCGCGCGGCGGGCGCCCACTCCCGGTACCAGGTGCCCGCTGTGCCGTCCCGTTCGCCGCGCGTGAAGCCGAAAAACTCATACCCCCGGCTGATCGGCCCGGTCAGGCCGCCGAGCGCGTCCAGTGCCTGACGGGCGTGCCGGTAGCGGGCGTAGCGATGGCGCAGACGGTCCGCAAAGGGCGTCAGCCAGGAGTCCCAGGCGATCAAGCCGCTGCCATCAGTGGGGGTTGTCATATGATGCTCAGGATAGGGCATGACACCTCATGCCCCTACAGACAACGATCAAAGGGTTAAAACCCTTCGCTCTGGGGCCTGCGGCCAAGTCTCCGCCTGCGCGGAGACAAGAAAGACTGTATCACAGTCTTTGTCCTTACCCTCGGACATTGGGCGTCTTCGCCCCCTAGCGTGGGAGTTCACTCCCTTGCCGCTTCCCTGACGCGCACATAGTCGTCTCCACTACAAATCATTCCGCAGCGTCTTCAGATGCTGGAAACAGGTCATTGACGGCGAACTGCCAGTTGGGAAGCGCAGGGTCGGCGTCCGCGATGTCGCTCCGGCGGAACACGGTGGGAGTTTCCGGGGCGTCCGCCGTGTATTTGCGAACTTCTTCGGTGTGCAGCACGTCCACGTCCCACACGACAAGCGTTCCCGCCGCGCCGTAGTCATTTTCGCTGCGTACCTCGGCGGCGAACACAGGAGCGCCGGACAGGAACTGACCGCCTTGCAGCGGCCCGATGTAGAAGGCCGCATCCGGGCTGAGGGAGCGGCGGTGCGGCAGGTGGATCAGAAAGCCGACGTTGTCCGGGAACGCATGGCCCCGCCGGGTGCGCCGAGCGTAGTTGCGCAGGCCGACAAAGATTTCGCCGCCGACATAGCCGGGGACGCCGCCGGCCAGCATCAGGCGTACCAACTTTCCGTGAACAAGTTCCGCTTTGGCATTGTCGGGAACATGAGCCAGGTCGTCAATGGTCGCCTCTTCCAAAGCCACTGCAAGGTCAGGCATGATGTCCCTTTATTCAACCTTCATTCAATGTAATCGCGCAGGCGGCGGCAGCGGTTGGGGTGGCGCAGTTTCTTTAATGCTTTGGCTTCAATCTGGCGGATGCGCTCGCGGGTGACCTGGAAATGCTTGCCGACTTCTTCCAATGTGTGCGGGTAGCCGTCGTCCAGGCCGAAGCGCATCTTGAGGACATCGCGCTCGCGGGGGGTGAGCTGATCCAGGGCTTCCTCGATCTTCTCGCGCAGCATCAGGAACGTGGCCGCGTCGGTCGGCGAGGCCGAGTCGCCGTCCTGCAGGAAGTCCGCCAGGTGGCTGTCTTCCTCTTCACCGATGGGCGTCTCCAGCGACAGCGGCTCCGGGGCGATTCGGATGATCTCGGAGACGCGCTCGACGGGCAGGTCCATCTCCTTGGCGATCTCGTCCAGAGTCGGCTCGCGGCCCAACTCTTGTAGCAGGCTGCCGCTCGCTTTAATCAGCCGGTTGATCGTCTCGACCATGTGGACGGGAATGCGGATGGTGCGGCCCTGGTCGGCGATGGCGCGCGTGATCGCCTGCCGGATCCACCAGGTCGCATACGTGCTGAACTTGTAGCCCTTGCGGTAGTCGAACTTTTCGACGGCGCGAATCAGGCCGATGTTGCCTTCCTGGATCAAGTCCGGGAAGGACATCCCGCGCAGCGTGTAACGCTTGGCGATGGAGACGACGAGGCGGAGATTGGCCTGCGTGAGAATCGCTTTGGCGTCCTGGTCGCCGCGCTCGATGCGCTTGGCGAGCCGAATCTCTTCGTCGAGCGACAGCAGATGCGTCCGCCCGATCTCGCGCAGCCACATCCGTACCGAGTCGTCGAGCGGCATCCCCTCGACGGCGGCCAGTTCGTCCGCCGCCATGGCCGGCTCGCCGTCCAGGGAGCGGTCCTGCCCTTCCTCCTCGAACCCAGGGACGATCTTTTCGGTCCGGCTGAGCAGCGGGGCGCGCTCGGCGGTCAGCAGCGGCAGGACGTCCTCGATGCCGCCCTGCGCGGACATCTCGGACTGGCCGGACAGCGTTTCGCCGATCTCGGCCTGCGAAAGACTGGTCTGGGGACGACTCGGCGCGGATCGGCCCTCGTCGGGCATCCGGTCGAATGCTTTGCGGGGGCGGCCGGAGTCATTGTCCGGGGCGGACGGTGTGGCCACGCTGCTCACTTCCTTTGTCGGCACGTTCACGTTCTCCATTGAATACGGTCATTAAAACAAATCAAGGCGTCAGGCGGCCTGAGACGCCGGGGTTCCTTTGAGTTCGGTGGACAGACGAACATACTGCTGATAGTCGTCACTATCTGCCTGTCCGGCAGCAATCTTTTCCTTGAAATACGCCTGCTGCCGCTCTTTCGCGCGGCGCTTCAACTGCCCGATGTCGCCCTGGATCAGCGACAGGGTCAGCGGCTCCTCGTCCTGCGCCATGATCAGCGCCGTCAGCGCGTCCCGGTCTTCTTCGCTGTCCAGCGCCGCCAGCGCTTCGTGCAAGTCCAGCGCGGGCGACAGCGCCAGGCAGCGAAAAAGCGCGGCGGCCAGTCGGCGGCCCGTTTCGGAAGGCAGATCGTCGGGCGCGATCTGCTCACAGATCAAGCCCGCCAACACCGGCTCGTCGCCGAGCAGGGCGCGCAGCAGGTGGCGCTCCCCTTTTTCGGTCGCCCCGCCCGGCATCCGCCCAACGGCGGGCAGTGGCCGCACGAACGCTTCCCCCTGCGGCGCTTCCGGGCGATGCCCCTGCTGGTAGGAGACAACATCCTGCCGAATATGATCTTCGGCGTAGACCGTACCGGCCCGGTAATGCGGATGGTACGGCGCCAGCATCTTGACGTACTGCTCGCGCTCGATGGCGCTCGGCACGGACGCCAATATCGGCAGGGCTTTGCGGAACAGGGCCACCCGGTCGCGCTCCGTCTCGGTCGGCCCTTTGCGCACCAGGCGCTGCAGGCGGTACTCGACCAGGGGCAGGGCATTTTCCAGCGCCCGTTCGAAGACGGCCCGCTTGCCCGCCCGCAGCAGGCTGTCGGGGTCGTCGCCTTCGGGCAGGTCCAGAACGTGGACCTCGACCTCCTGCGCCTCGAACATCTCCGCCGCGCGGAAGGCGGCGCGCAGACCCGCTGAGTCGGCGTCGAAGGCAAGCAGCACGGTCGAAGCCAGACGGCCCAGAATACGGACGTGTTCTTCGGTCAGCGAGGTCCCTAATGTCGCCACGACATATTCAAACCCGGCCTGGTGCGCCGCGATCACGTCCGTGTAGCCTTCCACGACGACGGCCTGCCCGCGCGCATTGATCGCCTTGCGCGCCCGCCACAGCCCGTACAGCGTCTTGCTTTTGGAGAAGATCGGCGTCTCCGGCGAGTTCCAGTATTTGGGCTTGCCCGGCTCCGACGCGCCGAGCAGACGCCCGCCGAAGGCGACGGGCCGCTCCTGCACGTCGAAGATCGGGAAGATCAGACGGCCCCGGAGTTTGTCATAGTAACTGCCCCGGTCGCTTTTCGAGACCAGCCCTGCCCGCTCGGCATCGGCGAGAGAGACGCCCTTGCGCGTCAGAAACGTCGCCAGCCCGTCCCAGGAGTCCGGGGCAAAGCCCAGCGCGAACGCTTCCTGAGTCGCATGGGCCAGGTCGCGCCCGCGCACGTACTCCTGCGCCTCCGACGACCGCCGCAGCGTCTCCCGATAGTAGTTCAGCGCCAGCGCATTGATCCGATAAAGACGGTCTCGTTCACCCGCCTCCGTCGCCGCCGCGCTTCCCTCCGAAGAGCCGGACGCGCCGCGCTTGAACTGGCTGGAGAGCGTGACGCCCGCGCGGATCGCCAACCGTTCCAGGGCTTCGGGGAACGACAGGTTCTCGATCTTCTGGACGAACTTGATCGCGTCGCCGCCTTCGCCGCACTGCCCGAAGCAGTGCCACCGGCCCACGTCGGGACTGACGGTGAACGACGGCGTTTTCTCCTGGTGGAACGGGCAGAGGCCCTTGAAACTGCGCCCGGCGCGCTTGAGCGTGACATACTGCTCGATCAGCGAGACGATGTCCACCCGTGACAGTACCGCGTCAATGTCGCCTCGGTCGGCCATGAGTTCTGTGCCTACTCGACGGCGGCGACGATGATGGCGACGAGTTTCTGGTTGAAGAACTGGAACGCGACGTGGTCGCTCTCGGTGTACTTCGCCGTCAGGATCGGGCCGTCCTGTTCCTGGCTTTCGGGATAGCCGTACTTGCCGACCACATTCCCGTAGGAGGTACCCAGGGCGATGCCGCGCGTCGTCTTCACGGTGCCGGTGTAGCCGGTCGCGCGGATCTGAATGACGCGCCCGTCACTGGAGAACGTGAACTCCAGGTCGCCGCCGTTGGGCCGGTCGTAGATCCAGGTCACTTCGCCGGGGTTGGAGTCGGGGGTCGTGGCCCCGTTCGCGCCCGGAGCGCCGGACGTGGGGGCGGCGCCCATGGGGTTGTAGCCGCCCCCGCCGCCCGGAGCCTGACCGAACTCGGACGGGACGCCCCCGCCGAAGCCGGGGAGTTGTCCGGGCGCTCCCCCCATCCCGCCGGCGCCGGGGTACCCGCCCGGCGAGCCGGACGAACCCGCGCCGGTCGCGCCGGGCGTCGCCGTGGAGCCGGCAGGCGTCAGGCTGGGGCGACCGACGATGACGCGCGACGGACTCTTGAATTTCTGCAGGACGGTCCGGGAGCCGCTGAATATCTTGATGCCGGCGAGGGACCGCTCCGCCGCCGAGGCCGGGGCGCAGAGAGCCAGGGGAAGCAGCGCCGCCGCCAGGGCGCCCAAACGCACGGCTCCCCACGAGGTCGCCGCCGGAAAAAGTGCGCGCAGAGCATCAATCTTCATGCCAAGTAGCCTCCGTCTGGATGTTCCAGTGGTGTGATGTTCGGAAATTATTGCCAACCTACTGATTATACGCTATTATTTTCGTGATTTATCGCCCGAATCCTTCCGTATCCATAAGAAATCTGAACTTTTCCTGGATTGGCGCGTCTCAGGGGGTGACCGATGCACGGCGAGAGCCAAATCGCGAGAAATGGAATACGAACTTGTGGGATATGCCCAGGTGATCGGCTTGACCAATCCTGACACGGCCCTGGTCGAACGCTGCCGCGCGCACGACCAGGCGGCGTTCAACGAGGTGGTCAGTCGTTACAAGAACAAAGTCTACAACTACCTGTTCCGCATGATGGGCAACCCGGCGGACGCCGAGGACCTGACGCAAGAGGTCTTCGTGCGCCTGTACACGTCCCTGGACTCGTTCCGCAGCCAGTCCAGCCTGAACACCTGGCTGTTTCGGATCGCCGGCAATCTCTGCATTGACTATTTCCGGCGCTCCAAAAAGCACCGGGCGATTGCCTTCTCGCTCGATGAGCCGCTCGGCGGCGAGACGGCGGACGGCGGCGAAGCCGGGCATGAGTTGCCCGACCGCACCTACGAGCCGCACCGCCTTCTGGAGCAACAGGAACTTTCCGCGCAGATTCAGGAGGCATTGGCCCAGATGCCGGAGAAACTACGGGCGGTCCTGCTGCTGCACGATATCGAGGGGATGCCTTACGAAGAGATCGCCCAGGTGGTCGGCTGTCCCCTGGGGACGGTGAAATCCCGTCTTTTCAACGCCCGCGTGCAGCTCCGCCAGCGGCTGACGGGCTATCTGCACTCCTGACGCCGTTCCGAAAGACGACCATGACTTGCGACGCCATCAAAATATTAATCTCTGAATACGCCGACGGGCAACTCGCCCCCCGGCGCGGCGATCAGGTGCAGGCGCACCTGGCGCACTGCCCGGCGTGCGCCCAGCTCGCACAGGACTTCCGCGCCATGCGCGGACTCTTGCGCGGACTGCCGAAGAGCGAGACCTCGTCGGACTTCGAGGCAGCCCTGACGGCCCGGCTGGCGCAGACGCGCCCGGCCTCGCCGGCCGTCGCCCGGATGCGCCGTCTGTCTTCGGCGCGGCTCGCGCCGCCGTCCCTGTGGCGTCCCGCCCTCGCCCTGGCCGCCGCCGCAGCGGTCGTCGCCGGCGTCGCGTTCTTCCCGTCCCCACAGATCCCGTCCGTGCCGACGCCGCAGCCGCCGGCCGTGTCCGACGGCGCACTGCTGGCGCACTGCGTCCAGCAGCACCGCAGCTACGTCGCCGCCCAGCCGCTTTCCGACATCGCCGCCCAGAATCTGGCGAACCAGCTGGACAACAGCGCGAGCGTCCCCGGAGAAGATTCGCTGTAATGATGAGATTTCTGACTTCTCGCGGCGGACGCGCCGGGTCCCGGCTCGGTCTGGGCCTTGCTCTGACCCTGCTGGCGAACGGCGCGAACGCCGAGCCGCACCAGAAACGTCACCCTGAAGTCGTCCGCCCAGGCGGTTCACCCCAAGCGCCTCGCCCGGATTCGTCCGGCGGCGCCGCGTCTGTCGCGTCGAAGTCTCACAGTCCGGGGCCGGACGCGCATCGCGCCGAGTCGCCGGCGGATGCCAATGCGCGCGGCCTGCTGCGCCAGATGCTGCAGGCCGAGAGGTCGCTGGTCCTTTCGGGCGATCAGGTGACGACCGTCTCGCGCGGCGGCCAGACCCTCACTTCGGAACAGCGCATCCTGCGGGACGGCTCCCGCGCGTTCCGGCTGGAATACGTGCAGCCGCCCCGACTCGCCGGCGAGCAGATCGTGGACAACGGCCACCTCTTTTATCATTTCGTCCCGGCGACAAACAGTCTGGAAATCAGTCTCTCGCGGATCGAACATTTCCGGGATCGCGTGTCCCTCGTGCTCAGCCAGGTCAACCACGATGCCCTGGTCGTGCAGTGGATCGGGCAGGACACGGTCGCCGGCCACGCCTGCGGCGTCATCGAGGTCGCCCCGCGCGATCTGACTCAGGCCTCGCGGCGGCGGTTCTGGATTGACCCGACGAACGGGGCGCAACTGCGCATAGACGAATATAACGCCGCCGGGCAGCTCGCCTCGACTTCGTACTACACCCAGATCACGTACAACCCGCCGCTGGGGCGCGACGCATTCCAGCCGCCCGTCACGCCGAAAAACGTCCGCTCCGTCTCCCCGGAACCGGTCGGGCCGGCGCTGACGGTCCCCCAGGCGCAGGCGCAGGCGGGCTTCCCGGTCCAGCAGCCGACGTACCTGCCGGCGGGCTTTCACCTGCAGTCGGCCTCGGTGCAGAACTTCCGCCGCAGCAATCTGGTCGCCCTGCGCTACGTCAACGGGCTGAACGTGCTGTCGCTCTTCGAGACGCCGCTCAACCCGAACGCGCACGTGCAGACGCCGGGCAAGATCAAACACCCGCGTCCGGGCATCGCGATGACCACGCAGAACGGACTGCGCATGATCTTGGTCGGCAACATCGGCCAGGACGAGATGGAGCGGATGATCAGTTCGGTGCGCTGAAAAGGTCGGAGAGTGGGGTGCCGGGCGTGAAGTGCCGCTCCTTCTGCGCCTCGGCATACGCGAACACGGCGTCCATCAAGGCATCCCAGACGTAGTACACGTCCGCGACATCCTCGACGGACGCCAGAAATATTCCCCGCGACTCGGTCCCCGGCGGCAGCGGCTCGAAGCCGAGCGCTTCGGCGATAAAGACCGGGCAGTAGCGGGTCTGCCCGGCGCGCTCGCCGCCCCGGAAGCCCAGGCGGTAGCAGCCGATCAAGCGCCGCTGCCGGGGGTGCAGGCGCGCGCCGGTCTCCTCGTAGCTTTCCCGCTCCAGCGTCCCGTCAATCGTCTCGCCCGGCTCGATACGGCCCGACGGGATGCACCAGCCGCGCCCGGCGATGTCGGCCAGCACGACTTTATCGCCGTAGAAGACGAACGCCAGCACGGCCCAGAGCAGGCCCTCGCTCTCGACGGGCAGTTCCTCCCCCGGCGCGAACGTCGCGTCCACGTCCCAGGCGTGCCAGTAGACCGTCGGAAACTCCAGCATGGCTCACCCCGGCGTGATCGCCCAGAACTCCGCGCCGAGCAGGTCCCAGGGCAGGCGGCGCTCGTCCGGGTCGCTTAGGTCAAAGCGCTGGTTGACATAATACAAAATCGTCGCCGGCTGCGTCCCGATGTTGGCTCCGCCATGCCCCACCCCGCGCGGGATATACAGCAGCTGCGCCTTGCCGCCGCCCATCACGAAGCGCATACTCGCGCCGTAGGTGGGCGATGCCTTGCGGGCGTCCACCAGGCCGATCAGCAGGCGATCCGTCGGCGGCACGAACCAGACGTCTTCCTGGTTGAAGTGCAGGTGGAACGCTTTGACCGCCCCCGGCAGCACCAGCGAGTACGAGGACTGCCGGACTTTGAAGTCGGGGACGGCCTCTAAATTGCCTTCTTCATCGAACCGGACCAGTTCGGCGAACGAGCCGCCGTCGTCGGTCAATAAATTGAGGGGGAGGATCTTCACGCCGTCAATCTTGACGCCGCCGCCGTACTGCTGCGTCGTCAGGTGCGGCTGGAACTCCGGCCCGAAGTCATCCAAACTCAGTTTCGCCGCCATCAGCCCACCCCCAGCAGTTCCACGTCAAAAAGCAGGGTCGCGTTCGGCGGGATGACGCCGCCCGCGCCGCGCGGCCCATACGCCAGGTCACCCGGAATCGTCAGTTGGCGACGCCCGCCGACTTTCATGGTCATCACGCCCTCGTCCCAGCCTTTGATGACCTGGCCGCGCCCGATGGTGAACTTGAACGGCTGGTTGCGGTCGCGTGAGGAGTCAAATTTGCGCCCGTCCGGGAACGTCCCCGTGTAGTGCACCGTCACCGTCTGCCCGCTCTGGGGGCTGGCGCCTTCGCCCACCACGTCGTCCGTGTACTGCAAGCCCGAAGGCGTCGTGATTGTCTCTGCCATAAGTGTCTCCTTGAATTCCGTCAATCGTTGCGTACATATCGGGGGTTGAGCAAGTCCAGCAAATACCTGCCGTAGCCGCTTTTCATCAGCGGGTGCGCGACGGCTTCGAGCTGTTCTGCCGTGATGAACCCCATCCGATAAGCCACTTCTTCGATGCAGCCGATCTTCAGCCCCTGCCGCTCTTCAATCACCTGGACGAACGTTCCCGCCTGCATCAGCGACGCAAAGGTGCCGGTGTCCAGCCAGGCCGCGCCCCGGTCCAAGATGCCGACTTTCAGGCGCCCCTGCGCCAGGTAGGTCTTGTTGATGTCCGTGATCTCATACTCGCCGCGCGGGCTGGGCTTGAGTTCGTGGGCCATGCGCACAACGTCGTTGTCGTAAAAGTACAGGCCCGGCACGGCGTACTGCGACTTCGGCTGCGTCGGCTTTTCCTCGATGCTCAGGGCGGTGAACTTGTCGTCGAACTCGACCACGCCGTAGCGTTCCGGGTCCTGGACATGGTAGGCGAAGACCACGCCGCCGTCCGGGCTGTTGTTCTGCTGCAACAACTTTGCCATGCCGGAGCCGTAAAAGATGTTGTCGCCCAACACCAGAGCGACTTTGTCCGGGCCAATAAAATGCTCGCCGATAACGAACGCCTGCGCCAGTCCGTTCGGCTGTTCCTGCACGGCGTAGTGGAATTCGCACCCCAGCGCGCTGCCGTCGCCGAGCAGACGCTGGAACTGCGGCAGATCGTGCGGCGTGGTGATGAGCAGGATCTCGCGGATGCCCGCCAGCATCAGGACGGAAAGCGGGTAATAGATCATCGGCTTGTCGTAGACAGGCATGAGCTGCTTGCTGACGGCCAATGTGAGCGGATGGAGCCGGGTGCCGGCCCCGCCGGCGAGGATGATCCCTTTCATGGGCGAATGCGTTTTCTCCTGGGTGATTATAGCACGTATCTTCTGCAAGAAGCGTGCCATCTTGACAGGCGAGTTTCGCGTGTGCTACCATTCGTCAGCCCGTGAACCGCAAGGACCACCCCATCTATGGCCCAGACCACCCCTGAGACTCCGCCCGCCGGACTGCCGCGCCCGCTCCCGCGCGGCGGGCGCGCCGCCCGGTCGCGCGACGCGCGCCCCCGTTTCCAGACGCTCGATGCCGCGTGGATGGTCTTGCTTGTCATGCTGTATGCGGGCCTGGCCTTTGCACTCAGCGACAGCGGGACGGCCGCGATACTGGCCGTGACGGTCCTGGTCGCGCTGACCTATCTGCTCGGCTGGCGGGCGTCGGGACGACCGGCGGGGGTGATCGCCGGACTGCTCCTGGCGACCTCGGCCACGTTCGCCGCGTCCCCAGTCCCGCTCCCACCGGCGCTGTTCGCCGCAGTCACGATAGCCGCGCTGTTCGCCTTTGTCGCCGGGTCGTCGCTGGCGGCTCTGGCGCTGGCCGTTGTTGCCGTTTGGCTGCGGCCCGAAAGCATTTTGCTGGGCCTGATGCTCCTGATTTTATCCCTGGTACAGAAGCGTCAGCGGGCTGTCTTGGGTGCGGCGCTGTTTCTGGTTCCCACTGTTGCGATCTGGGCCTATGATCTGACGACGGGCCGCTTGAACTTCACCCACGCGCTTGGCTTTCATGCGGGCCTGCTCGCTGGGGTTGTTTCCCCGGCGACGGCGTTCCTGTCCTGGTTCCTGCTGCCGTTTCTGGGCGAACTGGGCGACCCGGCGCGGCGGGCGCGCTGGCTGCCGGTACTGCTGTGGACGGGCCTGCTCTTGATTTTGGGAACGCTGCTGGCGACGGGCGGCGGGGCGGCCTTCCTGCCGCTCTGGTTCCTTCTCGCCGGGAGCGGGCTGGCGCGTCTGCTGCCGCTGATGACAGGCGAGATTCCCGTTCCGGGCCTGCGCTATGTCGTCGCCACACTGGCCGTGCTGGCTTTGCTTGCTATTCGGGCCGCTCAGGAGTGGCCCCGGCGTCACGCGCCCGCCGCCCCTCCCATTCGGCAGGCCGCACCTGCCATGACGCCGATATCGGCGGCTGTCGCGAAAGCCAAAGGGTCCAAAGCACAGGGTGAGCCGACCACGCCACTTCGAGCCGCCTTGCCAACACCCGTAGGGGCGGGGGAACCCCGCCCCGCTCTGCCCTTTCCCCCTGTGTCACTCCACCAAACGCCGGTGCCGGTAAAGACCATGAAGGCCGCTGCCAAACCCGCGAAACCGGCGGTGCCGCTGTACGTCGTCAAAAACGGGCGGCTCGTCAAGCGCTCGAAATGGGCGATCCAGTGGGACTTGACGCATCCACAGCGCTAGGCGTCCGCCTCAGTCGTAAGACAGCAGCGCCTGAATGTTGCGGCCTTCCAGCAAGCGTCGCCCATTGAGAGTGGCGAGTTCGACCAGAAACGAGAAACCGACCACAATGCCGCCGAGTTGTTCCACCAGCTTTGCCGTCGCCTGCGCCGTGCCGCCGGTCGCCAGCAAGTCATCCACGATCAGCACGCGCTGGCCGGGCTGAATGGCGTCCTGATGCACCTCGACGGCGTTCGTGCCGTACTCCAGGGAATAGTCCTGGCGGATGGTGTGGAACGGCAGTTTGCCGACTTTGCGCACCGGCACGAAGCCGAGGCCCATCGCCAGCGCGACCGGTGCGCCGAAGACGAAGCCGCGCGACTCGATCCCCACGATGATGTCCGGCGAGCGGTCCTGCGCCCACTCGACGAAGCAGTCTATCACTTCCTGGAACGCCGGGCCGTCGCTCAAGACGGGCGTGATGTCCCGGAACAGAATCCCCGGCTGCGGGAAGTCCGGGATGTCGCGGATCAGGCGCGCGGCCAGCATTTCGCTCAAGCGATTCTCCTCGTCGTCTTCCGAATCAGTAGCCGGGCGACTGGAACACAATGGGGCCGTTGTATCCGCCGCCCCCGCCGATAATCAAGCCGCTGCCGGTGTTGACATTGCCGTTCGCCCCGTAGCCCAGGAAACCGGGCGGATTGAAGTTCCCGCCCGCGTCGTAGTAGCCGTTCCCAGCGGGGGAATAGTTGTACGGGCCGCCGTTGTTCATGCCGGAGTACCCATCGGCGTAGCCGCCGTTCGGGTCGTAGTAGTTGTAGCCGTTGGCCTGCTGCATCGCCAGCGCCTGGCGCTGGGCCGCCGCCTGCTGGGCGCCCAGTTGCTGCTGCTGCCGTTCGGCCTGCCGGTCGGCGGCCTGCTGCTGGGCCGCGAGTTCTTCGGGGGTCGGGAAGTGCTTGTAATAGACGTAGGGCAGTTCGGTGATCGGCGAGCCGCCCGCCGTCGTGCCGATCACTTTGCCGCCGGTCTGATGCCCGCCCAGGCGGGGCGTCATCGCGTAGAAGACCTTCCAGCGCGTGCCGGTCTGCTTGGCAACCTCGGCGGCGGCGGCGGCATCGTCGAGTTTTGTCCCGTCGAGCGTCACGTCGCCGGTGACGTCCGGCGAGACCTGCACCGTCGCGTTGTCTACGGAGGCGACCATCGAGATGGCGTCCGGGGCCGACAGCGTCGCGCTTGGGAATTCCACGGAGGCGTTTGTGTCCACGCGCGGCGCAGGCGTGTCGTCGCCCGTTGCCTTGCTGACGACATACGTTTTGCTGAAGTCCGCGCCGACGGCGTTCGCCAGGGCGTTGACGGCTTCCAGTCGCGCGCCGTCGGCGTCGGCATCCGAGAGGCTGAACGAGACTTTCTGCGGCGGGCCGAAGTCGCCCTTGAAGACGATGTTGACGCCGTACTTGTCGCTAATCTGCTTGGCCGCGTCCAGGGCAGAGATATTGTCAAAGACGAGCGGCGCGGCGTGCGCCGTCGTCGCGAGGCAGGCGGCCAGACCGACGGCGAGCGGCCAGGCTGTTATTTTCAACGGTTTCATGGACAATGCACCTCCGAAAGCGATACGTTCTTGTTCCAGATTTTCCCGAATTCGAGCCGGCGCAAACGGACGCAAATTTGGAGTTGGGCTTGGCAAGCCAAGCCCCTACGTTCCAACGGCGCCATCCTGTAGGGGCATGACGTGTCATGCCCTCTTCCGTGTCATATCGGCTCAGGCCGCCGCGACGATGGCGGCGAAGTCCGACGCCTTCAGGCTGGCCCCGCCGATCAGGCCGCCGTCAATGTTGGGCCGGGACAGCAGTTCGGCGGCGTTGTCGGGCTTCATGGAGCCGCCGTATTGGACGCGGACGGCGTCGGCGGCGGCGTCCCCGAAACCGTCCCGCACGGCGGCGCGGACGACGCCGCACACGCGGTCCGCCTCGTCGGCGGCGCAGACGGCGCCGGTGCCGATGGCCCAGACCGGCTCGTAGGCGAAGACGACCTGCGCACCGACCTGCTCCGCCGAGATGCCGTCGAGCGCCGCCGTCGTCTGGCGTTCGACAACGAAATCCGTCTGCCCCTGCGCCCGCTCGTCCGACGTCTCGCCGACGCAGATGATCGGCGTCAATCCTGCCGCCAGCGCGGCTTTGGCCTTCAGGTTGACGGTCGTATCGCTTTCGCCGTAGTAGCGCAGGATTTCGTCGGTGACGCCCTCTTCCGGCACCCCGAACCGCCCGCGCGTCTCGGAGTGTCCCAGGATGACGTATGTCACGCCGACATCCGTGAGCATGGCCGGGGCGATCCGCGACGTGTACGCGCCGGACGCTTTCCAGAAGGTGTCCTGCGCGCCCAGGGCGATGTTGGTGCCTTGCAGTTTTTGGCTGAGGGGGTACAGCGCCGTGAAGGGCGGGCAGATGACAACGTCGGCGTTCGCGGCGTCGGCGACGCGCGGGACCAAATCTTCCACCAACGCCAGGGCCTCGGCGACGGTCTTGTTCATTTTCCAGTTGCCCGCGATGATCTTTTTGCGCACTCGTTCTCTCCTTGATGGTCAGTTCGTTTTGTCATTTTTTCGCGTGATCGGCAGCAGATCGGCCACGCGCACTGATGCGTGCGGGGCCGCGATGGGGGAAACGCTGTCGCCTTCGTGGTAGACTTCCAGGCTGAGGCAGGTGACGTTTTCGGGCTGGCGGCGCACTTCCAGGGTGCGGCGGCGCAGGTTGACGAGCCAGTAGTCGGGGATGCCGTCGGCGGCGTAGAAGTTGGCCTTGGTGCCTCGGTCGTAGCGCGGGGTGGTGTCGGAGACTTCCACGAGCAGGACGGCGTCGGAGGTGAGGTCGTCCAGGAAGGTGGGGGTTCCGGGCAAGAGTTCGGCGGGCGCGGTGGTCAGGGTGGTCACGGGGGTTAGGCCTCGCGGAAGAGGGTCTGGTCGCGGCGGCGGCCCGTGGAGACCATGGTGATGGGGACGCCGAGGTAGGCTTCCACGGTTTCAATGAAGCGGCGGGCGTTGCCGGGGAGGGCGTCGTAGGACTTGATGGCGGTGACGTCTTCGGCCCAGCCGGGGAGGGTCTGGTAGATGGGACGGCAGCGACAGAGGCGTTCTTGGTCGCTGGGGAAGTCCTCGATGCGGTGGCCGTCAAGTTCGTAGGCGACGGCGATTTTGACTTCGTCGAAGCCGGATAACACGTCCAAGTGGCCCAGGTACAGGTCGGTGAGACTGTTGACCAGGGTGGAGTAGCGCAGGGCGACGCCGTCGAGCCAGCCGCAGCGGCGGGGGCGTCCGGTGGTGGTCCCGTACTCGGCGCCGCGCTCGCGGATGCGGTCGCCGGTCTCGTTGTCCAGTTCGGTGGGGAAGGCGCCGGCGCCCCGACGCGGGTGGTGTAGGACTTGGAGACGGCGATAATTTGATCGATTTGGGTGGGGCCGAGGCCGGTGCCGACGCAGGCGCCGCCCGCCGACGGGTGTGACGACGTGACGTAGGGGTAGGTGCCTAAATCTATGTCGAGCAGGGTGGCCTGGGCGCCTTCAAACAGGACTTTCTTGCCGGAGCGGGCGGCGTGGGCGACGCGCAGGGCGGTGTCGTCCACGTAGGGGCGCAGGATGTCGGCGAGGGGCAGGAACTCGTCGAGGATCGGCTCGGCGCGCATCGGGGCGACGCCGTAGATCTTGGTGAGGAGTTCGTTTTTGTAATCTAAAACTTCGCGGAGGCGGTCGGCGAAGATGGCGGGGTTGACGAACTCGCGCAGGCGGATGCCGATGCGGGCGGCCTTGTCCTGGTAGGCGGGGCCGATGCCGCGCCCGGTGGTGCCGAGCGCCTTGCTCCCTTTGCGCTTTTCTTCGAGTTCATCCAAGACGCGGTGGTAGGGCAGGACCAAGTGGGCGTTGCCGCTGACCTTGAGGTTCTCGCACGTGATGCCGCGCCCTTGCAGGTGCGTGATCTCGCCGACGAAGGAGGCCGGGTCGAGCACGACGCCGTCGGCGACGACGCAGAGGGTTTCGGGGTGCAGGATGCCCGCCGGGATCAGGTGCAGTTTGTATTCCTGGTCGTCCACGACGACCGTGTGGCCGGCGTTGGAGCCGCCGCCCCAGCGGACGACGACGTCCTTGTCGTGGGCGAGGTAATCAATCAGTTTGCCTTTGGATTCGTCGCCCCACATTGCGCCGACGACCACGGTGTTTGCCATTGCTCTTGTCCCTTTTTCGTCGGCCCGCTCGCTCGGAATTCCAGACACATATTCGGCGACCGACGCCGAATTATAGCAGTTCGGCGTGTCGAAAGTCAACCGAAGCGACCCGGCAGGCGCACTTGCCGGGAAGGCGGAAAAGTTGTATAATTGGGACAGGCTACCAGGAGACGACCATGAGAATTGCCCATCAAATCCTTCCCGTCGCGGTCTGCGCGGCGGCTTTGTCCCCCGTGGGGGCGCACGCTTATGTCGGCGGGAGCGCGTCCGGGACGCCGCCCGACAGTCCTAATACGCCGGTGGTGATAGACTTCAGCCGGCCCGGCCAGCCGCGCACGCACGGGCGGGTGGACCAACTGGCGGACTCGCCGTTCGCGGGGGTCGGCGCGATCAACAACCACGGGTACGGCGCGGACTACGCGCCGAACGTGCCGGGGTCCATTGACGGGGCGGGGACGGTGCTGGACTCGACGCACATCCTGACCGCCGCGCACGTCGTGGCCGGGGGGGCGGCGAACGTCATCTTTTACCTGGGCGGGCAGAGTTATTACGCCGTGGCGGTGGCGGTGAACCCGGACTATTACCTGCCCAACAGTGTTGACCAGGGTGACATGGCGATTGTCACGCTGGACCCGGCGCACCCGCTGCCCGCCTCGACGCCGACGTATCGGATTTACAGTGCGCCCGTGACGACGGGGCAGGTCGTGACGTTCGCCGGGTACGGGG
>CAZZVX010000058.1:0-16912 GCA_964657535.1 Armatimonadota bacterium | reverse complement strand
CTGCCCCTGGTCAGACGTCCGACCGGCGGGCGCGCAGTCAGGCACGGGGACGACCTCACCGTGACCGTTGCCGCCCGCGAAACTGACTTGTCGTTGGCGCCCGACCAAAGCGTTTTGGCCTCCTATCGGCAGATCGTGAAAGGCGTCATCAGCGCCTTTGCCGCGCTGGGCGTTCCCGCGCAACTTGGTAGCGAGGCTGAGCCTAAGCGGGAGCGTGGCATCGTGGACTGTTTCGCGCTGGCGACCCGCTGTGATGTCATCCATGCCGAAACGCGGCAAAAACTCGCGGGTTGCGCCCAGCGGCGACAAAGCGGCGTGATCTTGCAGCAGATGAGCCTGCTCAGGGACGGAATTACCAATGAGGCCGCAATGGTATCGGCTCTCCAGGCGGGACTAGGAGACGCGCTCGGCGTGACGGAATGGCGCGTGGTTGACACGGCGAGTCCCGTATGATATACTAGGGCTAGGACGCCCGTTCGCAAAAGAGGAGCAACCGCCAATGGCGCGCAAGATACTGACCTGTGACGATGAAAAGCACATCGTCCGCCTGATTCAAGTCAACTTGGAGCGGCAGGGGTACGAAGTCATCACGGCTTATAACGGCGCGGAGTGTTTGGAGAAAGTCGAGGCCGAAAAGCCGGACTTGATCGTACTGGACGTGATGATGCCGGAGATGACCGGCTTTGAAGTCCTCGAAGCCCTCAAAAAGAACCCGGAGACGGAGAAGATACCCGTCATCATGCTCACGGCGCGCGCTCAGGACGCCGACGTTCTGCGCGGGTGGCAATCCGGCGTCGAATGCTATCTGACCAAGCCTTTCAACCCGATGGAACTGATCGCGTTCGTGAAGCGTATTTTTTCGATGGAAGACAACAAAGTCGATGAAAAACGCTACACCATCTAGCCCGCCTGCTGTCTCGGAGGAAGCCGACTACGCCGCGACTGAGTTGAACGCCGTCTTCACCGAAGGAAACACGGCCTCACGACCGGCTTTCTTTCAGCCGACAAGTCCCGCTCTGGTGTTCGTCGCCGTCAGTGTCGCCTGCGCCGTCGCCGCGATTGGCGCCGGCAGTTACGCCCTCTGGCTCACCCGGCAAAAAGCCGCCCGCGATACCCTCAGCAGCGTCCAGGACCTGCTCAAGATCTGTCAGGAGCGGATGCACCAGATGGAGGACGATCTGAATCTCCTCCCGGCAGGGCTGTCTCCCACGGGTTAATTTCGGGAAAGCTCTTTGGAGCGTTCGGCGGCGGCCTCGATGGCATCCATCAGCGCGATCCGAAAGCCGGCCCTTTCTAAGACCGCGAGCGCGGCGATGGTCGTCCCACCCGGCGTCGTCACGTTATCTTTGAGCTGCGCGGGATGATCATCCGACCGGAGGACCATTTCGGCGGCGCCCAGGACCGTCTGCGCGGCCAGAAGCCGGGCCGTGTCTCGCGTCAGGCCGGCCTTCACCCCGCCATCGGCCAGCGCCTCGATCATGAGGTAGACGTAGGCCGGCCCGGAGCCGGAAAGCCCCGTTACGGCGTCCATCAGCCGTTCTTCCACCTCGACCGACTGGCCCACCGAGGCGAAAAGACTGCGGGCGAGCGCCATGTGAGTCTCGTTCGCGTGCGTCCCCCGGCAGAGGGCCGTCGCGCCAGCGCCGACCAGGCAGGGCGTGTTGGGCATCGTCCGAATGACAGGAATGTCGGCGGGCAGAAGCGCCTCCATCTTCGACAGACGGACGCCGGCGGCGATGGAAATCAGCAGGTGTTGAGGCGTGAGGGCAGGGGAGATCGACGCCAAGGCTTCGGGAACGACCGGCGGCTTGACGGCCAGCAGGACGAGGTCTGCCCCCCTCACCGTTTCCGCCGGGGAGGTACAGACGGTCGCGCCGTCGCCCAAGCCTTCCGCGACGCGCTGCGCCCGTGCGGCATGAGTGTCATAAAGACGGATGCTGGACGGAGGCATAGCCCCCGCGCTGACCAGGCCACGCGCGAGAGCGCCGCCCATCATCCCGGCGCCGAGAATGGCGAGTGTCTTGTTGCCTAGCATCGGCGGAAGTCAGTCCCGGTCCAGGAACGAGGTCCGCGTCGCGGTCGCCGGTTTGTCTTCCACGTCTATGATGACTGTGCTCGGCGTGAACAGATAGACCTGCTCCCCGATCTTCTCGACACTGCCTTCGAGAGCGTAAGTCGCGCCGTTCAGGAAGTCCGTGATGCGTTCGGTCATATCGGCGGGCGTCTGTTCGAGGTTGACGATCTGCTGCTGGCCTTCCTTCAGACCGTCGGCGGCGCGGCGCGCGTCGTCGAAACTGTGGACTGCACGGCGCACGGTGATGTGGGTCCGGCGGGCCTGCTCGATCCGCAGTGGCGTGATGCCGCGTCGCGGCGGGTTGAGCGAACCGCCGCTGGCGCGGTTCACCGGGGGAGTCTGCGGTTGCTGCTGGGACTGGGGCTCCGCCACTTCTTCCTCCTCGTCATACTCGTCCTTACCGAATACCCGAAAGACCTTGCCTAGCCATCCGTTCTTGGGGGGCGAGTCGTCGTACTCCGCTTCTGCATTCTGATTCATCGTGCTGCAAGCCTCCTGTCCTTTTCATTCCGACTGTCGTACTGATTCATTCTCGGCGCGACCCGAACAGCGCAGTCCCGACACGGACCATTGTCGCGCCTTCCTCGATTGCCGTCTCGTAATCACCCGTCATCCCCATCGAGAGGATCTGTCGCGTCTCGGCCGGGAGCGTCTCGAACAGACGCCGGAGCGTCCGAAAGTGGGGCCTCGGGTCGACTCCCTGCGGCGCGATTCCCATGAGGCCGCGCAGCGTAATCCCCGGCGACTCAATGACTTGCAATACCGTGTCCGGCACTTGCTCAGGCGGCAGCCCGGATTTGGTCTCTTCGTCACCCAAGTGGACCTGAAGCAAAATCTCCTGGGCTTGATTCTGGCTCCGGGCTTCCCGCCCCAGTCGGGAAGCGAGGCCGACGCTGTCCACGCTCTGAATCAGGTCGAACGTTCGGACGGCGTCTTTCGCTTTGTTGCTCTGCAGATGCCCGATCAGGTGCCAGCGCGCCGACTTCGCCTGGGCGGGCCACAGCAATGCCCGCTTGCCCTCGGCCTCCTGAACATAATTCTCGCCTAAGTCACCCACGCCTGCCGCCAGCGCCGCGAGGAGTGCAGCGACGGGCTGACGTTTCGTGACGGCGACCAGTGTGACCTCATCAGGCCCCCGTCCGCAGCGTTCGGCAATGACGGCGATACGGTCCTGCAGCCGTGCAATATTATCGGCAATGTCTTCCATCAGACAACAGCCGCCGCCCGGTTCCGCTCAAATCCCAGACGGTGTTCTCGCGCGAGCGGCTTGAGCCGGCCCGTCTCGATATAATGCACCCTCTCCGCGATATTTGTGGCATGGTCAGCGACCCGCTCCAGATACACGACGGCCAGCATCATGTAAGACGCCGGCGCCGTCAGCGTCGCGTCGCGCTGTGTCAGACCGATCAACTGCTCGCGCAAGTCTTTGAACGTGTCGTCCACCAGATCATCGTCGGCACAAATCTGTTCGGCCAGCACGGTGTCGTGGCGGATCAGGCTTTCCAGGCTCTGGTTCAGCATCTTGTTCGCCATCAGCGCCAGCGGGCCGATGTCCACGAGTGGCTGCCGGACAAAAAGTTGCAGCGTCAGTTTGCGGCTGATCTTGGCGATGTCCACCGCATGGTCGCCGACACGTTCCAGATCGGTGATTACTTTCAGGGCGGTGCCGATTTTACGCAGGTCGCGGGCCATCGGCTGCTGCAAGGCCAGCAGGCGCATACAATGCATCTCGATGTCCAGGTCTGCTGTGTCTACCTCGTCATCCCGGCGAATCACGTCTTCGGCTAGGATGACGTCGGACTGTTGGAGCGATGCGACGGAGTCGGCGACCATGCTGACGCAGAGGCTGCCCATCGCCATCAGGCGCTGCTCCAGCCCGGCTAACTCGTCGTGAAAATTCTGCCTCGTCATCAACATGGTGCCGTCAGTTCCAAATTTTTTCAGGACGCGCTTATGTCCACCTGTTGACTTTACTTTGCGGCCATTACAATGTTTGCCCATTATAGCACAGTTGTTGCTATTTGACAAGCGTGAGATGAAGTTTTTACGCTAGATATACGCAAATTTGCACAAATGCAAACTACATATTGACGGAAGATTTGTCGTCGTTGCTAAGGAATGTCCAAGAATACCGGCAAAAATGGGACAATGAGGGTAAATCGGAGCGCGGCTCAAACACGACCGCATTGTTACGAGAGTGAAATTTGGCCCTGCTTCGCGTTCAGTGTCCGCGTCTCAGGGCTGCCGGGATTGAGGAGTATCTGTTCGATCTCAGCCTGTGCGGCGAGCTGTGCGACGGTTGCCCCGTCAAGCAGGACCGCGTTACGCGGCGTCGGATTCCACGCCTGCAGCGCCGCCTCGCTGGTGAATGCCGGCAGCGCCCCCTCCTGCGTCAACAGCGCGATCTCTGGGACGGCTGGGCGGCCTTCCTGCGCCTCCTGACTGATCACGAGCGCTTCCGCGTCCGTGTCTGCCTCGCCGGCCACCGGGTAGCGGCAGTGACCGCGCAGGAACGCCTGGACGATGGCTTCGGCGTTTTCACGATTCTCCGTCTCGCGGAAACTCGCCAGGGCGCCTTCCAGGCGTTGATTGTGCTGCGCGTCTTCCTGCGCCTGGGTGATTTGCTGGTGCGTTACAAAGGCCAACTGTTGAAGCTCGACCGGCTCGACCTCGGCGTGCAGGTCCGGCCCGTCCACGAACAGTTTATGCCCGCTGTGGCCGAGGATGTTGCCGAGGTCTGCGCCGGTCAGGAACATCCCGTTTTCGGCCTGTGCGAGCGTCGCGCGCAGCCCGCCCAGTGTCGTAAACGCCGGGACGCCGGAGACGCCTTCCTGTGTGTTGACCACGAGCAGATTGATCTCGGCACCGGGCAGGATCGCGCCGTCCGGTCCGGTCTGGACGGGGGTGATGGTCGGAACCGCGAGTGTGCTGCTGCGCAGAACGTCGAGAAATTTCGCGCGGGCTTCGTCGGCTTCTTCCTCGGTCAGAGTCATGCGCAGGCCTAAAATCGCCGATTCCAACTCAATATTCTTCAAAGGCTCTTCGGCTAAATTCGGTTGGGTCATCAATTCTCTCGTTTCAGTCACGACAAGGGCATCGCATGGGGCCAAGACAGCCTCCCGGCGATGCCCGTAAACATCTTATAGTCCGTCAGCCGAGCGGCGGCGCACCGCCGGGGTTTTGTTTGGCGCGGCGCTTCAGGCGGCCGTACACCCCATAGCGCGCTTCCTCCTGCACGACTTCTTCGATCTGTTTCCGTTCGCTTTCGTCGCGCATCTGGCGGGTCTGTGCAGCCTTCTCCTGATATGAGGGATCGTTGATCTTCGCCCCGCACCAGTTACACAGGGCGCTCGTCTGCGTCAGGAGTTTGCGCGAGCAGGCCGGGCAGTGGGTGACGACTGTTTCGGCGGCGTTCGGGGCTGGGTTCTGCGGACCGGGCGCGGGCGGCCAGACTTCTTCGGCGGAAGCGCGGTCATTCGTACTCATATGATCACAGTCCCCATGTCTCGGAAGCGTCAAACGAGGCTTAACTGCCGGATACGCTCATAGGCCTGCGTCACCTTCGCGACGGCGTGTGAGATTTCCTCTTCGCTCGTGAAGCGTGACAGACTAAAACGCAACGAACTCCGTGCCGACCCGTCGCTCAGTCCCATCGCCTTGAGCACATGGGACGGAGCGATGGAGGCGGACGAGCAGGCCGAACCCGACGACACCGCGATGTCGGAGAGGCCCGCCAGAAGCGCGTCCGAATTCACGCCCTGGAACGCGACGTTGAGCGTGTTCGGCAGTCGCTCCGTGGGGTGGCCGTTGAGCGCCAAACCGGGAATAGCCTCGCACAGGCCCAGATGTAATGCGTCGCGAAAACGACGGATTCGCTCGGCGTCCTCCGTCATCTCCGATGCCGCCAACGCGGCCGCTTCGCCGAAGCCGACGATACCGGGGACGTTCAGCGTGCCGGAGCGGTTGCCGCGCTCATGGCCGCCGCCGTCCATCTGGGCCGTCAGGCGCACACGCGGGTTCTTCCGGCGGACGTAGAGCGCCCCGACGCCCTTCGGTCCGTGCATCTTATGCGCGGTGAACGACATCAGATCAATGTTCAGGGCGTTGACATTGACCGGAATCTTCCCGGCGCCCTGAGTGGCGTCCGTATGAAACAGTATGCCGTGCTGTCGGCAGCGACTGCCGATCTCAGCCACGTCCTGCAAAGTCCCGGTCTCGTTGTTGGCAAACATCACCGAAACGAGGACCGTTTGCTCGGTGAAAGCCGCCTGCAGTTCGTCGAGCGATAGGCGCCCCGCTGCGTCCACGCCCAGATACGTGACACGCCTGCCGAGACGCTCCAGATGCCGCGCCGAGTCTAAAACGGCTTTGTGTTCCGTGACGCAGGTGATCAGATGGTCGCCCGGCGCATACGCCTCGGCGACGCCTTTGAGCGCCAGATTATCGGCTTCGGTCGCGCCGGAGGTGAAAACGATCTCCGGCGGCTCGGCGCCGATCAGCCCCGCGACCTGATGCCGGGCGCGTTCGACCGCCTCTTCCGCCGCCCAGCCGAACGAATGGCCGTGGGACGCCGCGTTCCCATAGATCTCACCCAGGAACGGCAGCATCGCCTCGACGACGCGCGGGTCGGGTCGCGTGGTGGCGTTATTGTCCAGATAAACGGGGCGTTCCGTCATAACGGTTGTCTTTCAGCCGACGGGGATTCCGGCGGCAAAACGCCGGCGCGAAAAGTCCTCGAACGGGGCCGCGACCGGGACAGAAATTTCGGAGATGGAGATGTTTTCCAGCAGCGCACGGACGCGCTCCTCGATCTCGGCCAGCGGGTCCCGAATCGTGCAGCGAGTGAACTGTTTGCAGCTGGACTCCTGACCGTTCGAGCAGTGAAGCATGGAAAGCGGACCGTCAACCAGCGACACCACTTCCGCAACGCTGATTTTCTTCGGATCGCGCAGCAAGCGGTAGCCTCCGGTCGGCCCCGGATGGGACGCGACCAGGCCATTCTTGGCGAGGATCTGGAGGAGTTTCGCCAGCAGCTCGACCGGCAGTTCAAACTGCTCGGCGATCTCCTTGGTGTTGACCAGGCGCTGCGGGTCATCCACGGACTGGGAAGCCAGATAGGAGAGGGCAAGAAGCGCGTAGTCCGCGCGTTTGGTCATGCTTAACATGGCGTCTCGGTCCTTTGAGGGTCGGGAGTCTGTTCGCGGCGTTGGGCGTCACAACAGGCAGGGCAGAAGCCGTGAAATTCCAGCCGGTACCCCGCGATCTGAAACTCCGTTTGCGGACGCCCGCACGACTCCATCAAAAAATCGGCGTCGAGATGAACGTCGCCGACCGCGCCGCATTCCAAACAAAGGATGTGATGATGGAACGACGTGTCGCCGTCGTACCGCGTCGGCCCGTTCGACTGCGGGACTTCCAGGATGACGCCTTCCGAAGTCAGCCCGTGGAGCACGCGGTACACCGTCCCGAACGATAATGTCGGGAGGGAGGGGCGGACGGCGGCGAAAATATCGGCGGCGGTCGGGTGCGTAGGCTGTGCTGCCCTAACTGCGTTTAACACCGCTTGCTTTTGGATCGTCTGTCGGCGCGTCATGAGAATTGGTTGACTAACAAGAATAATTCCTATTATACATGATTTTGACGCTTCCTGTCAACAAAAAACGGCGGACACCTCTCAGTGTCCGCCGTTGCTCAAGCATCAAAAGGAGCCGATGTCCACCATTTTGATCTTGTGGGTGCCGACGGGGGGCGCGATCAGGAACGTTTCTTTGGTGATTGCGGGGGCGGGAGCCGTCGTCACAATCTTTTCGACCATATCAAAGTCGGTCCCGTTTTCGCTCCCTTTGAGTTCGATCTGCTTTAAGGCTCCCGAATCCGGGTCGAGAAAGAATCGAAACACGCCGGACTTCTGGATATTGATCGTGTAGACGGCAAAGTTCACACTGTCCACCGTTTGGAATTGACTGCTCAACGACATTCCCTGTTTTTTCAGGGTCGCATTCAATTCCTGCTCGCTTTCTTTCGGAAGCGCGGCCAGAGCGTCCGCGAATTCGCCCAGGAAGACCGGCCCGGCGAAGATGCCGAGCGCCGGAAGGTCCTGGTCAGACGCCTTGAAGTCACTGAGGGTATTGATGCTGTATTGTTTGGCGCCGGGCTGAACGGTGAGGACTTTCAGCCCGTCGGAAACGACGAGGTAGCGCGTCGGCGAGGCCGCGCCGGCCGCCCCTAGAGTGATCTCGGCCCGGAACTTGCCCGGCTTCTTGACGGTGGTCTTGAGATGCTCGTGCATCGTCACGGAAGCGCCCGACTTTGTGCCGGACAGGTCGAAGTCCGAATCGGACGTCAGTGCGGATGCTGAGGCGACCGATGCCATGGATTTTTGCAGCAGCGCGTAGTCGGGGGGCGCGCTGGACGGGGCCGCGACAGGGGGCGGGGCCGCCGGGACAGTGTCCGGGGCCGGATTTGGGGCTGCATCCTGCGCCGACGCCGGCGCTGAACACGCCGCGATCAGGGCAAGGCCCAGCACACTCAGAGATGTGACTCGAAAGGGAAAGCGCGGCATGGGAAGTCCTCCTCAGTGTCTAAAAACGGAACACGCAGTCTCAGCGGCTGCCCAGTCCGCTCAGAGTCTGCGTCAGGGCGCGGGCGAAAAAGCCGACGGCGGGAACGGCCCGGTCGTAGTCCATGCGCGTGGGGCCGACGACGCCGATGGTGCCGCGCTCGCGCGTGCCGATATAGTAGGACGCCGTGACGACGCTGCACTCGTGCATCGTCACGACATGGTTTTCTGAGCCGATGACGACCGCCACGTTCGGGCCGAGCAGGGCGCGCGAGAGCGTCTGGAACAACAGCGTGCGTTTCTGCAGCGTCTCGAACACGCTGTCCAATTTGGAGGCGTCCCGAAACTCCGGCTGACGCAGGATCTCGCTCGTCCCTTCCAGATAAACACTTTCCTCGTCCGACGCCCGCAGAGCCGCGTGGCGAATCGCTTGTTCCAGCGTCCTGTAGGTCGCCCGTAACGACGGGCCGAACTCCGTCGGCGGAACGGACGCCGTGATCGTGTCGAGCGATTTCCCACTGTAGGCGGCGCTTAACGCATTGGCGAGCGAGACCACGTCGGCACCGGACAGGTCGGTGAGGTCGGGGATAAGGCGGTTTTCGACTTGCCCGGTGCTGAGCAGAAGCGCCAATAAAAGCCTCCCGTCGCCTGTCGGCGACAAAAAGACCTGACTGATGACGGTATCTGCCGGCCGGGGCGGAGTGGCGACCGAAGTGTAAGAGGTCATCCGCGTCAGAAGAGCGCAGGTCTCCCGCAGCAGCGCGTCCAGGTCGAGGGAGATGGTATCATCCCGGCGGTCCTCCCCCTGCGCGCCAATGTCGCGGGCCACCATCAAGTGGTCCACGTAGAAACGGTAGCCCTGATCGGACGGGATGCGACCTGCGCTCGTGTGCGGCTGGCGCAGATAGCCCAGTTCAGACAGTTCGGCCATCTCATTGCGGATCGTGGCGCTCTTGACGCCCCAGGCGTGGCGGGCCGCGAGGTCTTCGCTGCCGACCGGGCGGACGGTGTCCACGTAATCGCGCACGACGGCGCCCAGTATTTTTCGCTTTCGCTCATCGAGACTCATGGGATTTTATTATTATGACCGTAAAGTTGATTCTTGTCAATCATGTGCGTCCCTTGACGCCGTGGGGGTTGACGCCGCATCGGGAACTCAGTTATAATAGTTGTGCGATAATTCACAAAGACGACTGACAGAGCCTTCGTTTCGGATATCATTACGTTGAACAGCAGCCCTAAAGTGCCGATTCCCACACTGGAGCGCCTGGCGACGTACCTGCGCTACCTGATCGACCTGGAAGCATCGCAGGTCGAAACCATCTCTTCTACCGATGTGGAGAAGCAGACGGGGATCAATGCCGCGCAGTTCCGCAAAGACCTGTCCTATTTCGGCGAATTCGGCAAGCCGGGGGTCGGTTACAACGTCGTGGAACTGCAGGCGCGAATCGCGCGAATCCTGAAGATTGACCAGATGCAGCCGATCATGGTGATCGGCGCCGGAAATTTAGGCAGCGCCTTGATCGGCTACCCCGGCCTGCGCGAACACAAATTTCATATCGCCGCCGCGTTCGACAAAGACCCGGCCAAGATCGGCAAGCCGCAGGGCGATCTCGTGATTCAGGACGAGACTCACCTCCGGCAGATCAATGGGAAAATCAGCGCCCGTATCGCCATTCTGTGCGTCCCCGCGTCCGCCGCGCAGGCCGTCGCCGAAGAAGCCATTGCCGCCGGAGTGCGCGTGATCTTAAATTTCGCGCCGATCATCCTGCGCGTGCCGGAGCGGATCGTCGTCCGCAACGTCTCGTTTTTGCAGGAACTCGCCGTCCTTTCCTACCATCTTTCCAGTGATACACAAAAGTAATCATGCCCAACACACGCACTGAACGCGACTCCATGGGGGAGTTTCAGGTCCCCGCAGAGGCTTATTACGGCGCGCAGACGGCCCGCGCCGTCGCCAATTTTCCGGTCAGCGGTCTGCGCTTCCCGCGTCCGTTCATTCAGGCGCTGGGCGCCATCAAGCTGGCCGCCGCCGAAGTCAATCGCGACATGGGCCTGCTTGACGCGGGCATCGCGCAGGCGATTGTCGAGACGGCGAATGAAGTGATTGACGGCAAGTTGGACGATCAGTTCGTGGTAGATGTCTATCAGACCGGCTCCGGCACGTCCACCAACATGAACACCAACGAGGTGATCTCCAACCGCACGATTGAGCGGCTCGGCGGCGTGATCGGCTCCAAGGCGCCTGTCCATCCCAACGATCACGTCAACAAAAGCCAATCCTCGAATGATGTCATTCCGACGGCGATTCATGTCGCGGCGGCGCTGGAACTTGACCGGCAGTTGCTGCCGGCCTTGCGGTCGCTGCACGACGCTTTGACGGCGAAGGCCGACGAATGGGACTCCATTGTGAAGATCGGACGGACCCATTTGATGGACGCCACCCCAGTGCGGCTAGGGCAGGAAGCGTCGGGCTGGGCGCGTCAGGTGGAACTCAGCATAGCGCGTCTACAGTCCTTGCAGCCGCGCCTGATGGAACTCGCTATCGGCGGCACGGCGGTCGGCACGGGGATCAATTCGCCCGAAGGCTTCGGCGCGGCGGTCGCGGCGAAATTAGCCACACGCTTCGCCCTGCCGTTTGTGGAGGCGGAGAATCATTTTGAGGCGCAGGGCAGCCAGGATGCCGCCGTCGAGTTGGCGAATCAGTTGTCCACTGTCGCTACGTCACTGCTGAAAGTCGCCAACGATATTCGCTGGCTGTCGTCCGGGCCGCGCTGCGGCCTAGGCGAGATTTCGCTGCCCGCCGTTCAGCCCGGCTCGTCCATCATGCCCGGCAAGGTCAACCCCGTCATCTGTGAGCAGTTGATGATGGTCTGCGCGCAGGTGATGGGTAACGCCGTGACGGTGAGCGTCGCCAACACGCACGGCAATTTAGACCTGAACGTGATGCTGCCTGTGATGGCTCGCAACGTGCTGGAGTCGGTGACGTTCCTCGCGAACTCCGTCAATGTCTTCACCGAAAAGGCCGTCAACGGCCTGACGGCGAACAAGGGGCGGGCGGAGAGCCTCGTGGAATGGTCCATGAGCATGGTGACGAGTCTGGCGCCGGTGATTGGTTACGATGTGGCGGCCAAACTCGCCAAGCGCGCCGTGGACGAAGGCAAAACGGTTCGCGCCTTAGTGACGGAGGACAAAATCCTGCCCCCGGACCAGATCACAGAATTGCTGGATGCCAGAAAAATGACGGAACCCGGCGTGGGCGCCGGTGGAGAATAGGAGCCTCGATGACTGATATAACCACCCCTGTGCGCGTTTTGATTTGGGACGAAGCGCCGACCCATGCGCCGAAATCTGTTTATCCCAACAGTCTTAACGGCGCGATTGCCCAGGGTTTGACCGAAATGAGCGATGGTCAAATCGTTCCGACGACCGCCAATTTAGATGAGCCGAATCAAGGCATTACCGACGAAGCGCTGGCGAATGCCGATGTGATTATCTGGTGGGGTCATGCGCGGCACGGCGAAGTCTCGGATGAGACGGCGCAGAAAGTGGTCGCTGCCGTTAAGAACGGCGCGGGCTTGATCGCGTTGCATTCGGCGCATTATTCCAAAGTGTTCAAGGGTGTGCTGAACTGCACCGGGCATCTCAAAGGCGGCTGGCGCGAGACCGAGAACCCCGCAGACACGGAAGAAATTACGGTCTGCGCCCCGAAACACCCCATCGCACAGGGCGTGGAAGACTTCGTTTTGCCCGCCGAGGAGATGTACGGTGGGCCGTTCGATGTGCCGCCGTATGAGGTTCTGGTATTCCAGTCGTATTTCCCGCTGGGCGGCGAGTATTTCCCGTCATTCTGCACGACGGTGGGGGAGGGGATTGATCCCAAGTTCACCAGCGGGCCGGGCGGGGGCAAAGGGCAGGGCAAGGGCAAGGGGCGCGTCTTTTATTTTCGGCCCGGTCACGAGACGTATCCGACCTATTTTGACCCCAACGTGCGCCGCATTCTCTTGAATGCCGTTCTTTGGGCGGCGGGGCGGTAGCGCATGGCAGTTCTTACTTGGAAACGCGCTCTGGTCGTCGGCGCCTCATCGGGCATCGGTGAGGCGTTGGCCCGGCAGTTGGCGCAGTCGGGCGGTCAGGTTGCGCTTGTCGCTCGGCGCGCGGACGCGCTGCACACGCTGGAGGACGCACTGAACGAGGGCGGCACGACGCCGCGCGTGCGCGCCTACGGCCATGACGTGCGCGACACAGCCGCCGTGCCGACGCTGTTCGGGCAGATCGCGACAGAGATGGGTGGCCTGGACTTGATCATCTACGCCGCCGGCGTCATGCCGCGTTTGGCGTCCGATGAATACGACACGGAAAAAGATGCCGAGATCATTGCCGTCAACTTTACCGGCGCTGTCGCCTGGCTGAACGAGGCCGCACGTCGGTTCGAGAAGATGGGCGACGGCACGATTGTCGGCATATCCAGCGTCGCCGGCGACAGAGGCCGGCGCGGCAACACGGTTTATGGCGCGACCAAAGCCGCGCTGAATGCTTACCTGGAATCCCTGCGCAATCGCATTGAGCGGCGCGGGGCGTTCGTCGTCACGGTGAAGCCCGGCCCCGTGGAGACGCCGATGACGCAGGGGCTGAAGATGCCCGGCATGATACCTGCAGACCAGGCCGCGCAGTTAATTTTGGAAGCCGCCCGCGACAAAGTGCGAGTGGCCTATGTTCCCGGCAAGTGGCGGTGGATCATGGCCGTGATTCGCGCCATTCCCGCCCCGATCTTCAAGTGGCTGCCGATATGAACATTCAAGAACAACTTCAAAGCAGCGCTCTTTCTCTTCCGGCAGACCGCATGGAGCGGACGGAAGGGTGGGGGATGGCCTCGGCGGCGCTGAGCTACGTCTACCGGCCCGTCAACGCCGACGGCATCCGCGCCGTGTTTGACGAGGCGCGGCGGGCGGGCAAGACGGTCGCCCTGCGCGGCGCGGGCCGCTCGTATGGCGACGCGGCGCTGAACACCGAGGGCGTCACGCTTGATCTGACCCGCATGAACCGGATTCTGGAGTGGGACCCGCAGACAGGCATCATCACAGTCGAACCGGGCGTGACGGTGCAGCAACTCTGGCAGTATACCATTGAAGACGGCTGGTGGCCGCCGGTCGTGTCCGGCACGATGTTCCCGACACTAGGCGGCGCGGCGGCGATGAACATTCACGGCAAAAACAATTGGAAGGTCGGTCCGCTCGGCGACCACATCACTGAGTTTGAACTGCTGCTGCCGACAGGGGAAACAAAACTCTGCTCACGTGAGCAAAACGCCGACCTGTTTCATGCCGCCATCAGCGGTTTCGGAATGCTCGGCGTCTTTACCCGGCTGACGCTGCGCTTGAAGCGCATTTATTCCGGCCTGCTGGACGTGGACGCGATCCCAGTTGCAAACTTTGATGCCTTGTTTCAACTGTTTGAGGAACGCCTGCCCCAATCTGACTACCTGGTAGGCTGGATTGACTGTTTCGCGGCGGGCGATGCGCTGGGGCGGGGGCAGGTACATCAGGCAAATTACCTTGCGCCCGGCGAAGACCCGTCGCCGGCACAGACATTGCGCGTGACGAACCAGGAACTACCCGACGCGCTGTTCGGCGTCGTCCCCAAGTCGCTGATGTGGCGGCTGATGAAGCCGTTCGTCAACAACATGGGGATACGGCTGATCAACGCCGGAAAATATTGGAGCGGCAGCCTTCACGAGACGCGCTTTCGGCAGTCTCACGCCGGGTTCGCGTTCCTGCTGGATTACGTCCCGAACTGGAAGTTTTCGTACAAGCCGGGTGGATTAATCCAATACCAGAGTTTTGTGCCAAAGGAGAATGCCCCGCGCATCTTTTCGCAGCAACTCACGCTGGCGCAGGAGTATGGCATCGTGCCTTATCTCGGCGTCTTCAAGCGGCATCGGCCCGATGACTTCCTGATGACCCACTCCGTAGACGGCTACTCTCTGGCCCTAGACTTCGCGGTGACGCCGCAAAACCGGGGCGGTCTGATGTCCTTGACCGCCGAGATGGACCGATTTGTCGTGGACGCCGGCGGCCGCTTTTACTTCGCCAAAGACAGCGCCCTGCACCGAATGTCGCTCTCCGATGCGCTGGGCCGGGAGCGCGTCGAGACGTTCCGCCGCCTCAAGGCAGAGTGCGACCCCGAAAACCTGCTCCAATCGAACCTCTACCGCCGTCTGTTTTGCCCGTCGGCCTAACTTCAGCCCCCGACACGCCCTCTTCTGAACACATTCGCTGCGCTTTTCGCCGTCGGGCGGGGCGTCAGCCAGGGCATGGCCGGAGCGGATGTGCTGCCCCGTGCGCAATGCCCGGAAATCGCGTCCAGGTAATTTGTCTTCTGCCCGTCGTGCGTCATTCCGCCGTAGCTGAACAGCACCCAGCCCTGCGCGCCAAGCGCGCGGGCGGCTTGAATTTTAGCGGCGGTTGAACCGGCGGGGATGTGCCAGGAGCCGAGACCGGCGTAGGCGTAGCGGCCAGACGCGCGGGCGCAGGCGACGGCATCGGCGATCTGGGCGGAAACCTGCGGCGTACTCGCGCCGTAAGCCATCGGCACGACGGCGTCCAAATACCCCTGCTGCAGCCACGTTTTCCAGTCCTGCCCGCGCGAGGCGAACGCATCCTTGCTGTCGGCGAAGACCGCCGCCGAGATCACCATCCAAGGCTTGATCGCTTTGATGTCCTGCGAGATACCGGCGACCATTTCCGTGACCTGCCGCCGCCGGAACGCCTGCCACTCGGCGGGAAAGGCATAGGGATAGATGAGGCGGTCACGCCGCCCGCGTTCGGCGAAGGCCGCAACCTGCTCCGGCGTCAGCGACGATTCCCTTTCCAGTTTAAAGCGTTCCAGGGCGGAGTCGGAGTAGTCATAGGCCGCGTTCGGGTAGCGGACGTAGTCGAAGTGGATGCCGTCAATGTCGTAGCGGCGGGCGACATCCAGAAAGACATCGTGGATGTGCTGACGCGCGGCCAAATTCGCCGGAGTCAGGAACGCGCCCTCGCAGCCAGAGCCGCTGCTGATCTGGTAATGGTTGTGCGCATCTCGCGCCAGCCAGTCGGGGTGGGCGTTGACGACGTGCGACGCGCTGTACGGCCTGCGTCCTGCGTCCCAAACGTAGCAGGTGTTGAGCCAGGCGTGGACTTGCAGACCGGCGGCATGGCCCTGCTGCACGATGTCGGCAAGCGGGTCGAAGTTGCGCGGCTGGTGGCTCAGTTCTTCGGCGCGCGGCTCCAAATCGGACTGGTAGTAGGCGTCGCCGCGCCCGCGCACTTGCACAAAAAGGGCGTTGAAATGGTGGGTGACGGCCTGAGAAACCACATGGCGGATGGCCGCCGGGGACGTGATGCTGTTGCGGACGACCCACATCCCGCGCATCTCCGGCGCGGCCTGCTGTGCCTGACACGGAACGGCGAAGAGCGCCAGGGCGCACAGGCAGAGGGCGAAGATCTGACGGTTCATCGTGCCTCCCACTCGGACAGTCGCGCCGGCAGATCGGCCAGACGCTCAATCTGAAACAAGGGCGGGATTTCGCCCGCGCCGAGAAACGGGTCAGGCTCGTCGCGCCATTCGGTCGTGTAGACGGCGCTCAGGCCGGAACGGGTCGCGCCGAGAACGTCTGCGTCCCAGTCGTCTCCGACATGGACGATCTCTGCGGGGACCGCGCCGACGCACTCGGCGAGGGCTGTGAAGATTACCGGGTGCGGCTTGATATAGCCAATATCGGAAGAAACCACGACGGTCTTGAGGTACGGCGTCAGCCCGTCACGTTCCAGGGGGCGCCGGATGCAGTCGGTCCGCATGAAGTTGGACAGCACGGCAACCGTGTAGCGCTCGGCCAGCGCGGCGATGGTTTCGCGGACGCCGTCCGGCAGGCGCATCACGGACACGAAGCCGTCGGCATACACGTCTTCCCCGGCGCGCACAAGCGCCGGGTCGGCAGGCTGGCCTTCCTGGCAGTGTTCAACAACTTTGCGGATGCGGGCGGTGAAGTCGTTCTCGCGCAGCGTCGTGCGATTTTCGGTGAACTGACGGGAGCGAATTTCGTAATACAGCGTCGCGAAGGGCGCGTAGTCAAGCGTCCGGCCCAAACGCCGCTGCAGAAAGTCGTGCAGGCGGCGGATCGACTCTTCGGTCTCAGACGTGCGGAAGGGGTAGAGAGTGTTGGCGAAGTCGAGCGAGACAACGCGGAAGGGACTGGGCAGCGCAACGTCCTCCGGTCACAAGTACACGGCTATCGTGAC
>CAZZVX010000057.1:0-16940 GCA_964657535.1 Armatimonadota bacterium | reverse complement strand
CGCCTTCATGGAGGCGTACTGCTTGTTGGACAGCGGCGTGAGGGCCAGTTTGACCAGGACGGAGATCAGCAGGATGGCGAGGGCGTAGGAGTAGGAGAACTTGGGGCCGCCGCAGAGCGTGACCATGAAATCAATGACACGGTACAGGATCGGGGCGAGCCAGCCGAACGGGCCGGGCTGGACGTGCCGGTTGGAAATGTCCACTTCATGCTCGACGCGGGCCAGTTCGCCGGCGACTTTGTCCCGGTCGGGGAAATAAACGTCGGCCAGCGTGTTGTGGATCGCCTGATACGACTGGACAGCGCCGTTCTTATCATCGAGCGACTTTTCCTGAAGCTGGGCTTGCTGAAACAGCGATTCGGCGGCATACGGCGTCTTGCGATACGTGGCGCTGGCGACGACGGCCTTGTATTTCTGCACGGCCTGGTAGGCGCGGTTGCGGGCGATGGCGCGCTGAAAAGACGCTTCCGAGCCGTGCCCCGTCTGCGCCAGCGCCCCGGCGTAGGCGGTCGCTGCGGCGGACTGGTCGGCCAGCCGCTGGGCGAAGACATAGGCGGGCGGGGCGGGCGGCATCAACGCCTGGGCGTTCGCGCCGGGCAGGGAGCCGAACAGAAGCGCGGTCATCGCCCCCCAAGCCGCAAGATGGTGTTTCATTCATTCTCCCGAAAGGTCGGCAAATCACGGAACCGGGTCGTCGCCGCCCGGATGGAACGGGTGGCAGCGGCAGAGACGCCGCACGGCGTACCAGGAGCCTCGGAGCGCGCCGTGTTTCGCCAGCGCCTGCGCCGCGTACTCCGAGCAGGTCGGCTGGAAGCGGCACGCGGCGGGCGTCCAGCGCGAAATGTAACGCTGGTAGATACGGATCAATCCCACCAAAACGTGCCGCAGGGAAAGCGTCCTCACAGGCCGGCCTGACGGATCAGCGTTTCCACCTCGCCGTCAATCTCCGCGAAGGAAAGCGCCGCCGCCGCCGTCCGGGCCACGAACAGCGCGTCCCAGGAACGGCCGGATCGGCGCTCCGACAGCAAACGCGCCCGGCAGATTTCGCGCAGACGCCGTTTCAGGCGGTTGCGGTCGTGGGCGCGCTTGGCGATCTTCGTGCTGATCACGAAACCCAGCCGCATGGGGGACGGCTCGCGCGAGGCGGGCGACCGCAGGCGGACGTACAGCACCAGATGCGGCGAAGCCCAGGACTTGCGGACGCGATACACGGCCTGAAAGTCCCGATTCTTGCGCAGGCGCGCGCTCCGGGGCAGCATGGGACGCGCTTAACCCTTGGCGATCTTGACGGTGTGGGTGACGCAGAGTTTGTAGCGGCCTTTGGCGCGGCGGCGCTTCAGGACGTTGCGCCCGTCGGGGGTGCTCATGCGCTCACGGAAGCCGTGCGTCTTCATTTTGTGCCGGACATTCGGCTGGTAGGGACGTTTCATTCGGGTCTTATCCTTCGGTGTCGGTCAATAATCCGTTCATTATAGCACAATTTTTTCGGGTTCCGCAACAGACGACGGGGCAAGACAGGTATAACACTAAGGTTGCTGAAGGAGTCGCCCGGCCATAAACACCCTGTTTTCGCTGCCTATTCCCCGGCGCAGTCACGTTGCCTGCGTCGTTTGCCTCGCCGTTGTTTTTGGATTGTTCGGCCTCGGTTCCGCCTGCCGCGCCCAGAGTCTCTCCTATTCCTCCACCCCGGCGGCGGGCGTAGACCCGCATTTTTACGATTACGACTCCCGCGCCCCGTTCCCGGTCACGCAGACGCCGGACGGCCAAATCAACGGGGTTTCCGTCACGCGCGTCACCTTTCCCAGTCCTGTCGTGACGCCTTACGCGGCCAATAACATGGTCGTGGCTTTTTTGTTCCAGCCGTCGGGGCCGGGGCCGCACCCGGCGATGGTCGTGCTGCACGAGTGGCTGCCGGTCAACCTCAACGACGAATTTTCTATCGGGGCGACGCTGGCGAAGGCGCAGATCGCGGCGCTGGTCATGGAGGAGCCGTACAGCCTGGACCGACGCCCCCTGCCCCACGTGCCGGAGGCGGAACTGCTGTCGGGGAACGTGCCGCAGATGCTGGCCGGGCTGCGCCAGTGCGTCCTGGACGCGCGCCGGGCGCTGGACTGGCTTTCGGCGCAGCCGGACATAGACGCGAACCGCATGGGCATCTCCGGCATCAGTCTGGGGGGAATCCTTGCGCCGCTGGTCGCCGGGGTCGACCATCGGGCGCGCGTCGTGGTGGCGATTGACGGCGGGGCGGACGTGGCGGACATCGTCTGGAGCAGCCCGTTCCTGCGCGGCCTGAAGCCTGGGATTTTAGCGAGCGGCTACACGCGCCAGTCGCTCCACGCCGAGTTGGCCCCCGTTGAATCCAGCCTGTGGCTGGGCGGCTTCAACCCGCAGAATGCCGTTCTCTTTAATGGGCGCTACGATGTATTTGTCACGCCGGACCATGCGCGCAAGTTGTCCAAAGCGCTCGGCGGGGCGCCCATCGTGTGGCTGAATACGGGCCACTACGGGCTGGCCCTGTCGCTGAAAACGCTGGACGAGACGGGCGTCAAGTTTGTCCAGTCGCGCTTCGGCGGCAACCCGACGGCCTACACGCCGCCGTCCACGATCCCGTCCCACACGGTCAAGGCGGGCCTGCTGCTCGGCGGGCATGAGGGCGTCAGCCCCGCCCTCGCCTATCAAGTCCTGAACTTCGACCCGGCGGGCCGATTCTCTCTGGACGGCCAGTTGACCCTGCACGGGCTGTCGGGCGCGCTTTCGGCGCGTCTCACGACGACCTCTTCCGTCGGCCTGGAGATGCCTTTGTTTCATGGCCCGGCCAAGCCGCAGCCATTCATCCTTTTGCATATTGTTTTGTAGAGCGCATCAAGGAACCCACTCGACGCCGCCGCAGAGCCGTTGCTTTACAAGTCGCGGTCTCACCAGGGCACGACACCGTTTTCATCAAAGTAGCCGCCGGTCGGCCCACTCTCCGGCAGCATCGCGAGATGCACGCCGATGGCGGCACCCTGCTGTACCGTGCGCGGACCGCTGTGCTGATTGAGATCGGTGGCCGTGTAGCCCGGATCGGCCGCGTTGACTTTGATAGGCGTGTTCTGCAGCTCGGCGGCTAGAATCACGGTGATCATGTTCAGCGCCGCTTTAGACGAGTTATAGGCAAGCGGTTTGACCTGCGCATACTGCCCGTTCGGATCGCTATTTTCCGTCAGCGAGCCAAGTCCGCTCGACATATTGACGATGCGCCCCGCCGTTGATGCTTTGAGGAGAGGCAGAAAATGCTTTGTGACTGCGAATGCGCCGAAAACGTTCGTCTCGTATGTTTTGCGCAATGTGTCCAACTCAGTGGCGCTTGCGGGGCTTCCGAATGCGTCGATGGAGATTCCGGCATTATTAACAAGTACATCCAAGACCCCGCCGAGACTGCTCTCCACATACCGTGCCGCTGACTGGATGCTTGCCTCATTCGTGACGTCAAGTTTGACGACACGCGCGTCTATGCCCTGCGCCTTGAGTTCGTCTGCCGCCGCCTCGCCTCGCTGCTCATCGCGCGCGCCAAGCAGGACCGTGTAGCCCTGAGCGCCGAGTTGCCGTCCGATTTCTTTGCCGAGGCCTTTGTTTGCGCCGGTAATCAGCACAGTTTTTTTGTCAGCCATTTCTTAATCTCCTTGTGTTCCTCTCGCCCGGCGCGGCGCCGTTCACGGCGAAGCAGCCGCCATGCCATCTTTTGCTGAACGACGGCTTCCGGGCCGACGCTATCAATGATACCCTAAATATGCTATCATTGATAAATAAGTCAAGAAAAACTGATGATGAGCATTGGAGTACCGACAAGATGAGGACTGAGGCCCACGCCGACACGGGCGCTGAACTAGGCTCGTCACGCGACGACACGCGGGCGCGTGTTGTTGCGTCCGCGATTGACCTCCTCAACAATGGTGGGCGCGACGCCGTGACGACGCGGGCTGTTGCTGACGCCGCCGGTGTTCAGGCGCCAACGCTTTATCGCCTCTTCGGCGACAAGCGTTCCCTCCTTGATGCGGTCGCGGAACACGGTTTCACAACTTATTTGAAGGTGAAAACGCTTCCTAGCCCCGGACGGGACCCTGTAGAAAATCTGCGGTCGGGATGGGATTTGCACGTCGCGTTCGGACTGTCTCACCCTGCGATTTATCTGCTGATGTACGCCGAACCGCGACCCGGTGTGAAGTCTCCGGCAGCCGAGACCTCCTCTCGCATCCTGGAAGAGCATTTGCGGCGGGTTGCCGCTGTTGGCCGATTGCGCTTCTCCGAAGAACAAGCGGCACAGGTTTTTCATGCCGCTGGATGCGGTACCGTGCTTACCCTTCTTGCCAAGGCCGAAGGAGACCGAGATATGAGTTTGTCGGAAATTGCGCGCGAGGCGGCGATTGCCGCGATCACCACGGACGCACCCGCATTTGAAAGTGCCGGACCGACTGCGGCGGCGGTCGCTCTTCGTGCCGTTCTGCCAGAAGTCCAATCGCTTTCAGACGGAGAGCGTTCTTTGATGACCGAGTGGCTCAACCGTCTCACCGCAATTCGGAGTTGATGCTGGATTGATTGGCTTGAGATGAAATTGACAGGAGCAGTGTAGGGTTTGGAGGAATTGCAGGACTTTGTCGGCGTGCCGGTCCATTTTGACGCGGGGGTAGATTTTGGCGACGCTGCCCTCGTCCACGCTCCCGTCCCACACGGTCAAGGCGGGGTTGCTGCTCGGCGGGCGTGAGGGCACCAGCCCTTCATTTTACTCCACATCGTCTTGTGAGGCTTCGGCGGACTCTTTTTCGGCTTCCGCCGCCTTCTCGGCCTCGGCTTCCAGCGCGGCCTGCTTCGGGTCAACGATGTGGCCGCCGTATTTAATCTCCAACAGGCGGGCGTCGTTGAGCATCTTCTCGTTGAGCGTCAGGAAATTCGCGCCCGCGTAGATGCTGGTCAGGTAGTTGTGGAACGAATTGCCGTACTCGTCGTGGTAGTAGGCGCACAGACGGTCGTATTCAGCCTCGCTGCGGACTTTCTTCGTCTCGATGGCCCACGCTTTGACTTTTTCGCGTTCCTGATTGGCCCGGTACTGGAGTTCGATCCAGAAGTGCCGGGAGCGGCGCTCGAACTCGGCGTCGGTGATCTTGCCTTCCTCGTGCTGCGCCACAAGCGCCTGCATTTTCTTCAACGTCGGGCTGTCGTTCAGCGGTTCCAACATGAAAACATCCTCAAGTGTTTAGATACCGGCATCGTCGGCTTCGGGTTCCGCGAAGGGCTTGTAGGCGCGGTAGATGGTCTTCCAGAGCACGTAGCCCATCACCATGTTCTCATCGAGGGCGGGGTTGCCGGAGCCGGCGCCCCGGTCGCCGCCGAAGCGGGTCGCCCAAAACGCGCCCGTGCCGTGCCGCCCGTCGTCTACGCGGGTGCGCAGGACGCTCTGGATGAAATGCTCGCTGGCGTCTTTGTTTTGGCTGTCAATGCAGGCGACGATGCCGATCTTGGCGTTGATCGTGCGGATCGCCTCGCCGATGTCTTCGACTTTAGACAGCACGCCGACGGGGCCGAAGATTTCGGTGTTGGACAAAACGTTGTCTGGGCCGACGTTCTCGATCAATGTGAATGGGACGTAGTAGCCTTCATTTTGGAGTGCATTGGGGACGGGGACTTGATGACGGATGTTCGCCCCGTCGGTGACGCTGCGCTCGATCAGGCCCAGGACGCGGCCCTGCTGCTCCTCGGAGACGAGCGGCGGGACGGAGTAGCGGCCCGGCTCGGCGTCGGTGCGCGCGGTCTCGTCGGAGGCGCCGTCGCCGTGGATAATTCCCTGCGTCTGCTCAATGGCTGCTGCGACGAACGCTTCGTAAACGGCCTCGTCGCATAGCACTTCCTGGATGGACGTGCAGCGCTGGCCGCCGGTGATGGTCTTGCCGTAGACGAAGTTCCTGGCGGCGCGGGCGATGTCGGCGTCTTTGTGGACATAGAAGATGTTGATGCCGCCGACTTCCTTCATCACGCGCTTGCCCAGGCCGCTCGCAGTCGCGTCCACGGCGTCCCCCACCCCTTTGCTGCCGGTGAACGACAGGCACCGGACGGCGGGATGGGCGATAACGGCTTCGCCCGTAGACACGTCCCCGCTGACCATGTTGAATAAGCCCGGCGGGACCTGGACGCCCAGACGCTGCTCGGCCCAGGCGAAGGCTTCTTCCAGCAGGCCGACGATAGCCTGCGACGATTCCGGGATCAGATGCGACGGCTTCCAGACGACGGTGTTGCCCGTGACCAGCGCGGCGACGACCTGCGCGACGGGGATGGCGACGGGGAAGTTGAACGGCGTGATGATGGCCGCCACGCCGCGCGGCTCCAGACGGCTTTCCATCACCAGGCCGTCAATGTTCTTCTGGTAGGTCTCGCCCTTCAGCGACAGCCCCTGCGGCGCGACGCACTCGACGACGCCGATGGCTTCGTCTAAATCTAAACGGCTGTCAAAATGCGTCTTGCCCATCTCGCGGGTCATCGTGCGGACGATCTCGTCGTAGTGCGCGTACATCGCCTGGGCGAGATGCAGGAAGAGTTTGGTCTTGACGTTGCCGGACACGGCCCGCCACTTCGGGAAGGCGGCCTCGGCGGCGCGCATCGCCTCGCCCACCTCGGCCCCGGTCGTTTCGGCGACGTGTCCCAGTATCTGAGTCTTGTGCGCCGGGTTGTGGTTGGCGTGAAACTCCGTCGCCGCCGAGTCGCGCCACGCGCCCCCGACGTAAATCTGATACTGTTCGCGACTGTTCTTGCGCGGATTGATGGGCATGGTGGTTACTTTCTGACCGAAAAATCACTCGCTGGGCATGACGTGTCATACCCAGCGCAGGAAGCGTCATAACACGACTCCTGCGGCCCTTCTGGCGACAGCCTTCCGTCATGGGCGCAGCGCGAGGCAGGCGAGGGCGATCACGTCGCCGAGTTCGCCGAGCGCCTGGGCGAGCGGGGCGTTGAAGCCGCCGAGACGGCGGTTGACGGCCTGCGCGGTCGGGCCGACGACCAGGGCGACCGCCAGCATGGTCAGCAGGCCGCGCGTCGGCAGCACGGCGGCGCAGGCGATGGCGAGCACGGTCGCGATCAGGAACTCGTTCGGGCCGGCGTCCGTCAGACCCGCGTGCGTCTCGGCGTCGTCACTGGCGGCGGACGCCAGGGGAAAGGCGCTGAAGGCGAACGCGACGGCCCAGCGGCCCAATGCCGAGGCGAGGATCAGGGCCTGTCCGCCGCCGGCATTCGGGAGCGCGCCGATGAAGGCCACTTTAAGCACAACGATCAGCGCCAGGACGATCATCCCCGCCGCCCCACGACGCGGGTCGCGCATCACGGCGAAGGCCCGGCTGCGGTCGCCGCCGCCGCCCTGCGCCGCCCAGCCGTCCCCCGCTCTCGCCAGACCGTCCAGGGCGCGGCCTCCGGTCGTCAGGGTCTGGGCGGCCAGGACCAGCGCGCCGACGACCAGTGACTGGCCGGGCCAGAGCCGCGCCGCCAGCGTCCAGATCGCCGCCAGAAGGACGCCGCTCAGCGCGCCCACCAGCGGGAACAGGGCGACCGCGCGGCGGGCGGCGAGACGGGTCGGCGGGGCGGCGCTGAAGGCCGCCTGCCCGGTCACGATCTGGACGGCGAGCGCGAAGGAGTTCCACATAAGCGTCACGGCACGAAGACGGGCAGGACTTTCGGGACGAGTTCGATCCCGACCGGCGTCCGGCGGAACATATCGCCGTCAATCTGGCCCTGAATCGGCGGCTCCGAGTCCAGGTCAACCCGCCGCGCCCGGTAATAGCGGACGCGCGGGTCGCGCAGGTGACGCCGCGCCAGCAGGGCCATGACCTGTGTCACGAAGCCCACCCGGTCGAGTGGCGCGCGCTCGAACACGCAGACATCCAGCCAGCCGTCGTCCACGGACGCGAACGGGGCCATCTTGACCTGCCGGAAGGCGTAGGAGGCGGCGTTGGCGACGACCACGAGGTAGGCGTCGGAGACGACCTCCTCGCCGTCGAGGCGGAGACGGACCGATGTCACGCGGTATTTGCTCAGGGCGCGCAGGCTCGCCAGCGCGTAGGCGGCAGGGCCGATCAGCTCCTTGACCGGCAGGAGGACTTCGCCGACCACGGCGGCGTCAAAGCCGAAGCCCGCCATCAGCGAGAAGTATCGGTCATCAATGCGTCCCAGATCAATCGCGCGGGTCCGGCCCGCGCGCAGCATGGCGGCCAGCGCCTCGATGTCGTTGCGCGGGACGCGCAGTTCGTGGGCCAGGACGTTCTGCGTCCCCAGCGGCACCAGGCCGAGCGGCAGCGGCGGAGTCCCTGCCGCCGCCCCGCTCATCAGGCCGTTGACGACCTCGTTCACCGTGCCGTCGCCCCCGGCCACCAGCACGGCATCGAACTTGCGCGCCGCAACGGCCCGGCGGGCGGCGGCTTCGGCATCGCCGGCGCCCTGCGTCAAGACGGTCTCGCTGACGAAAGGCGTCAGCGCCTCCTGCACCGAAGGCAGCGCCTCCTGCGGGCGCCCCTGTCCTGCCGTGGGATTGACGATCAAAAGGGCATTCATGAACGGTTTCGATTGTAGCACAACGCCCCCGCTTTGGCAACCAACTTGCTGCCAGACGGCGGACCTGACATTCCTGCCGGATATGCCGAAAAATCCGCCGCCAGTCCTATAAAACCCGCCATACGCCCTTCAAAAATCGGCGAGCCGCGCCGATAATAGCCTTTGACAAGATGCGGACTGCTGAACAGTCGCTCGTTACCGAATTTGAGGAGAGGCGCCGTTCCCCATGAAAGCACACCGTTTGACAACAAACCGGATCAATCGGAAATCATTTTCCGCCGGCTTCACGTTGGTCGAGATCATGATCGTTGTGATGATCCTGGGCCTGCTGTTCGCGATTGCGACTCCGTCGTTCGTCCACGCGCGGGACAACAGCCGCTGCAAGGCCTGCGTCCAGAATTTGAAGCGGATTTCCGGCGCGAAGGAAGAGTACGCGCTGGAAAACAGACTGCCCGTTGGCTCGAATCACGTGTTCGTCTGGGCGGACTTGACGCCCTACATCGGCAACATTCAGACCAGCTGCCCCTCAGGCACGCCGGGCCAGTACGTCTACGTCCCGCAGACGCTCGGCACACAAGCGACGTGCCCCTACGGTGCGCCGGCTACGGACCCCACGCTCGTCCATCAGTATCTGTATTAGACGCTGATTTCGGGGACCGAATGCGGAGACGCTATTCTGCCGACGTCGTGATCGGCCTTCGCCACAGGAGCGAAAGGCCGATCAGCGTCAAAACGGCTCCATAGGTGAGGCCCAGTATCGCTGACGGCAGGACTGAGGCGGCGTAGAACGCGCCGACCAGCGCGCCGAATACGCCGCCGACGGACACCCATGTCGCGGACTGCGGCTCCATGTCGCCGCGCCGTGCGTGAATCAGGACGCTGGGCAGCGAGGCCAGCACCAGCACCAGCAGCGCCGTCCCCTGCGCCGCCTGCGGCGTGAAATGCAGCGCGTAGATCTCCGCCGGGACCAGCAGCACGCCGCCCAGGGCGATGACCCGGCTCACAACCCCCACCAGCACGGACAGGAGGAACGCGGCGCCGTAGAGGCCGACGCCGGTGCGGATCAGCGGGGGCAGCGGCGTCCTGTGATTTAGCAATACGCCCGGATGCGGCAGCCCAAGCGCGTTCGCGCTCATCACCAGGCCGAGCAACGTCACCAGCACGGCCCAGAGCAGGGGCAGGCGCTCCAGCGCGGGCATCCGGGCCGTCAGCCGCTGTCCCCAGGCCGCCCCCAGCACCTGCCCGACCGCCAGGGCCAGGGCCACCCCCCAGCGTATCTCCCGATGCAGTCCGTAGGACAACATCCCCGTGAAGGCCGCAAAGAACGTCACGGCCAGCGTCGTCGCCCCGGCGCGCGTCCCGCGCTGTCCGAGCAGATAGCGCAGCAGCGGCAGCAGCATCACGCTCGTCCCCATCCCCGTCAACCCCGTGAACGTCCCGCAGGGGACGCCGACGATGAACAGAAGCAGGTTTTTGAGGTACGATAAACTCCGACGCGCCATGCCGACAAGTATACCAGACAATCGGGAATGCCGAATCATTTCCTGCCGGGAACCGGTCCCCTATGCGGACGCCCTGCTGTGGCAGTACGACCTCGTCCGCCGCCGCCAGGCCGGGGAGACCGGGGACACTCTGCTGCTCCTGGAACACCCGCCGACGATCACGTTGGGACGCGGCTCCGCCGAGGCGGACCTGCTGACGGACGAGGCCGCGCTGGCCCGGCGCGGCGTCGCCGTCGAGCGCGTGGATCGCGGCGGCGAGATCACGGCCCATATGCCGGGCCAGATCGTCGGCTATCCCATCCTGGACCTGCGCCGTCACGGGCAGGACCTGCACCGCTATCTGCGGGACCTGGAAGAAGTCATCATCCGCGTGCTGGCGATTTACGGCCTGGCCGGGTCCCGGATTCCTGGGCTGACCGGCGTCTGGGTGCAGGACGCCAAGATCGCGGCCATCGGGATCAAAGTCTCGCGCTGGGTCTCGATGCACGGCTTCGCCCTGAACGTCAACCCGGACCTGACTCCGATGCGCCGCGACTTCGTCCCCTGCGGCATCCGGGATCGCGGCGTCACGTCGCTCGCCGAGCTGCGTCCCGGCGCAGCGCCGGGACGGCCCGACGTGGAAGCGCATTTGGTCAAAGCGTTTGCCGAAGTCTTTCGCGTACGGCCAAATTTCCCGGACGGCGTGGGTATAATGGGCGCATGAAAGTGCGTGTGACAATCCCCGACATTGCCGGACGTCATGTGGACGAGACCGTGACCGGGACGAGCGCGGAAGACGTTCTGGCCCAGGCCAAAGCCCGTGTCGCGAAGGAACTCGGCTGGAAGGGACTGTTTCTGAAAGCGATGTCCCCACTGACGTTCGCGCAGGAGGCCGTCAAACGCTACAACAGCGCCTACGAGACCCAGTACGCGATCCCACAGACGGCAGACGAGTTTCTCCGGCTCGGCCAGGACATGGGGTATATCACCATCATCCCGGAATAGTGAGCAACCGACGACAAGGACGAGCCATGGTCAATTACGACGAGATTCCCCTGTTCCCACTGCATATCGTCCTGTACCCCGATATGCCGCTGCCGCTTCACATCTTCGAGCCGCGCTACCGCGAGATGGTCCTGCGCTGCCGGGAGGAGAATTCGCCGTTCGGCGTCGTGCTGATCCAGGCCGGCGATGAGGTCGGCGACACGCCCCTGCCGTGCAAGACGGGGACGACGGCGCGCATCACCCGTTATGAAGAGATGACTGACGGGCGCATGAATATCGAGGTCGTGGGCGAGACGCGCTTTCGCATATTGGAGGCGCAGCGGCGCCACGCCTATTTGACCGCCCGTGTCGAGCCGTTCTGGGAGCAGACGACGGACCCGTTCACGCTTCAGTCGCCGTTCGATACGGCGGGCGGCCTGTTCAAGAAGTATCTCAAGTCTCTGTTCGCGCTGCAGGGCCGCTCCCTGAGCGCGCTGCAGCTCCCCCAGGAACCCGAATTTCTGTCCTACGCCATCGCCAGCGTCCTGCAGATCCCGCTGGGAGAAAAGCAGCGCCTGCTGGAGATGACGGCGACAGAAAAGCGGCTGCAGCGGGAGATCGAGATTCTGGGAGAAGAGATAGACGCGCAGTATTCGCTGCGCGCCGTGCAGCGCGAACTCCAGGTCGGCCCGGACAGCGTGATCGTCCCGGTGGATACCCAGTCGCTCGGCAAATTCTCGTCACTGAACTGACCGATCCCTCACGGGAAGAGTTCAGCCAGAAGAGTTCCCACCCCATCGTCGTTCGCGGGCGGCGCGACCCGGTCTGCGGCTGCTTTGATGGCGGGTTTCGCGTTGTCCATCGCGATCCCCAGCCCGGCCCATTCCAGCATCGGGATGTCATTGAACGAGTCGCCGAAGGCCACGCATCGGTCCTGCGTAATTCCCAAATCTTCGGCGGCTTTTGCCAGGGCGACACCTTTGCTCACGCCTGCCTGCATGAATTCCAGATATTCGTCTTCCGTCTTGGTGATGTACAGCGAGTCGCCGAAGTCCGACTGGAACTTTTTCAGAAGCGCGTCGGTGGCGTCTGGGGTGTCAATCAGCAGCAGTTTCGTCGGACGCTCGCCGTCGAACTGGGTCAGGTCGTGCGTCACGCGCGGGACGCTGCGGGTCCGCTCTTGATAGAGTTTCGACCAGTGTGTTTCCTCGCGGACGTACCATTCGTCGTTCAGGTAGTAATTGAGGTGATGGTCACGCGCGGCGCAGTAATGCACGATGCGAGCGGCGGCGGCCGCCGGCAGGGGCCGATGGGAAAGCGTCTCGCCGGCGACGGTGCGGGTCAGCGCGCCGTTGTAGGCGATCATCGGCGACTCCGGCGGCAGTTCCAACTGCAGCGCGAAATTCGCCATCGTGTGGAAGGGCCGCCCGGACGCGAGGACGACGTGAGCGCCCGCCGCGCGGACGCGCCGGACCTGCGCCGCGTTGCCGGAACTGATGTCATGATCTCGGCTGTTCAGCAGCGTCCCGTCGAGGTCAATGGCGGCGAGTTGATAACGATAATCAGGCAATAGACGTTTCTCGGATTAGAACAAAGTCATCTTCGGCTCGGCTTTGGCCTGTTTCGCCATATCGCGGGCGGCGGCCAGGTCGCCCACGAGCGTCTGGCGCGCGACGTCGTAGGCCTCGCCCTCCTGGCGCAGAATGTACGCCGGGTGCAGGGCGGCCATCGCGTGGCGGACGTACTTGCTCTCGAACCACTGGCCGCGTTCCTGGGTCATCTTGAAGTTCTTGTGGATAATGGCGTTGGCCGCGGGGGCGCCGAGACACAGGATGACGGTGGGCTGAATCGCGGCGATCTGTTTTTCCAGCCAGAGCGGGACGCAGGTACCCGCTTCCCCGGCGGTGGGCGGGCGGTTTTTGATCTTGCCGAACTCTTCCAGCGTTGCCCGGCACTTGACGACGTTGGTGATGTAAACGTGCTTGCGGAGCATCCCCGCCTCGCGCAGACACTCGTCCAGGAGTTTGCCGGCGCGTCCCACGAAGGGGACGCCCGTCGCGTCCTCGTTCATGCCCGGCCCTTCGCCGACCAGCATCAACGGGCTGTCGGGGTTGCCGTCGCCGAAGACGACTTTCGTCCGCGTCAGGCTCAGGTCACAGGCCGGGCAGTCGCTCGCCTGCTGCGCCATCTCCAGTATCACGCGCGCCTTTTCGCTCGGCGGCCTGTCTTGCTCCGACACGTCTTCGGTCTCCTTCTCAGTCGTCAGGGAACGGGCCAGGCGTCACGGATCTTTTGCGCGCTCGTTTCCAGGGCGTCCGGCAGTACCTTCACATCCGCCAGCACCGGCATGAAGTTCGTGTCGCCGTTCCAGCGCGGCACGACGTGCAGGTGCAGATGGTCGGCGATGCCCGCCCCGGCGACCGTTCCCAGGTTCATGCCCAGATTGTACCCTTCCGGGTGAAACGCGCGGCCCAACGCCGACTGGGCCTGCTTCGCCAGCGTCATCAGTTCCAGAGTCGTGGCATCGTCCAGGTCGGCGAGACTCGCCGTGTGCTGGTAAGGCGCGACCATTAAATGGCCGTTGTTGTAGGGGAACAGGTTGAGCAGGACGAAGGCGTGGACGCCCCGATGTACGAGGAGGTTTGCCGTATCGTCGTCCTGCGCGGCTTTGTCGCAGAAGATGCAGCCGGTCGCGCCGGACGGGGCCGCGTCTTTGTGCGGCTGGTCCACGTAGGCCATGCGCCAGGGGGCATAGAGTCGTTCCATACGAGAGGGTTATACCCGATTTGGAGGAAAACGAGGCGACCGAGAGGAGAAAATAGCCCCGACGAGAATCGAACTCGTGCCTTCGCCGTGAGAGGGCGACGTCCTAACCGCTGAACGACGGGGCCACTGGGTGCGTGTCCGGCGAACAATCCCGCCGGAGACAACGTAATATACCTGAGACTTACAGCAGAAGTCAAGCCCGGCACGGCTTGACAGAACAAATCCCTTTTGGTACTATTGCGCAGGAGACAACACTTTGGCGAAGCGGAAACGCTACGAGGACTATATGCTGCTCGCGCCCGGCGAGCAGGTGCCGGGCCACAACACGACCTACCACGTCGAGCGGGTCATCGGCACGGGCGCGTTCGGGGCCGTCTACTTCGCCACGGACCCGGCGGCGCCGGGGCGTCGCGTCGCCCTGAAGGAGTTTTTCCCGGCCCGCCACCCGCGTGAGCAGGCGGCCCTGCACGCGCTCTTCGACCGGGAGCGGACGGTCGGGATGCTCGCCAGCCCGCACCCGTTGATGCCGACGTTCTATGAAGCGTTCCAGCACGACGCCCATTTTTACATCGCCCAGGAGTTTATCGAGGGCGCGACGCTCGACGACATCATCTTCAAGCGTCACCCCCTGCCCCGCGAGTGGATTCTCAAGTGGGCCGTCTCGCTCTGCGACGCGCTCGCGTTCCTGCACTCCCGGCAGGTGGTCCACCACGACCTGAAGCCGGCCAACATCCGTATCACGCCCCAGGGCCACCTGGCGCTGCTCGACTTCGGGGCCGCCCAATATTTCGGCGACGGCCACGAAGCCAGCAAGCGCACCGAGATGTACGGGACGGAAGGCTACCTGCCGCCGGAGATCGAAGGCGACAAGAAATGGGGCGCGGACGTGCGGACGGACATCTTCGCGCTGGGGTGCATCCTCTACGAGATGATCGCGGGCGTCTCCCCGGACCAGGACAGCATCAACGAGCGCTCGATGTACGTCACGAACACGCTCATTCAGCGCCCCAACGCCGACCTGGGCCTGGTGAAACTCATCAACAAGGCACTGTCGTATAACACGGACTATCGCTACGCGAGCGCCAACGAGTTCCTGCTCGACATCCGCAAGATCGCGCCGCCCGTGCTGCTGGTCAGCCGCAAGCACCTGCGCTGGGGGGACGTGCCGACCGGCCAGCCGATCCCGCCGCAGTCTTTCACGCTCTACAACGCCGGCGGCGGCGAGATTCGCGGCGAAGTGAAGCCGCGCACCCCCTGGATCACCGTCCCGCTGACGAAGTTCGCCGGCAACCGGCGCGAGGTCACGGTGCAGCTCAACCCGTCACGCATCGCGGAGCGCGCGAAACTCGTGGCCGGGCGGCTGGAGATCAACACGCCCGACCAGCACGACTACGACGGGAAACTGACCAGCACCGGGGACCGCTGGTTCATCGAGTGCAGCATCACCTTGATTCCGCGCCCGGCGCTGCTGCAGGTCGTGGAGCGGAAGACGCCGAACGCGCCTCCGCTCATCTTCACAGCCCGAAAAGGTCAGCCGCTCGCCGGCACGTTCTCGCTCCTGAATCTCGGCGAGGCCGCCGCCGAATTTCAGATCGAGAGCGGCGACACGCGCACCGGCGGCCCGGCGAACCCGCTGACCGAGATGACGTTCATCCCGTCGTCCGGGAGAATCACCTCTGGCCACAGCACGGTCATCACGGTGCAGATTCCAACGACGACGCTGCCGAACGGCATCTATGACAGCGCCGCGACTGTCCGCACCACGGCAGGCCAGGCCATGACAGTCCCGATCTCCGCCCGCGTGCTGTCCCCGCTGGAGTTTCTGAAATCCAAAATGGGGCTGAGTCCCGGTTGACGGACCAGGTACGCCTTTTCCTGACGCCCGGCATCTTCCTGTTGACGCTGGGGTTGGTCGTGACGCGCCCGCGCGGCTGGAACGAGGCCTGGTGGACCATCCTCGGCGGCGCGCTGATGCTGGCGGCGGGCCTGGAGTCGCCGGGACAGGCCTGGCGAAGTACCCTGGGCAACGCCGACATCCGTCCCGTGCTGCTGTTCCTGCTCGCCCTGCTGCTGCTGTCGGCGCTGCTCGACCGGAGTGGCTTTTTCGAGTGGGCGGCGATCCGGGCGGCGCGTCTGGCGGGCGGCGACGGCAGGCGGCTCTACCGGAACGTATTCGTCCTCGGCGCGTTAATCACGGCGACGCTGTCGCTGGACACCACGGCGGTGATTCTGACGCCGTTGGTGCTGGCCTTCGTGCAGCGCCTCGGCCTGCCCGCGCGCCCCTACATCTTCGCCTGCGCCTTCGTCGCCAACGCGGCCTCGCTGCCGCTGCCGGTCAGCAACCTGACCAACCTCCTTGTCGCGGGCGCCTTTCATCTGCCGTTCGGTGGATTCGCGCTGCGGATGATCGGACCGCAGGCCGTCGTCCTCCTGGTGAACTACGCGCTCTTCCGGCGGCTGTTCCGGGCCGACCTTCCGGCGACGTTCCCGACCGAGCGCCTCCCGGACGCCGACACCGTGATTCCCGACGGCGGTTATTTCCGGGGGGCCGTGATCGTGCTGGCGCTCGTGCTGTCGGGATACTTTGCGGCTCCGTTCCTGCACGTCGAACTTTACGTCGTGGGTTTTGCGGGCTGCGTCCTGCTGGCCGGCTGGGGTGTTTATCGGAGGCAGGTCGGCTGGAGCATCGCCCGCGAAATCGCCTGGCCGCTGTTCCCGTTCGTGATCGGGCTGTTCGTGGTCGTGCGGGGCGTGGAGAATCTCGGACTGGCGGAGACGGCGGCGCGGGGGCTGGCAAGCACGGACGGGAACTTGCTGACGGCGGCGCTCACGTCCTGTTTCGGGAACGCGGTCGCCGCGAATGTGGTCAACAACGTCCCGTCGGCGCTGCTGGCGATCCGGGTGATCCAGGCGGCGCACGGGCCGAGCGTCGCGGTCTACGGCTCTCTGCTGGGGACGAACATCGGGCCGAACGTGACGCTGTTCGGGTCGCTGGCGACGATGCTGGTGCTGACGACGGCCCGGAACCGTGGGGAGGATGTTTCCGGCCGGGATTTCATGAAGGTCGGGCTGCTGGCGACGCCGGTCATGCTGCTGGCGGGCGCGTTTGTGTTGTGGCTCAGTTTCCTGGTCGCGCCGGGG
>CAZZVX010000056.1:2123-17050 GCA_964657535.1 Armatimonadota bacterium | reverse complement strand
ACCAGCCCGCAGCAAGTTTACCGGCGCAGAATCGCTCCCGCCACCCTCGAAATCTGTCCCACCCTGGGTATAATTCCCACAGCCGCCGCACGGACGACAGCGGCAGAACAGCGTGATTGAACCCGATAGACCGCACCGCGCGGTCTAATACTAGTTGGGCCGCTGAATAAAGGCTTTGTTTATGGCATGAGGAGTTCATCTTGTCGCTCAACTGTTACTTCTCTTACTCCGTCCCAAAACATAGTAATGGTGAAAATGTTACGGGCACGTTTGAAGTACAGGAAGTCTACACGCAGTACCTAAACTGGATGTTTGAGTTAGAACCAGAGGACTACAAGAGAGTGAACGGGTTCGCTCCGTTTTTGGAGGATGCGTTCGGGGACCAAGAATTCCCGCTTCAATCGGAACCGTTTCAGCCGGAGCAGGCCCGTTTATGGGCGACACGATGGCTAGAACTGTGGCAAGTCGATACCAAAGACAAAGATGTTGAGGCAGCCAAACGGAACTGGTCGTCTTATACAAAGGAAACGGTCGCGGCTCTACATCAGGTAGTCGAGCAAGCGGAGTGCGCGAGGCGACACGGCGTACTTCTGGCGTTCAGCATGGGCTAGGGCGCGGCGTCTTAGGCGTCAGAGACAACCCTATGGTATAACCGCACAGTCAGCGGCCCAACAAACGTTGCAGCGGACGCCAAACTGCCACCCTCACGGGTGCGAGGCCGTAGGCTTGCCAGGCAGTTTGTCGCCGCTGAACTTGACCGTTATGCCGCACAAAAAACTCCCAAAACACCCCTGAAGAAACTCCGTAAACTTGCTGAAAACGAGTGTGGAGGAAACATCAACGATGTTCACACTCGTCAACGGCAACGCCGCGCTCAAACGGAACCCAAACACCTCGGCTCCCCCAGTCAAACCCGTGCCAAAGCCCGGCTCGCCACCATCAGCCGCGCCTGGCAGACCCTGACCCCCAGCAGAGGCAGAACTTTAACCTGCTGGGCCAGGTCTGGTCGCCCGGCAGGAAAGCCACCTCCCACGGCGTGACCGTCTTTCAGTCGCTCAACAACGTCCGGTCTCAGACCCTCGGCGCAACCACCGTTCTCGCCGACGCGCCGCAGAAGCCCGACCTGCTCACCCCCGTCAGCCGGAACGGCTTCACCGGGCGGGCCGTCTGGGTCCCCGTCGTCATCACCGCCGCCGACACCGACGCCGCGCTCACGCTGGCCTAGCAGACAGGAAAACACGAGACGCGCGGCGAACAACGCGCCATGACACCTCAAGAAACCATCGTCGCCCTGACGCGCCACATCCGCGACACCGTCCGCCCGCATCTCGGCGCCTGGCAAAGCCGCGCCGTTTCGGGAACCGCCGCCTCCGGGGACGCCACTTTTGTCATTGACGACCACGCCGAAGACGCCATCGTATCGTTCATTGAGCGCGAAAAGCTGTCCATCGCCTACTATTCCGAAGACAAAGGCCTGATGGAGTTCGGCGCGGCCCCCGAAGCCGTCCTGATTATTGACCCCATTGACGGCACGCGCCCTGCCATGGCGGGCTTTGAGGCCTGCGTCGTGTCCGTCGCCTGGGCCGACTACACCCCCAGCGTCACCCTGGGCGATGTGCGCTACGGCTGCATCGGCGAGATCAAGGCCGACGACCTCTTCCTCGCCGAGCGCGGCAGCGGCGCGCAGTGGATCGGCCCCGACGGCACGCACCGCCCCATGCGCCTGCTGCCCATCGAGGACATTTACGCCGCCCCGCTCTCCTTTGAAGCCGTCGCCCGCCCCATTGAATGGCTCGGCGTCGCCCTCACCGACATCGTGGACGCCGCCTCGCTCAAAGGCGGCGTCTTTCTGTTCAACTCCACCGCCTTTTCCTTGACACGCCTTGTCACCGGACAGCTCGCCGCCTGCATGGACATCGGCAACCGCATCCTGCGCGACCTTCCCCCCACCCGCGACCGTTTCCTTGAACTCGGACGCGGCAAGCCCATCGGCCTGTTCACCTACGACATCGCCGCCGCCGCCCTGATCGCCGCCGAGGCCGGGGCCATCGTCACCGACGCCCACGGCCACTCGTTCGCGTCCACGCCGCTGCTCGACACCAGCGAAGGGAACTTGAAGTCCATCCTCGCCGCCTCGAACACGGCGCTGCACGAGAAGATACTGACGGCGCTGGACGCGGGAATGGCCCGCCTCGCGACAATGATTTGACCTATCGGGCGAGTGTCAAGGTTTCATCACAGGGTCGCCGGGCGTATAACAAAACAGAAACAACGCACTGCAGGAGAAGGTATGGGGAAGACCGCGAAACGCTGGCTGCTCGCCGGGGGGATCACCGGCACGGCGGCGCTGGGCTATGCCGCCTGGGCGAACCGCCGCTTGTTTCTCGTCAACGACGTGACGACGGGTGAAAGCGCGGAGTACCCGCACCTGCGCTCGCGCGTCTACTACGCCGAACCGTCGGCGGCGCTGGCCGCCGCCGAACAGGCGATGCGCGTCCTGCCGCGCTGGCGCGTCGTGTTCGTGGACGGGGAGAATGACGCCCTGGAGGCCGAAGTGGAGACGCCCGTGGGCCGCTTCCTGGACGACGTGACCGTGTACTGCATCGGCCTGGGACACGGCCAGACGCGCGTCACCGTCCGCTCCCGCTCGCGCATCGGGCGCGGCGACCTGGGGCAGAACGCCCAGCACATCCGCGAACTCCAGGATGCGATGGACGCCCGCCTCACCGGCGACGCCGCGTTCTAGAAGACCCCCACCCCGGCTTCGCCACCCCTCCCCCTTCAGAAAGGGAGAGGGGCCAATCACTAAGGCTCGTTTGCCTCTGGGCAAGGGGCGCAGCAGAAATTGACACTGCCACTGGCCTTTCTCCCATTCCGATGGGGGAAATGTGGCGAATCCGGATAGGGAGCCTACGTCCCCGAAAGGCGGTTGATCGCCTGGGAGGCGGCGTATTTGACGCCGGGGGCGCCGCTCTGCGCGAGCGGCGCCAACGCCGCAACCACCGCCGGGTCTTTGCTGTCGGTCTCGCCCAGCGTCACCGCCGCCCAGGTCTGCGTCTGCGGGCCGCCCGTCTTGACGGACGCTTCCAACGCCGGGATCGCGAGACCGCCCATGCGGGACAGCGTCTCGCTGGCGTTGAACGGCGCCGGGGCCGGCCTGGCGAAGCAGGCGATCAGCGGGGAGATGGCGGACGTTTCGAGCGCCGGGGTCAGCAGCGCGTCGGATGCGGCGCTCTGCACCGTGCCGTCCGGGTCGGCCAGCGCCGCGACCAGGGAAGGGATCACCGCCGGGTTGCCGCTCTGCCCCAGGCCGACCACGGCCCCGTGCCGGACGGAAAGAGGCGTCGCGGGGCTGCCGAGGGCTTTCTGCAGGGCCGCCACGGCTCCCGGCGTGCCGATCCCCCCCAGCGCCTGCGCCGCCGAGGCGCGCGCCGTCTCCGTCCCCCGCGCCAGCGCACCGAGGAGCGGCCCGACGGCGGGAGCGCCGGCGGACTGCGCCCCCTGCTGCGCGGCCAGCGCCACGCGCGAATCGAAGTCCCCTAAAGACGCCACTAGCACCGTGACGGCGGCAGGGCTTCCCAGGCGGCCCAGCGCCAGCGCCGCCTGCGTCCTCGCTTCGCTGTCGTCCTCCGGGTTGCGCAGCGCGCTGATCAGAGCCGGCTCGGCGGCCCGTGTCAGCGCGAACGCGGCGTCGGCCTTCGCGACGGCGTCTTTGTCCTTCTGCACGTCCTCCGGCTTGGCTTTGGGGTCGGCAGCCGCCTTGGCCGCGTCCGTCGCGGCTTTCTGGGCCGCATTATAATTGGTCAAGACCGTGTTCGCCAGCGCCACCAGCGCCAGACGTCGCACCGAAGGCTGGTCGCCGGTCGCGGCCTTGTTCAAGTCCGGCACGGACTGGGGCGATGCGATCTGGCCGAGCATGGAGACGACCTTCTGCCGGAACGCGGTGTTGGGGGCGGACAGATGCGCCGTCAGCAAGGGTACGGCCGGCTCGCCGATGTTCTGCATCACGCTTTGCGCCGAATCCTGGGCCGCCGGGTCGAGCAGGAGTGGGTCCACCAGTTTGACCGTCTTGTTCGGGTCAATGACGAACGCATCGCCGGTCTTGCGCGAAAGCGCGTCCACGGCGGCGCCCCGGATATCCGGGTCGCCGTCCTTGAGTTTGTCAATGATGGCCCGCAGGTTGCCGTCACTGGCCGCGCCCAATCGGGCCAGACCGTCTTTCGCCGTGTCCTTGACACTGCTATCGCTGTCTTTACTGAGCAGAAACAGCGTGTCCATGGCTGGCCCGTCGGCGATTTTGTGCGCTGTGGAAAGACGATTGACGGAGTCGGCCGCATTCTCGCGGATTTTCGCGCTTTGAACGTTTTGATCGCTGGTGGCGTCTTGATTGGGGTTCTCCGTCGCGGTCAAAGAGTCGATCAATTGCCCGTGATTGACCAACCCCAAGACCTCCGAATCGCGCGTCTTTTGGTCGGAACTGCTCAAAGCCGCCACCGTGTGGGCCACGTTGGCGCGGTTCACGCTCACGATAATTGAGACCGCGACAATGATCACGGCCCAGACCAGGAAGGTCACGCGCCGCGCCCAGATCGCCGCGCCGAAATTGGAAAGAATGGACATCCCCGTCACCTACGCAAGACAGAATTTAACCCATCATAGAACAATCTCCGACGGTTGTCAAGAGGAGACTGTCGCCCGTCTGTCGAACAAAACGGGCATGATACGCATCGCCATTCTGTTATCAGGCCGTCACGGGCGCGGCAGCAATATGCAGGCCATCGCCGACGCCTGCGCCGACGGACGCATCCCCGGACGGGTCGTCCTCGTCGCGGGCAACCAGGCCGCCTCCCCGGCCCTGGCTCGCGCCCAGGCGCAGGGCCTGCCGACCGCCGTCGTCCCTTCACCCCCGGCGGGCGCGTCTGCCGACGCCGAAGCGGCCTACGGGGACGCCCTCCGCCGGGCGCTCGCGGACGCCCGGCCCGACCTGATCTGTCTGGCCGGCTACATCCGAAAGGTCCCTTCGTCCGTCGTCTCCGCCTACGCAGGCCGCATCATGAACATCCATAACGCCCTGCTGCCGTCGTTCGGCGGGCGCGGGATGTACGGCCTGCGCGCGCACCAGGCCGTGCTGGACTACGGCGCGAAAGTCTCCGGCTGCACCGTACATTTCGTGGACGAGAACTACGACAGCGGCCCGATCATCCTGCAGTCCGCCGTCCCCGTCCTCGAAGACGACACGGCGGAGACGCTCGCCGCCCGCGTACTCGTCGCCGAACACGAGACGTTCCCCCGCGCCGTCGCCCTGTTCGCCGCCGACCGCCTCCGGCTCGAAGGCCGCCGGGTCAGAATCGTTGAGATTGAGGGAGACGCAAAAAAACGCTCCTGGTGACCAGGAGCGTTGCAGAAAATATCAAGACTACTCAGAGCCGGTGTTCGGTCTATTTCGCGGCCATGCGGCGGCGGACCAGAAGACCCAGGGGCAGAGCGCCCAAGCCGAGCAGGGCCAGCGAGGCCGGCTCAGGGACTGCGCAGTTGCAGGGAAGCGGGCCGAAAGCGTAGCCGGATCCACCGACACCAGGGCTGGTGCTTCCGACGCCGACATAGCCGTTGGGCGGGTCAGGCGAATAGAACTTGAACGTCGCTTGATCGCCCTGCGTGGACAGGCCCGTCGGCGAAGTGAACGTGAACAGGCTGCCGGTCGTCGGGTCGGACGTGACGAAGCCGTCGGTGGCCGACTCAAAGAGCACCGGCTCCTGGAAGTCGAACTGGAAACGGGTCACGTCCGCCCCCGGAGTGATGCTGTCGAGGGTCGCAACGTAGTTGTAAGTGTAGGCCGGGTAGCTGACCGACGACTGCAACAGATCAACCACGAACGAGCCGGCGGGGCCGGAGCCGGAGATGGTCTGCGCCTGCGCGCCGCCCGTCAGGTTCAGCGCCAGGAAGGCGGTCACCGCCAGAGCGGAGAGAAAATTCCTCATTATCGTTATCACCTCCTTTCGAGTGTGCATTGACAGCTGCAAAGAAAGGGCGCGAGTGAGCGTCCTGCCTGACAGTATACCATAGAAATAACTCAGCGTCGTTATAAACTCAGTGAGAGAAATACCAGTTTTGGGGATTTTTGTCGTTCTGCCTGGTCAACTGAACCCGTACAGGTTAGCCCCGCCGCCGTAGCCGAAGGGGTCGCGGGTGACGAACCGGCCCGTGCCGGGGTCGTAGTACCGACGCCCCATCAGCACAAGCCCCGTCTCCAGGTCCGTGTACGCCCCCGCCTGGCCCTGGAAACCCACCGCGTCGTGACGGTTCAGCGTCGCCCCCGTGCTGGACTTGTCCACCAGAGGCAGCCCCCACGCCTCGAACGGGCCGGTGTCCGTCACCAGGTTGGTCGGATACGTGTTCGTCTGCGTGCGTTGCAGGTAACTGCCCAGCGGGTCGTACTGGTACAGGTTGTAGATGTTCCCGCCCTGGTAGCGCGCCCGCAGCCCGTCCGCGCCCCACCCGTAGGCCGCCGTCACGCTGGTCGTGCCGCCGCTGACCTGCTCCTCCACCAGCGGCGAGGATGGCCCGCCCGCCTCGTCGTACAGGAAGTAGGTCGTGGCTCCCGACGCCGTCTTGCTCGCCCGCTTGTCGTCGGGCGCATACGCCGCCGAGAACGCCGGAGAAGTCAGGCCGATCAGTCGCCCTTCCACGTCGAAGGAGAAGCCGGACAGCGGCTTGGGCATGGTGCGGGGGTAGGCCGTGGGGCGTCCCTGGCCGTCGAAGGCGTAGCCGCTGTTGGCGATCTGGTTGTCGGCGTTGAAGGCGTTGCTTGTGGCCCCTGCCGTGGCTTCCCGGAAGCCTTTGGGGTTGTAGGCGGCGTCGAAGGTGAAGAAGTCGTCGTAGTTGGTGCCGTAAGCTCCGCTGCCGCCGGTGTCGGCGCTCTTGTCCTCGGTCACTTCATCCCGCGCGTCGTAGGCCCACGTCTGGCTGCGCGAGGCGTCCGGCGCGCCGTTTTCTGAGGGAATGTAGGCCGAGTTGGACGTGCGGTTGTTCGCCGCGTCAAAGCGCAGGGTGAAACCGGCCAGTTCTGACAGGTTGGAGGGCTGAGTGCTGTCTTCCCAGTAGTTGACGATCAGGTTGGGCTGGCCCAGGTGCGTGTAGTTGTAGGCGGTCTTGAACCAGCGGGTCTGCGTGGTTTTGAGCCAGCCCGTCTGCGTGTTGCCGGTGGTGCCGTTGACGGTGTAGGCGTAGTTGGCAAAGCCGTCCGTCCAGGGGAAGTTCGCCTGAGTAAGCTGGCCCAGGCCGTCGTACTGGTAGGAGTAGGCTCCCTGCGGCGTGGAGAGGCTCAGGCGGCTGCCGTCGGGGTTTTAGGCGTAGGTCATGCCCTGCGACGAGGGGCCGCCGGTGAACGAGACCGAGGACGTGAGCATCTCGCCCAGGTCGTCGAAGGCGTAGGTCTTGGACACCTCGCCGTTGCCAAGCCCGCTCATCCGCTCGAACGTGTCGTAGCCGAAGGAGACGCTGGAGGAGCCGTGTCCGGTCGGGTAGGTGATGCCCGTCAGGCGGCTGTCCACGGCCAGGTCGCGGACGAACGTGGTGTGGACGCCGTTGCCGTCGGTGCGCAGCGTCAGGTTGCCGTCGGCGTCGTAGGTGTACGTCTCCGTATCAGAAGAGCCGGGGGACGTGCCGCCCATCAAGGGGTAGCGCACCCGCAGCAGGTTGCCGACGGTGTCGTAGTCGTAAAGGGTGGCCTGGTTCAGCCCGTCCAGCACCGCCGTCTGCCGGTACAGGGCGTCGTACTGGAAGGACTCCAGCAGACCCTTCTGGTCGTTGACCGACAGCAGTTCGCCTTCCGGCCCGTAGGTGTAGGTGGTCTGCCGCACCAGGCCGACGTTGCCCTCATCATACAGGGATTCGGTGGAGACGGGGCCGCCGGGGTACTGGTAGACCGTGTCTTCGTGCGAGTTGCCGCCGCCCGTCTGGTTCGTCGCCGGGTAGGTCACGCTCGTCAACTGGTCGGCGATGTTGTAGGCGAAGGTGGTCGTGTTGCCCAGCGCGTCCGTCATGGCCGTCCGGTTGCCGAGCGCATCGTACTGGGAGTACGTCGCGGTCGTAGTCGTGCTGCCGCCGCCGTAGGCCGGGCCGCTGACCGTCACCGTCGTCGGCTCGCCCAGCGCTTCCGCCTGCGTGTAGCCGCCGTAGCCGTTCACGTAGTCGTAGGAGATCGTGGTGTAGGTGCTGGGAGTGCCGAGGGTGCTGTTGGGGCCGGGCGTCGTCACCTGCGTGACGTTGCCCAGCGCGTCGTATATGTAGGTGGTCGTTTCCGTACTCGTGCCGCCGATGCTGCCCGGCACGGGGGAGTAGACGTCATGGAGCAGGCCGTTGCTGTAGTAGTCAAACGTCGTCGCCTGCAGGCTGCTGGCGCCGTTCGTGGTCTGCGTCTGCTGCAACTGGCCGAGCGGGAAGTCCGACGGGTACTGGTACGTGTCGGTCACGACCGTGCCGCGCGGGTCGGTCGCCGTCAGCGGGTTGCCGTAACCGTCATAGGTCATCTGCACGCTCTGCGCGGTCGGGTTGCTCGCGCTGTAGTTGCGGTTGGCGACCTGGGTCGGCAGGTACGGGCTGGGGGAGCCGGTGTAGGTGATCGGCGCCGTCTTGCCCAGCGCGTCCGAAAAACCCGTGTCCACATTCTGCGCCCCGAACCGCTGCGTCCAGGACATCGCCGGGGCGCCGGAGGCGTCGTAGACGGTCAGGCCCACGCCCGTGCCGCCGAAGACGTAGCCGCGCTGGTAGCCGTTGGCGTCCGTCAGGGTGTTGACGGCCCCGTGCGAGTCGTAGATCGTGGTCGCCTGGCTGAACCCGGCGGGCGAGGCCGGATTGCGCGTCTTGACCGAACTCAGGTAAGGGCGCAGGTTGATCGTCTGGTACTGGTAGAGCCAGCGGGCGGTGCTTGTGGAATAGGAGGAACCCGGCGAATTCAGATAGGACACGCCCGCCAGAACCCCGTTGTTGAAGGCGTAGTTGACCTGCCGCCCGCCGACCGGGTCCTGCACGGACAGCAGCTGCGTCCCGCTGTAGTTGAACGTCAGCAGCGTGACCGGCGTGGGCGCGTCGTTGGCGATAGAAGTAATTCGGTTGCCGTTGCTGCCGTCCCGGCTGATATTGACGGAATGGCCCACCAGGTTCGTCATCTTGGTCAGCAGGTACGTGTTGGCGGGCGAACCGACGGGCGTGAAGGTGTCCTGCGAGCGGTCCTTCATCGTCATCGTCAGCGAAGTCCACTGCCCCGTCGTCCCCGACGCCATCACCGTCACGAAGTACGGCGTCCCCGACGCCACCGTGAACGCGCCCGTCGGCGTCCCGCCGCTCAGGACAGGCGTCCAGGTCTCCTGCGCCCCATCCGGCCAGGTCAGCGTCAGCGGCCCCCACGTCCCCGGACTGGTGGCCGTCACCGTGAAGTCGTAGTTGTCCGGCCACCCCGGCGACAGGCCCGGCGCGCTCGTGTTGGCCGTTGCCCGCGAACTGCGGTACAGCCGCTCGTAGGAGACGCCCGGCCCGTCCGTCGGCACCACGTCCGCCGCCCAGCCCGGCGGCGGCGGCGACCGGCGGGGCGAGCGAGAAGGCGCGATGGCCGCCTTGCCCGTCACGCCCGTCAGGGTCAGGGTGAACGGAGTGGCGGGCGTGGTGACGGAGATGGTGATCGGCGCGGTGACGGTGACGGCCCGGTTCGCCCCGCCGGCGGCCACGTAGATGTCGTAGTTGGTCGCCACCTGCCGCCCGTTGGCGGTGACGCTGAAGACCCGCTGGCCCCTGGTATACGTCCCGATCTCGGCGAACTGCAGGGTCAGTTTGTAGGAGCCGGCCTGGACGGGGAGCGAATAGGTGAGCGTCGTGCCTTCTTCCTGGGCTTGATAAAGCGTGGGGTCTCTCGTGCCGGTGATGGTGGTGGTCGTGGAAATCGGCGTCCCGCCGGAGGTGCCGGGGTCGGCGGCGCAGTAGACGCCGACGGAGTCTGGGTAATAACTGTCGCCGCCCGCGTTGATGTGGATGTTGAGCGTCTGCGAGGCCTCGGCGGACTTCGGCCCCTCCCCGGAGGAATTGACGGCGGAGACCTGATAGTAGTAGGTCAGGCCGTTGGTCAGCCCGGTGTCCGTGTAGGTAGTAGCCGTGACCCCCGTCACAATCGGCGTGAGCGATTCGTTGCCGGGGTAGGTGCCTCGGTACACGCTGTAGCTCGTCACCGGTCCGGCCGGGGCCGTCCAGGACAGCGTCAGTTGGGCGTGGCCGGGCTTGATGCCCAGACCGGTGGGAGCGCCGGGGAAGGCGGCAAGCGCCGGGAGCGAAGACAGGGTGAGAAGGAGCAGAAAATGTTTGCTAAGACGCGGCGGCAATGCATAGCGTTCCCTCACAATCTCGGAGATTGAGTTCTGCGACGACGTTACGGATGAACCGAATCTGCCGAGCGCATGGGAATGTAAGGCCATGCCGCCCATACAATAGCACTAAGCGGGAAAGATGTCAAGCGGTATTTTTCAGCGTGTGTCGCGCCCGAAAGCCTACCGGTCTTTGACTTCGGGGGCTGTCTCCGGGGCCGACGCGCTTTCGGGGGATGGCCGGGCCTCTTCCTCGGCCAGTCGCGTCAGACGCACCTGCTGGATGCGCCGCCCGTCGGTCTGCGTGGCGACGAAGTCCAGATCGCCGTAGCGCGTAGACTCGCCCTCGCCCGGCTGACGCCCGAACAGCCCGAACACGAAGCCGCCGACGGTGTCAAAGTCTTCGTGCGGCAGGTCCAGGTCGAACTGTTCGTTCAGGTCGTCAATCGCCATCCGCCCGTCCACCAGGGCGGTCCGCTCGTCCAGGAATTGAATCGGCGGGCTATCGGTCTCAGGCTTGTCGTACTCGTCCTGAATCTCGCCGACTAACTCTTCGAGCAGGTCCTCAATCGTGACCAGACCCGCCGTGCCGCCGTACTCGTCCTGCACGACGGCGAGCTGAATGTTGGACCGACGGAACTCGTCGAGGAGTTCATCCACCCGCTTGTTTTCAGGAATCAACAGCGGGACGCGCATGACGCGGCGCAGGTCCACGTCGGCCTGCCCGCGCGCCAGAAACGGCAGCAGGTCCTTCACGTGGACGATGCCGATGATCGCGTCCACGCTGCCCTCGTATACGGGGATGCGCGAGTGGCCGCTCTCGACGACGAGCTGCAGCAGCGCGGCCAGGCCCATGCCGACGTCTCCAGCATTGATGGCGATGCGCGGAGTCATCACTTGACGCACGTCCGTGTCGCCGAACGAGATCACGTTGCGGATGATCTGCTGCTCGTCCTTGTCTATCGCCCCGGACTGGGCTCCCGCTTCTAGCAGCGCCTGCAGCTCTTCCTCGGTCAGCAGCGGCGCGGCGAACGTCGCCGACAGGCCGAATGGGCGCACCAGCGCGTTCGAGACGAGCATCGCGAAGCCGGCCAGCGGCGAGAGCAGGGCCATGAAGAGGCGCAGCGGCCTTTGGACGGCCTCGGCCACCCGGATCGGGCTGTGCCGCGCGACGGCGCGCGGCACGATCTCGCCGAACACGATGGTCCAGAGCGCCGCCCCCAGTGTCAGGAGCGCCCCGGCGAGGCGGGCGTCGTGCGGGACGTGGCGGCGATGCAGGAACCGCGCCACGTCCGGCGCGAGCGTGGTCGCCGCCAGCGCCGCCACGATGAACGACCCCAGCGTGATGCCGACCTGGACCGTCGCCCCCACCCGCGTCGCCTGCCGCATCAAAGCGGGGACGCCGCCGGCCGCGCCCGTCTGCGTCTGCGTCAGGGCGATCATCTGCTGCAGCCGGGCGTTGCGCACCGTCACCAGGGCCGTCTCGGCGAGCGTGAAGAACGCATTGAGCAGGGTCAGCAGGAGGATCGCGAGGAGCGCGTAACTGTCAGCGGGATTCATGGGAGATTATTCGCAGATTCGTGGCGGCGCGTTCAGCGAGGGAAATAGTGAAAGAAGTAGACTCCGCACGTCAGGAGTATCCCCAAAAGGCCGCCGATGACGACTTCCTGGAGGGTATGGATCTTCCCTTCGACGCGGCTCTGCGCGACCAGAAACGCCAGCAGCAGCGCCAGCAGCCCGGTGAACCAGTCCGTCGCCCGATACAGCAGCGTCGAGGCGAAGAAGAACGACACGGCCGAGTGGCCGCTGACGATGCCGCCGGAGAGGATCGAGCCTTTGCCGCCCATGATCTTGCTCAGGAACACGATGATCAAAACGAGCGCGACCACGGTGATCATCACGTGGACCGGCTGGGGGTCCCGCTCCAGGGCGATATGAAGACGCTGAATGCGGTGATTGCCGAACAGCAGGATCGACCCGACAATGGCCGCGTTGATGGACGCGATCAGCACCGCCCCCGCCGCGATGTCTTTGGCGAGTTTGGCGAGCGGGTGGTACGCCTGCGTGATCATGTCCACCACGCCCTCAACGGCAGTGTTGAACATCTCGGCCATCAGCACCGTCGAGACGACGATGAACAGCAGGGCCATCTCGACCGCGCCCAGCCGCAGCAGCAGTCCGATCAGCAACACGACCACGACCGTGAAGAAGTGGAAGCGCATGTGCTTCTGCGTGCGGAAGACGTGGACGATGCCCTCCACGGCGTAACGGAACGAGTCAAGATGGTTCTTCGGGCGCGGGACGGTTCGCATAGGTCTAGTCGTATTCGGCAAAGAACGGGTGAGTTCCTGCCTCCGGGATCGTGATGCCGACGTCCGTGAGGGCCGTCACCGTTTTCGCCTGCATCTCCGCGGCCCCCGCCGCCGTCTCGTCGTCGTACCCCAGCAGATGCAGCAGGCCGTGGACGGCCAGCAAAGTCACCTCACAGTCCAGCCCCCACCCCGCCGCGTCCGCCTGCCGCTGCGCCGTCGGCAGGGAGATCACGATGTCTCCGAGGACGGGCAGTTCTTCCTGGGCGAACGAAAGCACGTCCGTCGGTCTGTCCTGCCCGCGATAGGCCGCGTTCAACTGCCGGATGTTTTCGTCGTCGCAGAAGAGAAGGCTGATTTCAGCCTCGGCGGTCACGCCCTCACGCTGCAGCAGAGTCTGCAGGCCGGCTTCCAGCCTCGCCCGCATCGGCGAGGACAGCAGGGACCGATATCTGTCCGTTTGTCGGGAGATCAGGAGTTCCATTCTTGTCGGCTTTGGCCTCTTTGAGCAGTTCCGGGTACTCGATGCGCGTGTGCAGCATCCCGGACAGCAGGCGCAGGAAGGCGTCCCGGATGCCGCGCAGGTCGCGCAGCGTCAGGTCGGACTCGTCGAGCTGTCCGTCGGACAGGTGCGACCCGATGATCTTGTCCACCAGATCGGCGATCCGGCCCGGCGTCGGCTTCTCCAGCGTCCGTGACGCCGCCTCGACTCCGTCCGCGAGCATCAGGATGGCCGTCTCGCGGGACTGCGGCTTCGGCCCGGCGTAGCGGAAGTGCTGTTCCAGGCCGGGCGCGTCGCCCCCGTCGCCGCTCGTGTGCTGGTGATAAAAGTATTTGATCAGGCTCGTGCCGTGGTGCTCCGTGATGAAGGCCTTGATGACCGGCGGCAGATGCTCCTGGTCGGCGATCTCCAGCCCTTCCTTCACGTGCGCCGTCACCACCAACGCCGACAGCGAAGGGTTGAGCCGCTCATGGATGTTCTCCCCGCCGCCCTGGTTCTCGATAAAGAACTCTGCGCGTTTCATCTTCCCCAGATCGTGATAGTAGGCGCCGACGCGGCAGAGGAGCGGATCCGCCCCGACGGCCTCCGCCGCGACGACGGCCAGATTTCCCACCATGACCGAGTGCGTGTAGGTCCCCGGCGCCAGTTGACAGAACTTCTGCAGCAAGGGCCGGTTGGGGTCGGAGAGTTCCAGCAGGCCGAGATGCGTCGTGATTCCGAACAGGCGCTCGAAGAGCGCCGCGCCGACCGAGAACAGCGCGACGGACACGATTCCCGTCAGCAAGGCCCAGACCAGCGACTGGCCCAGCGAAGCAATGGCGTCGCCCTCAATGCGGCCCAGGATCAGGCTAAGCAGCACGTTGGTCAGGCAGAGCGCCACGCCCGCCCGCACCACGTCGCCCCGGCTGCGGATGTCCGAGACGGCGTAAATGCCGACCATCCCCGTCATCAGCGTCATCAGCGAAAAGCGCAGGTCGTTGCCCAGGATCAGGCCGGACTGCGCCGCCAGCAGCGCCGTGACCACCATCGCCACGCGCGGGTGGATCAGGGCCGCGATCAGCATTGCCCCCGATGCCATGCACAGCACGCCGACGTACCCGAACTGCGCCTCGGACAGCCTGACCCCCAGCATCGTCCCGCCCAGCTTCAGCCCCAGCACGCTCAACACGACCAGCAGGCTGAGCAGCAGCAGAGTCTTGGTCGAGGCGTACACCGCCCGCTGGTAGCGCGCCAAGTACACGGCGACCAGGCCCACCATCAGCGCGATCAGCAGCGTCACGCAGGCGACCGTCCCCGGATCGAGGCGCGGGTTCTGCAGGCCCAGCGCGCGGAGTTTGTCAATGACGCCGGGCGTCACGACCTGGCCGTGCCGGACGACGATGTCGCCGGCGAACACCTGGCCGAGAACGGGCGTGACCAACTGACGCTGCACCTCACGGCTCTTCTCGGTCGCCCGCGCGTCCAGCTGGAAGTTGGGTCGCACGATCACCCGCGCCAGCGCGGCGGCGGCAGGCACGTCTTCGCGGGGCAGCAGGGAGGCGCCGACGCGCTGCGTCACGAGGTCGCGCGCCTGAACGAGATTCGCGGGCTGATCGGCGCGAATGACTTGGCCCTCCATCACGTCCCGGACGATCTGCTGGGTGACTCGCTGGGCCTGATCGAGATGGTAGGGACTGGCCGCCCCGTGCAGCAGCGGCCCCAGGACGAACGGCGGCGCGACGTCCACGCCGACCGACCCGCCCGCCGGGACCACGACCTTCCTGAACC
>CAZZVX010000056.1:0-2113 GCA_964657535.1 Armatimonadota bacterium | reverse complement strand
CGCGACGTCCACGCCGACCTGCTGGCGCAGGTCGGCGGCGACGCGGGAGGCTGACAGCAAGCGATCGCGCCGGATGAGCGCGTAAGCCTCCTCGGCAGCGTGGTCGGCGTCCGAGGCCGCGTAGGCGACGGGCTTGTAGACCGGGTCCACCCGCGATGCCGCCTGGTCACGCATGGCGTCCGTGGCGTCCCGGTCCACGTACTGCGCCGTCCGCGCCGCGCGAATCTCCTGGGTGCTGACCTGCCCTTCCTGAAGTGAAACCTTGTCCGGCAGCAGATGGAGCGACAGAAGCGCCGCCAGTACCAGCACCGTCCCCACCGCCAGGGCCAGGCGCGACCAGTCAACGGCGGTGCTGTCATGCCACTTGTCGCGGAGCGCCGCCAGAACCGCGCGGGCGCGGCGGGCATCCTTCTTGGCGCTCCGACTGACGCGGCGCGGCGGGCGTCCGAATGGGTTGGTGGAAGACGGTGATAGCGATGGAAGGTGTTTCGCCATAGAGGCAAAAGGGGAAGACGCTCGGTGCGGCCTTGCCCGAAAGAGGGGCGCGTCAGCGGGGATGCCGACGCGCCCGATTTTAGGGGCTAACCCTTTTCTTTTTCTTCGTTGCGAATGCGCTTGCGGCGTGCCGCCGCTTCCGCCTTGCGCTTTTTGTCGCTCGGCTTCTCGTAGTGCTCGTGTTCGCGCGCTTCCTTCAAGACTCCGGTCTGCTGGAGCTGCTTCTTGAAGCGCTTGAGCGCACTGTCGAGCGACTCATTCGGTCGGACCTGGACCTGCGTCAATCGTATCCCCCCCCTGCTTGAAACGTTCCAAATTGATGACTGCTGCCTGCGCCCGGTCGAGACATTCCCAACGTAAACACGGATGCAGCGGGTAATTATACCACGTGCATACGGCGTTGTCAATGAAATGCGTCACATGTCAGGCGGGCGGGGATGACGGCTAAAAACGCAGAAGAACCTGGAGCGTCAGCTGCTGGCGGACCTGGCCGCCCGAATCGCGCGGGACATCGCGCAGGTACTGGTACAGGCTCGACAGCGTCAGCTCGCGCCCGAAAGCGTAGGAGAGGCCCACGGAGTTGCCCGTGGAACTGCTGTCGCCGACCGGGTAGATAAATGTCGAGTGCGCCGCGGTCAGCGTCGCGCGGGGCGTGAAGCGGTAGTCGCCCTCGGCGTAATAGCCCTGCACCCGCTTGTCTTTATCCGCGCCGGCCATCGCCTCGGCCCTGGCCGAGAGGGAGCGGTAGGCGTAGGTGGCGTCCCCGGCGATCCGCGTCTTGGGCGTGAATCGGTTGCCTTGCGAGTCGAAGCGGTCAGCCCGGACGCGCCCGGAGGGGGGAAGTTCGAGGGCGAACGGGTTGTTTGCGTCCAGATCGGTCACGGGCAGCCGGCCGGACAGCAGGGAGCCGCCGAACGTCACTTCGCCGTTGCGCGTCGTGAACGTCCGGCCCAGCCGGAACGTGACCAGCCGGTTCGGGTCCACGTCGGCGTGGTTCGGGCCGGTGCCGGTCGTCAGGGAAAGGTCGTACTGAAGGTACCCGTACAGATGCCCCGTGAGCGCGACGCCCCAGTCCGTCCGCAGTCCGAGCGATTGAGCGTAGAGCGGCTGCAGGATCTGCAAGTGAGGGTCATAAACTGCCAGCAGCGCGAACGGAATCTGGAACTGCCCCAGTTTCACGAACGCCGTCGTGCCGGTGTCGGTGTGGATCGGCAGTTGGTAAAGAAGATAAGCCTCGCCGATCTGTACGTCAGCCGCCGCGTGACGGATGTCCGGGGGGTCTTCGGCCAACAGTTGGATGACGATATTCCCGCGCGGCTGGCCGTGCGAACTGATCGGGTGCTGGAGGTCGAGTTCCGCCGAATTCACCCAGACGCCCTGGCGCCCGGATGTCGAAGTCCGCGTCCGCAGGTCAAGTGCGCCCCCGACGAGCAGGCCGTCCTCCAGCGGGATCGGCGACGGCGCGAAGACCGGCGGCAGAGTCGCCGGGCCGGCGGTGTCGGGCGCGGGCGGGACAAGCGGCGGCGCGGCGGGAGTCTGGGCGCGACACGTCGGCGTGACCAGCGACACGGCCAGCAAAAAGAGCGCGACAAACAGCCACCGGCGTGATCGGCCTACA
>CAZZVX010000055.1:0-17084 GCA_964657535.1 Armatimonadota bacterium | reverse complement strand
CGTCGGGTCGTAGCCGTTCTGCTCGTACAGGGCGACCGTCTGGCCGGTGCCGTCCAGCCCCGCCGTACTTAAAGAGCCGATGCTGTACAGGGAGCGGATGTCGGCGGGCGTCAGGCCGCCGCCGGGTCCCGTCCCCGCCGGCGCGAGCGGGGCCGGGGAGATCAACGGGCGCATCGCGCCGAGGCTGACGCCGCTACCGGCCCTGTGATGGAAGAAGGGGCGGCGCTGCGGGTAGTCCGTCAGGCCGACCACGGACGCGACGCGCGCCGCGATGCTCTGCGGGAGTTTCGGGGCGCTGTCGTTGGCGTACACGACGCGGCCGTTGTCCAGTTGGAACCGGTTGAGTCTCACCCCGAACGCCGCCTCGACCGCCGCGCTGGTGCCGGAGGCGAACACCAGGTTCCGGCTCGGAGTCGTCTGCGAGACCGAGAGGCCGTTCGCAGCGGCCCACGCCTGGACGGCGTCATAGTCCGCCTGGGCGGGCGCAAATCGGTCCAGGAACTGCTGATGGGTCAGGAAACGCTTGTACAGCGGGTCGTGCGGGTCGGCCTGCCGCTGGAGGAGAGTCGCCAGGCCGCTCGCGTCCCGCCACGGCAGCGCGAGGGCGACGTTGATGTTGGCCGCCGCCAGATGCCCCATCGGACGCGCCTGCCGGAGCGCCTCCGGGAGCGCGGGTCGCGCCAGGGCGACGAGCGGCTCGGCGGAAACCGATCCCGACATCGGGAGCGCACCGAGCATAAATGCCGCCAGCGCGGCAGCCGCGCCCGCAGCGGGTCGCCTAGCGAACAAGCGAGAAAGGCAATCGAAGTGCATGAAAGGGACTCCTCAGTCGCAGACACAAGGATGGTTGAGAGCGGAAGCAGCAGGCACGGGACGGCGGGGCCGCTCCTGCCCGGACATTTTACATATATATTATAGTGGAAAGAGCCGGCCGTGTCAAGAGAAACTCCGCGAGAATATCCGGACGTCCTGTGAGCGCACCAACTCACCCGTTTCTTGACAAAGCCGCCGCCGAAGGGCTATAATAACGCGACGGCGGTCCGGGGTCGTTCAATGGCAGGACGAGAGTTTTTGGAGCTCTTTATTGGGGTTCGAATCCCTGCCCCGGAGTCAGTCGGACGGAGGGCAGACGCGGCACCAATGCGTCTGCCCTCCGTTTTCGTCTTCTCCTACCAGAAGGTGTCGAAGAGTTCGCTGACCGAGTCGTCTTTGTGGATGCGGCTGATGGCGTTCGCCAGCAGAGGCGCGACGGAGATCACAGTGATTTTGGAGGAGCGGGACTGTTTCGCGTCGGTGAGCGGGATGGTGTCCGTGACGACCAGCTCCGTCAAGGGCGCCTCTTCGATGCGGTCCACGGCGCTGCCGGACAGGACGGGGTGCGTGCAGCAGGCGAGGACGCGCCGCGCGCCGCGCTCCATCAGGGCGCAGACGCCGGAGACGAGGCTGCCGCCGGTGTCTATCATGTCGTCCACGACGACGCACGTTTTGTCCTTCACGTCGCCGATGATCTCCATGATCTCCACTTTGTTCGGCTCCGGGCGGCGCTTGGCGATGATGGCGATGGGCGCGTGCAGCATCTCGGCCATGCCGCGCGCCCGCCCCACCCCGCCGACGTCGGGGGAGACGACGACGGTGTCGTGGTTGGTCAGGCCGCGCTCGGCGAAGTGGGTGCCGAGCAGCGGCCCGGCGTACAGGTGGTCGAGCGGCAGTTGGAAGAAGCCCTGGATCTGCCCGGCGTGCAGGTCCACGGCCAGCACGCGGTGGGCGCCGGCGGTGGTGATGAGATCCGCGACGAGCCGGGCCGTCACCGGCTCGCGGGGCTTCACTTTCTTGTCCTGGCGCGAGTAGCCGTAGTAGGGCATCACCAACGTGATGCGCTTGGCGGAGGCACGCCGGAAGGCGTCCACGAGGATGAGCAGTTCCATCAGGCTGTCGTTGGCGGGGGCGCAGGTGGGCTGGACGATGAACACGTCCATGCCGCGCACACTTTCCTCGATCTTGACCTGAATCTCTCCGTCGGCGAAGCGCTTGCAGAACAGCCGCCCGATTGGGAGGCTCAGGTGGTGCGCGATCTTTTCGGCGAGCGCCGGGTTGGCGTTGCCGCTGAAGATGCGTAAGGTGTCGCTGTCGGCTCCCATTTCAGTCCCCCTTATGGTGCGTTCTTGCGGCGCTTTTTGGCGCTGACCCAGCCTTCTTTGACGACTTGGCGGGCGCGTCCGAAGGCGAGCGCGTCCGGCGGGACGTCCTGCGTGATGACGGAGCCGGCGGCGGTGTAGGCGTCGTCGCCGACCGTCACCGGGGCGACGAGGGTGGAGTGCGTGCCGATGAAGGCGTTCGTCCCGATGCGCGTTTTGTTCTTGGCCGGGGTGCGGAACGGGTCGTAGTTGCAGGTGATGGTTCCCGCGCCGATGTTGGTCCCCGATCCGATCTCGGCGTCGCCCAGGTACGCGAGGTGTCCCGCGGAGACATTGTCGCCGAGCGTGGCCTGTTTGAGTTCCACGAAGTTGCCGATCTTGCAATCTCTGCCGACGGCGCTGCCGGGGCGGATGTGGGCGAAGGGGCCGACGCGGGCGCCGTCACCGACCTCGCTGGCGACGATGTGGGAGTCGCGCACGGAGACGCCGCGGCCGATCTTGGAGTCGCTGATGCGGGCGCCGGGGCCGATCTCGCAGTCTTCGCCGATGTCGGTGACGCCGCTCAGGACGGTGAAGGGGTGGATGACGGTGTCCCGGCCGATCTTCACGTCGGCGTCAATGTGCGTGGTCAGGGGGTCGCTGATGGTGACGCCGGACAGCATCAGATTTTGGTGAATGCGGGCCTGCAGGGTCCGGGCGAGTTCGACCAGTTCCAGGCGCGTGTTGACGCCCTGGACCACGGCGGGGTCGGGCGAGATCAGTGCGCCGATGACTTCGCCCTGGCCGGCGAGCAGGGCGATGACGTCCGTGAGGTAGAGTTCGTTCTGGGCGTTCTGCGGCGTGATCCGGCGCAGGGCGGCAAAGAGTTTGGCGGGGTGAAAAGCATAGACGGACGTGCCGATCTCCCGGATCAGGCGCTGCTCCGGGGTGGCGTCGCGGGCCTCGACGATGGCGCGGACCTGGCCGGTCTGGGGGTCGCGGACGACGCGCCCGTAGGAGGCGGCGTCGTCGAGGACGGCGGTGAGCAGGGTGGCGGCGGCGTCGGTGCGTCGGTGTTCGTCCACCAGGGCGGTGAGCAGGCTGGAGGACAGCAGGGGGGCGTCGCCGGGCAGCACGAGCAGGGTGCCGTGCCAGTCTTCGAGCAGGGCCTCAGCCATCTGGACGGCGTGGCCGGTGCCGCGCTGTTCGGCCTGCAGGACGTACTCGTGTTCGTCGCCCATCGCCGTTCTCACCTGGTCGGCCTCATGCCCGATCACGAGGACGGTGCGGGCGGCGCCGGTCTCGCGCAGGGCGTCCAGCGCCCAGCGCAGGAGGGGCTTGCCGAGCAGGGGGTGGAGCGCCTTCGGCGTCTTCGACTTCATGCGCGTGGACTTGCCGGCGGCAAGGATCACGGCGGCGACATCGGGCGTGGGCGGCTCCGTCATGGCAACTCCTGGGCGTCTGAAAGTGACGTGGTTATTATAGCGGGTCGGCCCGGCAGAGTCAACAGGGCGGCCCACCGCTCAGGTCGGGAGCGCGCCCTGCAGTCGCTCTTTGAGGCGCGTGTGGCGCTTGGTGTCGCTCTGCTTTTTGACGGCCATCGCGACGGCCCGCTGACTGCCGACGAGGACGGCGAACTTCTTGGCGCGGGTGAGGGCCGTGTAGAGCAAATTGCGCTGCAGGAGCATGAAATGCTGCGTGTGGATGGCAAGGACGACGACGGGGTATTCGCTTCCCTGGCTTTTATGAATGCTCGTTGAAAATGCCAGCGTGAGCTGGTCCATGTCGGCGAATTCGTAGACGACATCGTTCATCCCCTGGGCGTCGGTGAACTGGACGGTGAGCGTGCTTTCTTCGTGGCTGATGGCGGAGACGAGGCCGATGTCGCCATTATACACGGCTTTATCGTAATCGTTGACCATCTGCATCACGCGGTCGCCGACGCGGAACAGACGGCTGCCGCGCGCCACTTCTTCCTTGCCGAAGGCGGCGGGGTTGAGCGTCTCCTGCAGGCGGGTGTTGAGGTGGGCCGACCCGGCGCTGCCGCGCTGCATGGGGGTCAGCACCTGGATGTCCGACAAATTCCAGCCGCGCTTGGGCAGGCTCTTGGCGACGACGGCGACGATCTTCTCGGCGACCTCTTCGGGTTCGTCGGCGGCGATGAAGGCGCAATCTTTCATCGCCGACGGCGGCGGCAGCGACGGGAATTTGCCCTGATTGATCGCATGGGCGTTGGTGATAATCAGACTTTCGGCGGCCTGCCGGAAGACCTGCGTCAGACGGGCGACGGGGACGGCCCCGCTGTCTATCAGGTCGCGCAGGACGTTGCCCGGCCCGACCGACGGCAGTTGGTCCACGTCGCCGACAAAGACCACTTGCGCGGTGTCCGGCACGGCTTTGAGCAGCGAATAGGTCAGCACCATGTCCAGCATGGAGCATTCGTCCACGATAAGAACGTCGCATTCCAACGGACTATCCGGGCCGCGCTTGAAGCCGCGCTGCTCCGGGTCGAATTCGAGCAGGCGGTGAACCGTCTTGGCCTCGCGCCCGGTGACTTCCGAGGCCCGCTTGGCGGCGCGGCCCGTCGGAGACGCGATCAGCACTTCTTTCTTGAGCGACTCAAAGGCCGTGACGATGGCTTTCGTGGAGGTGGTCTTGCCCGTACCAGGGCCTCCAGTCAGCACCATGAAGCGGGACAGCAGGGCGACTTTGACGGCGTCGCGCTGCTCCTCGGAAAGCGGGAAGCCGTGCTTGTCCAGAAGCGCCGCCAGCCATTCATCGAACTTGGCGGGGTTCGGGGGCTGCTTGACCGGGGACTTGAGCAGGCGCAGCAGGCGCTCGGCCAGCCCGCGCTCGGTCGTGTGCAGGGACGGCGGATAAACGGCGACTTCGGTTTGGCCCATGAAGGTCGCGGGTTCGATCACTAGGCGCCCGCTCGCGGCGAGTGTGTCCACGGCGGACTGGACCTGCTCCACGCCCAAGATTTCACGGGCTTTGGCGTCCAGTTCGGCGGCGGTCAGGAAGGCATTGCCGCCGGTGTCCACGGCGTCGTTGAGGACATAGACGACGCCCGCTTCAATACGCCGAGGGTCGTTTTCGGAGATGCCCATTTCTCCGGCGATCTTGTCGGCGGTCTTGAAGCCGATGCCGTAGATGTCCTGGGCCAACTGATACGGGTTCTGTTCAACGACATGGATGGATTTGTCGCCGTAAGTCTTGTAAATCTTGACGGCATAGGCGGGCGAAACGCCGTGCGACTGCAGGAACAGCATGATGTTGCGGATTTCGCGCTGGTCGTGCCAGGCTTTTTTGATCTGCGCGAGCTTCTTGTCGCCGATGCCGTAGATTTCGAGCAGTTTGCGCGGCGTGGTCTCAATAATGTCCAGGGATTCTTCGCCGAACTTCTCGACGATGCGCTTCGCCATGACCGGCCCGACGCCCTTGACCATGCCGCTGCCGAGATACTTCTCGATGGCGAAGGTCGTCGCCGGGCGGACGACTTCGTAGCGGGCGACCTGCATCTGGCTGCCCCACTGCGCGTGGCGCGTCCAGGCGCCGTGACAGACGAGGCTTTCGCCGACGACGGGGTTGGAGAAGTTGCCGAGAATCGTGACGACATCACGCGCCCCTTCGGGCAGCAGGCGCGCGACCGTGTAGCCGTTCTCGTCGTTGTGGAAGGTGATGCGTTCAATCGTCCCTTCCACGGTGTCGAGAGGCCTGTCGCCGTCCGCCGTTTCGCGGATCAAGGGATTTGCCGGACGAAAAGCGCACATAAGTTCCCCTGATTATACCCGAAGGGGCGGGGCGGCAGGAGTTATCCGGTGCGCGGCGGGATGTCAAAGGTCCAGAAGTCGGCGGCCGGCAGCGTGTTCGGAAAGATGGCCTGCGCCTCGGCGAGCAGGGCGGGCAGGCGCGAATCTCGGTCGGATTCGTAGCGCGGGCTGAAGTGGGTCAGGATGAGCGTCCCCACCCCGGCGTCACGGGCGGCTGTGGCGGCCCCTGCCGCCGTGGAGTGGCCGACGTGGGCAGCCCGGTCGGCATCTTCGGTCAAAAATGTTGCCTCGTGGACGAGGACATCCGCGCCCTGGGCGAGTTCGGCGACGACGGGCGTTGCTCCCGTGTCGCCGCAGAGGACGACCTTGCGGCCGGGGCGCGGCGGGCCGACGAGCATTGTCCCGTCCACGGTGCGCCCATCGGGCAGAGTGATCGTCTCGCCGTTCTTCAGTCGCCCGTAGAGCGGCCCGGCGGGGATGCCCAGTTCCTGCGCCTTGACGGGATCGAATTCGCCGGGCCGGGGCCATTCCTGCACGGCGTAGCCGTAGGACGTGACGCCGTGAACCAGCCGCCGACACGTCACCTGCCCCTTGTCGTCTTCGTGGATCAATCCTTCCTCGACGGTTTCCACGCGCCAGGGATAGCGCACCCCGGTATGCGTCAGGCTCAGGGCGCTCCGCAGGTACGGCTCCAACCCGTCCGGCCCGTGCAGCGTGACAGGCGTATCCGCGCCTTTGACCAGCGACCGACTTGCCAATAATCCCGGCAGCCCGAAGACATGGTCGCCGTGGAGATGCGTCACCCACAGGTGTTCCAGTTGGCTGACGCGCACGCCCGGCGCGCGCAGAATCTGGTGCTGCGTCCCTTCGCCGCAGTCAAAGAGCCACAGCGCCCCCTGCTGCACCCACTGCAGCGCCACGCTGGTCATGTTGCGCGTCCGCGTCGGCGTCCCCGCGCTGGTTCCGAGAAAAGTCAGTTTCATGTGCATTTATGTCAAGGGAAGAGGCCGAGCAGCGACGGGCGAGTGAACCAGATTTATGGCCGGGCGTTGCGCATCAGATGCTCACTGCGGACAACGGTGGCGTCGAGTTCGGCGTCAATCAGGTCTTCCAGTTCCCGCCGCTCATCAGAAGCGAGAGTATCGCGGTGCGCGAGCAAATCTTGCATACGCTCGTGCTGCGCGGCGGAGAAGAAGGCATCGAGTCGTATCAAAATGGCGGCCACGGCACAATCCTTTCTGGGCTTCTGAGCAGAGATAGTTTAGCAGAGCGAGCCAGTCTTTGACAACCCCGGAGCGTCCCTATTGCTCGGTCCTGTCATTTCGCGGGTCGTTGTCCCCGCACTTGTTCCGAGAAAGGCCCGTTTCATTCCCATCCCATCGGATCTGCAGAGTAGTGCTCCATAAAAGGCATACATGAAGGGCCATGCATAATTTTCAACTCATCACTAAAGAAACGCATTAGCGGCTTTGAGTCCGATGCCAGTGTATTTGGATCGAAAGGCAATTCACCAATAAAGACCGATTGAGACCAGAGAGTGCGATGTACGCCTTGTGCAGTAGCCATGAACCATTCTTGATCGGGAAAGTAGGCGACGAGTAACAACAACTTGCCTATGAGAAGAGTGACTTTATAGGAGTCAGACGTTTTCATGTTAAACTCTGCTCTACCTACGGCACTAATATCGCGTATATGCTTTCCATACCAGGTACGAGAATCATGCCATGCGATTTTCGTATTATTGGATTGCCGCCCGATGAAGACATTCACAGATTTAGGCAGCACATTGTTGTCGTTGTAGAGCTGATGAACGTGTGATAATGGAACGTTTTGACCGTGTAATATCGAGTGATCTAAAACATAAGCCGTCTTGACCGCCCACCGCGCTAGCAAGAAAGACTCTTTTTGTGTCAAATCCTCAGCAGATTGAGTTATCAAGCGTTCTCCGCTTGCCAAAGCGATTAGGAGAAGTTTAACGCTCTTTTCTAAGTCGCTCATCCAACCACAATTGCAATTAGAGCATACTTTGCCAGCAACCATACTATTCATAGTTTGTGTGCGCTTTGCTATAATTTGGCTGCCGACTACGATTTCATTTTGATCCTGAACTTCTGTGATGAAAGTGGTAGTTGTTGGCTCTACCAGTTCTTTTTCCATACTGAAATGCCTCAAAAGCCATTGTGGAAATATATGTTCTTTCGCTCTAATACCGGTCAAGGAAATTTTACAGAACAAGCATCTTTTCGTATCCATGGTAGACTCCAGACTAATTTATGGTGATAACTATTGTGTCAACGTTTTGCGGACCTGAAACGGTGAGGCCTGGGGGAATACCCATCCCCCAGGCCTCGGTTTGTTGCCGTTTGAGCGAGCCACCACGTTTAAGTCCCCGGTTCACTTTGAGATCGCCGTGTTTTGCTGTTAAACTACCCCCGCAGAGTGGAGCGGGGAGGGGGAGATGCGCCCCCATCCGACAGATACCGACCGTGGACGGTTGATTTGGCTTGCGACAACGAATGCTGACTCTGGAGTAATAATCTCAGTCTGGGTTGGAGCGAACGGTGCCTCTGCCGGTTTGGGCTACCCCCGCCGATTCAATGCGAGGGGCAGGAGTCGAACCTGCACTGTGCCGCCGCGCCGTCAGTCAAAGCCTCAGTTTCAGCCTGTACTCACATGGGCATTATACCCGCTCAGGAGAAGAGATAGCTGAACAGCGCCTCGCCGACTCGTTTGTCCGCCGCCTCAATGGAGTTGGCTTCTTCGCGGGCGAACTTGACGGCCTGCTGCAGTTTGTCCACGCGATCCAGCAGTTCCTTGACGCGGCTGGCGGGCAGCGCGCCGCTGAACTTGACGGTCTTCCAGGTGCCGACGACGATGTCTTCCATGTACACGTCTACCTGGGCAGGGTGCTTCTCGGTCGCTTCGGCCTTGACGTGGTTGCGCGGGACCTTCTTGGTCTTGGCGGTCTGGACCGGCTCGGTCACGTAGCAGTCGGCCCCGGCGTCGTAGGTCCAGGACTCGGACGGGTCCAGCGTCGGCAGTTTCTTGACGAACGTGTGCATATCCACGAGCTGCTTTTCCAGGAACAGCAGGTAGGTGGCCGGCACGTCGGCGGCGAGGGTGCGGCCATCCACAACGATGTCGGCCCTGGCCTGGCAGTTCGCCCAGTCTTTGGCGGCGGTCACGTCGAAGAGTTTGGTCAGGATTTTGGCCGTGTCTTTGATGACGGTCTCGGCGGACGCCTGGACGCGCGTGAACTCCGGCGGGAACTGCTCGCCTTCCTCATCTTTCGGCTGATAGGTGCGCGAGATGCCCGCCAGCAGGCTCGGCTTCTGCAGCAAGTGGTGGGCGTCGGTCAATTCCTGAAACGAGGAGCTTTTGACGCCTTTTTCAATCGCGATAATCTGATTTAATTTTGCGGCCATGATTTTTCCTTTATGTTCGCGTTAAGTTCCGTCCGACAACTTGCTTACGGTCCAGTCGAACGCATAGTTGACTTGTTCCCGCGTTGCGGCGTCGAAGCGCTGAACATCCTCGATGTGTGCCAGCAAGTAGGCAGCGACAGACGCCGGCGCGAGAAACGCCGTCAACACGGCTTCATTTTCGGGCAGCAACGAGTAGTTGTCGAGCCAGTCGTTGCCGAACTCCGGCACCTGCCCGATGTAAGTCGCCATGAAGACACAGACATTGGCGCGGACGACGCTGAGTTTGCTCTGATGCAGCGTGTTGAGCAGTGGCTCTATCGGCGTGTCGAAGGCCGCCAGGAAAGACAAGGCTTCCGTCAGGACGTAGACTTGATCGCGTTCGGCTTTCTCCGGCAGCCGCGTTTCCAGGACAGCCTGCACAAACTCAAAGACGCTGTGCCGCTCCTCCTGTGACATCAGCTCACCCAGTTCAGGAACGATTTTCCCGGCCAGTTCCGGGCGGACGGCCAGCAGCAGTTTGGCGAAGAGATTGTCGTCAAAACCCACCAACGCATCTTCGGCGTAGAGTTCCAGCAGGCGCGGCACGTAGTAGGCCACCTGCGGCCACGTCCCCCAGCACACATACGCATCCCAGAAGATCGGGCGCAGGTCGTTCGCCGTCAGACGCTGGTACGGGAGCGCCAGGAAGCGCGCAATGTCTTCTTCCGTATAGCACATGGAGCAATGCGGAATGCCGAGCGGCTTGCGCCGCCCGGAAAACGCCGCTTGAACTTGTGCAAAGGCTTGAGCGAGATGAGCATTCATGTCAATCGCGCTTGGCGCGGAAGCCGATGCCGTTGCTGCCGGTGCGCATCTCGGCCAGAAAGTCCGGGTCCTTCATGCGGGACAGGTGGTGGCGCAGTTCCGCGACCTGGGCCAGTACGGCGTCGGCGAAACGCTCGTCCAAGACGCTCGCGCCGTCCTGGGCACGCTGCAGGGCCGCGCCGATCACTGCTTCTTTCAAGTACGCCGGCGTAAAGCCGTCGCTCTGTTCGGCGACCTGTTCGGCCAGGGCGTCAATGTCCAGCGCGGCGGACAGGCGGGCGCTGAGGCCGGAGCGAGTCAGAACGCGGCGGCAGAACTCCTTGCGCTCGGCCTTACCCGGCAGGCCGATGTGGAAGACCCGGTCGAAGCGCGAGGGGCGCTTGAGCAGGGCTTCGTCAATCTTGTGCGGGTGGTTGGACGACGCGATGACGAGCAGTCCGTCGTTGCTGCCGAAACCGTCCATCTCGTTGAGGAAGACGGTGCGGTTGTCTTCCGTGACCATCCCTTCCACGTCCTCAAAGGCCAGGATGCAGGGCGCGAGCGAACGCGCCCGCTGGAAGATCGCTTGCAGGGCCTCCTGCTGGTCGTACTCGCGCAGGTCGCGGACGTACAGAAACGGCAGGTCGGGCAGAGCAGCGGCGGCGGCCTTGCAGATCATTGTCTTGCCCGTTCCCGGTGGCCCGACCAGCAGGACGCCGCGCTTCCAGGCGAAGCCCAGAGCATGGTAGGTCTCGCGGTGGGCGAAGAAGCCTTCCACGGCGTCACGCACATCGGAGAGCGTCTTGGCGGGCAGAACGATGTTTTCCCAGGTGACTTTCCCGATCTCGGCGTCCAAGTCGGGCGCGCTCTCCCAACCCTCCGTGTAGCGCAGACAGCGCCCGGCGGGGCGGCGGGAAAAGTCGCTGAGACGGGTCACAAAGTCGGCCAGCGCGGCGTCGTGATCCGAGGCGCAGACGAGATAGCCGTCCCGGTTCCAGTTCGGCACAAGCGCAATTTCCACGGTCGCGCCCTGCCACTCGGCGGCGTACCAGCCGGTGTAAGGGCGCTTCTCGTTTTCACCGTCGTGACTGTGGTACGAGTCGCCGCCCGGCAGCAGGCTGCGCCAGCCGGGAGTCTGCGCATCCAAGAAGCGGCGCAGAATGAGCCGGTCCAGCCAGGTCATGCGCGTAAATGCGCCGGGGCGGTGCCGGCGAATCTCGCGCAGGACCGTGTCTTCGCTGCTCCCCTTGCGCGCCTCCGTCGCCAGCGCGGCGTTGACCGCTTCGTTGCGCCAGTCGCCCGGCGCGTCCCAGTGTGTCTGTTCCATAATTCTTCTCAACGTCAAACAGGCGGAAGGCAGATGATTCGAACACCACCCTTCGCAGGGCGCACTCGTTAGCAACGAGGCCGTGTCACCCGGACACGCTTGCCTTCCTTGATTTTTCGACGGCGGGCGGACGACTCGAACGCCAGCGCTTGCGCGCCGCTTCGCCTTCCAAGCGAACCCTCTGCCTCAGAGGTTCACCCGCCAGATTTCCCAATGATAATTACGGAAGGCGGAGGTCTCGAACCCCAGCGGTTCCCCGCCGCACTGTTTTCGGGACAGTCTGCGCCCCCGGCGCATTCGCCTTCCATCCACACGCTCCCGGCAGGACTCGAACCTGCGGCCTTCACCTTCGCCGGGTGACGCTCTTACCAACTGAGCGACAAGGGCAGAGTTTATTATTACAACACTACAAATCAACGGGGCTGACGGGGATCGAACCCGTGACTTCCTGTGCGACAGACAGGCACTCTGACCTCTGAGTTACAGCCCCAATGGCTCCTCGACCTGGATTCGAACCCGGACGGAGTGATTAACAGTCACTCATGCTGCCGTTACATCATCGAGGATCAGGCGCGGCGGCGGGAGTTGCACCCGCGATCTCCGGTTTATGAGACCGGTGCCTTGCTGCTTGGCTACGCCGCAGTATTTCGTTGTTAAAGATGCCCCCGACAGGATTCGGACCTGCACTAGGCCGTGTTTAAGACGGCAGCCTCTGCCGGTTGGGCTACGGGGGCCGGACGCTCATCGGCGAGCTGGGATTTGAACCCAGGGACGGACCCTTATAAGGAGTCTGCTGTGACCGACCCAGCTCCCCGCCGAAGACCTCCCAATGCCCCTGCAGCGATTCGAACGCTGACTCGACACGTTCTAAGCGTGTTCCCTCTACCAGTTGGGGTACAGAGGCGTCTTACGTGAGTGGGAGGGATGCGGCTCAGACATCCCTCCCGGTGTCGTCAGTCTTTGAACGGGTCCACCTCGTTTTCACCGGCCATACACACGCCGACCGGGGTCAGCGTGTGCAGGACGCGGATCGAGTCCTGGTGGTACGCCAGAACGTCCGGGAGTCGCTTGTAGCACTGCGGGGCTTCGTCGGTGCCGGCGCCGCGCAGTTCGACGCCCTGGGCGCGAATCCACTCGTTCATCATCTCGCGGGAGACGGCTCCCGGAGAGATGACCTGCCCCGTTTTGCGGTTGATCTTGCCCCGCGCGGCGGTCCGGCTCATCACGCGGCCCGCGCCGTGGACGGTCGAATAGAGCGCGTCCTTGCTTTCCGCCGACTCGACACCTTCCAGAATCACGCTCTTGTCGCCCATCGAGCCGCCGACAAAGCCTTTCTGCCCCGGAAACGCGGGAGTCGCCCCCTTGCGCACGACCCACAGGTCGCGGCCCGCGTGACGCTCGCTCCAGGCATAATTATGATGGTTGTGCACCTCTTCCACAATCGTCGCGCCCAGCAGCCGCGCCACTTCAGCGCAGACCCAGTCGCGGCCCGCGTAGGCGTACCGCCCCGCCAGGGCCATGCAGGCCAGGTAGTCCTCGCCCAATGGCGAGCGCGCGTCCAGAACCAGCGGGTCCACGTCCATGCCGTCTTTCGCGCCGCCCGCTTCCAGGAAGAACGTCGCCGTCTTGTGGCCCAGGCCGCGCGAGCCGAAGTGGGCGCCGACCCACACCCGGTCCAGTTCGTCCACGAACAGGTCCACGTAATGGTTGCCGGAGCCGATGGTGCCGAGCTGGTTCTGCGCCATCTGCTTCAGGGGCTTGACCGGGTGCATCCTCCAGGTCTCGTCGTCAAAAAGTTCGTGTTCGACGTGGGCTTGGTTCGTCCGACCGATGCCGAACTCGAGATGAGACCACACAGTGTCCATGATCGTCTTGATGTTGCGGCGGACTTCCGAGGCCGGGATGTCCAGGCGCGCGGCCTTGTTGCCGCAGGCGATGTCGAAGCCCACTCCCGACGGGCTGATTTTGTCCTCGTAGGCGACCACGCCGCCAATCGGGACGGCGTAGCCCTTGTGTCCGTCCGCGCAGAGCACGGCGCCACGGACCGATTCTTCCGAGGCCGAGCGCCGGATCTGCGCCAGCGTGGACGCCTCGTGGTCGCCGAAAATCTTGATGTCTGCGAGTTCCATTTTTACTTCCTCAAAGTGGCCCGTCATGCCACAGTGTTGACCGTGAATCTCTCTGCAAGCGAAGTGGGAGAATTGAACTCCCGTCCTCAGCATGGCGCGCTGACGTCCTGACCGTTGAACGAACTTCGCATTGTTTGGCAACAAAAAAGGCCCCGCGCTGTGTGCGCTGGGACCGATTGTGCCTGGTGGGTTGTGGAAGGGTGTGAAGTTACGCACATCCTCCCGAAGACACAATCGCGGTCCCGCGATCACTCAGTTCCACGCCGCCAAAGCCGACGACGGAGGCCGACGATAACATTCGGCGGGCGCCGTTCATGCCTTGCCGCTGGGACGCAAACGGGGTCCACGATTGGCCGCCGTCGACTGAGTTTATAAAATTATTACTTGTTGCGCTCATTGTCATTTAGGAGTATACCACACTTTTCCAGTAAACAATCATAAAGTTGCGCCCTCACAAAATGTTTTTTCACTGCGGGTCACAATTTTGGGGTGGCTGGCCGGGTTCGAACCGGCGATCTTCACTTCCACAGAGTGACGACTTAACCGCTCGTCCACAGCCACCATTCTCGCTTCGTATCGGGGTGGCAGGAATCGAACCTGCGACTCCTGGTTCCAGGCCAGGTATCATCCCACTTCACTACACCCCGAAATTGATGGGTTGGGTGGGATTTGAACCCACACCCGTGGTTAGGAGTGGTTTTACAGACCACCGCAGCCAGCCGTATCTGCCTCCAACCCAAATTATGTTGACGAGCCAGGACTCGAACCTGGAGCCACTTCAGTCAAAGTGAAGGATGCTGCCGATTACACCACTCGTCATTCTGTCGTCTCCGAAGCGTCGGGACGGATTCGAACCGCCGCAGTAGCCGGGTTGCAGCCGGCCGTGTTAATCCTCTTCACCACCGACGCGGAATATGAGAGTTGGCAGCCCCAGCGAGACTCGAACTCGCTTCGCGTTGTTGAAAGCAACACATCCTAACCTGTAGACGATAGGGCCTTATTTTCTTGACGGATGGGGACGCAGGGACTTGAACCCTGATTCACGGCTTAAAAGGCCGCCACACTGACCGTTGTGTTACATCCCCCTGTTCTGTTTCTGTTTTCTTGCCTTGCGTTTCTTCACGGCGTCCTTGCCTTTCGGTGTACTGCCGAGCCTGGACTCGAACCAGGATTGGGACTGTCAGAGAGTCATCGCCTGCCATTGACGGACTCGGCACCGTTGGACCGACAAATAAAAATCGGCCCCAGGCTCTTTGCGTGGGACCGAATGTGTTTCGCGCTCTGAATGCTCAGTCGGCTTATGCCGGAGGAGATGCTCGTCTCCCTCGCGGCGGCCAAAACACAATCGGTCCCATGATTCGATTTTTTTGATAACCGTCGGCCTGATCCAACTCCTGATGACCCTGGGAACCTTCTAAACCCTGTGCCGAGAGCAGCGCGGGACAGATCGGACTCGTGCCGAACGGTTGGCCGTCCGACAGGCGTGACGTGCCTATGGGCAGCCAGGACTTCGGTTCCAGGCTGGCGCTCTTCCTGTGAGTCAGTTCGGACAGTGTCAATATCATCATGTCTAACAACGGACCGCTTCGGGGCGGATGGTCAGGTGGCCGCTGGGCGCGCGGTCTACAATATAGTCGCGCAGACGGTCGGCGCGGACGGCGAAGAAGCGCGCGAGCCGCGCTTTGATCTCGTGATCGGTCATGGTCGCGGTCACGTCCAGCTCATGTTCGAGCAGGTCATACGAGCGGCCTTCAAAACGGATGCGTACCATCGCGGCTTCCTCCTTCCCAGAAAGTGACGGGCAAAAACAAAGCGCCTCCCGACTGCATATTTTGCAGAGGGGAGGCGCTTTGGAATGCGATCATTCCTGAAGCGGGCTGACGGCGATGTTACTCGGTCAGTTCCCCTCCCCTGGCGACGGCGTGATACGGGCGATCACTCATCGGGCAGATGAGCGAACCCTGTTCAGCCGTTATCAAATTGGGTTGTCGAAACTGTTTCATGGTCTCAAGTCTAGGGACAGCATTGGCCGCCTGCTGCAGCGGACATTGGAGAACACTGTACCACACGAATTTCCATGTTGTCAAGACATCGGCGAAGAATTCAGGGTTTATTTTTGTGGCAGCCTGTGCGTCTATGACGACCAAAGAAAAACGACAGGCATTCTGAGACAAATAAGGAACAGACGAATCTGTTTTTCACGGGCCATGTGCGCCCAAGCCACTTGAATTGCTGCCGACGTACTCCATATCTGGCCCCTGAACGCTTGGATCAGTTCAGCGAGAGAAGATTGCGGTTCTGTTGACAATTGGGCCGGCGCATGATATAATGTATTTATTGTTGCGCAGACAACTGCCACTCAACCTAAGCGAGAGCCAAGCGGCTCCCGCTTTTTTGTTGTTTTCCCTCGCACCCGCCTCCCCTCCCAGCCTTACCATGCGCGGCGGTTGACTTTGTGCCGCCGTCCGTGCCATACTAAGGGCGCTTTTCCCGGAGATTTTCTGGACATTCTGCGACGAATCACAAGGAGATACCTATGGCAGTTCGAGTCGGCATCAATGGCTTCGGCCGTATCGGGCGCATCACATTCCGCGCCATCCAGGAACGCTACCCCAACGGCGAGATCGAAGTGGTCGCCCTCAACGACCTGACCGACGCCAAGACCAACGCGCACCTGCTCAAGTACGACAGCAACTACGGCCCCTACAAGGGCGGCGACGTGGTCGCCGAAGACAAAGACATCGTCGTGGCCGGCAAGAAGATCACCGTCTTCGCCGAGAAGAACCCCGGCGACATCCCCTGGGACAGCGAAGGCGTGGACGTGGTCGTGGAAAGCACCGGCTTCTTCACCGACGCCACCAAGGCCGTCGCGCACCGGGAACACGGCGTCAAGAAGGTCGTCATCTCCGCGCCCGCCAAGAACGAAGACCTGACCATCGTGCTGGGCGTCAACGACAGCATGTACGACCCGGCCAAACACAGCGTCATCTCGAATGCGTCCTGTACGACCAACGGCCTCGCGCCGGTCGCGAAGCTTCTCAACGACAAGTTCGGCGTCGAGAAGGGCCTGCTGACGACGATCCATGCCTACACGAACTCCCAGAAGACCGTGGACACCGCCGCCAAAGACCTGCGCGACGCCCGCGCCGCCGCCCAGAACATCGTGCCGAGCAGCACCGGCGCGGCCAAGGCCGTCGGCCTGGTCATCCCGGAACTCAAGGGCAAGTTCACCGGCATGGCCTTCCGCGTCCCCACCCCGACCGTCAGCGTCGTGGACTTCACGGCGATCCTGGGCCGCGACGTGTCGGTTGCGGAGATCAATGCCGCCGCCAAAGAGTACGCCGACGGCCCGATGAAGGGCATTCTGGAATACACGGAAGAAGAGCGGGTCTCGACCGACCTGAAGGGCAACCCGCACTCGTCCATCTTCAGCGCCGTGGACACCATCGGCATCGGCAACTTCGTCAAGGTCGTCGCCTGGTACGACAACGAGTGGGGCTACTCCTGCCGCGTCGCCGACCTGCTCAAGTTCC
>CAZZVX010000054.1:0-17172 GCA_964657535.1 Armatimonadota bacterium | reverse complement strand
GGGCCAGTGACTACAGATCAACTACCTCTTAGCAATAGGCGCAGCAGAAATTGACACTGCCACTGGCCTTTCTCCCAGTCTTCTGGGGGAAAGGTGGCGAAGCCGGATAGGGGGCTTATCCCGCCCGGTCGGCAAGGATGTCGGTCAGCCGGGGCGACGCGCCGAGATAGCGGCCCATCGCAAAATCAACATCCGGGTAGCGCGCCTGCGCGTCTTCCAGAAGCGTCGGCAGGTCGTCGGCGACATGGGTTCCCGTGTGCAAAAAGTACGGCACGGCGACGACGCGCTCTGCGCCTTCGGCGACGCAGGCGGCAATGGCGTCCGGGATGTCCGGCGCGTTGCATTCCATGAAGCCGACTTGCACCACGTCAAAGACACGGCGCGCTTTGACTTCTTCCACCACGCGGAACATTTCTTCGTTGGCGACCGGGCGCGGCGACCCGTGGACCATCACAAGCAAGGCAGTCTTCATGGGTTACTCCACGGCGGGACGGGCGGGCGTTTCGGGAGCGGGAACGCGCGGGCAGTTGGGCGTCTCATAGAGCGGGCAGTCCGGGCGGGCGCGGCAGCCACGCGCGGCGGCGGTCAGATCGTCGCGCCACGCGCCGGGTCCGAGCGGGTTTTGGGCGGCGTCAATCACGGCGTCGGCCAGCCGAGCATCATACCCAAGGGCGTCGGCGACCGTGAATGTGAGGCCGGGGTAGTCGGCCTGCGCCTGGGCGAGTTGTTCGGGCAGGCTTTTTGTGACGAAGTACCCCGGCACCAGAAAAAACGGCAGCACGGTGATTTGCGTGGCCCCCGTGGCTTGGCATTTGGCGACGGCCTCGGCGAAGGTCGGCTCCGAGTAGTTCATGTAGCCGACTTCGACCAGCGGCCAGCGCCCCTGCGCCCGGAGCCGGGCCGCGTGCGCGTCGAGCGCTTCCCCCGCGCCACAGAGCAGCGACCCGTGCGAGAACAGAATCAAGGCATCCATGCCCTTATTCTACCCGCTAACGTCTCAGAACAACAAAAACGCCCGACCCTCAAGTATGGGGGTCGGGCGTGCAGACTGTCTTCTACTGGGGATTAAACGTAGCGGCGTTGCCGTTCAGGGCATCATTGCTGCGCGGCTTCCAGCCGTCAAGTCCTACTTTTTCGACTCTGAGGAACTTGACATGACCGTCGGCCAGAAGATACTCGGATCCTCCGTTGTATTGATTAGGATTTGGATCATGGCGTGCTGTTCCACTGGCACTAGAACCACCGGTCGCAGGAATTGCCCCGCCGGTGCCTGCTGTGCAGCTACCATAAGCCAAGCCCTGGCAACTGGCGACACTTGCAATATCATTGTTGTTATTCGAGACCGGATAACCGTCGCCGACAGCAGAACCCGTATAGTTGTTGTTCAAGCCGGCGATGCCTTCACCAACCACATTGACAAAGGTCGTGTCACCTGAATCCTCAAAACACAAAACTGTTGTAGCAGGTGCAGTCAGTTTGGCGAGCGTCTGTTGAGGCAAATACTCATTCATAGCATATGAGCAAATATTGCCATTAGAATTGGTGTTGTCGTCGGGACAACGCCACATTCCTATGCTTTTAACATACGGGGAGACGGAGCCAGCCCACCCGATACCTGCTCCTGTAGCTGCCTGCCCTGTTGTCGTTGAGGGGGGCGCGGCATTCACAAATCCTGACGGAAAAGTTTCGTCGTTATCCTGGACGTATTGCAGGAGCGCTAAACCAAGTTGTTTTTCGTTGGACTGGCAGGAAGCCTGCCGCGCTTTCTCGCGCGCTTTGGCGAAGACGGGGAAAAGGATGGCCGCTAGGATCGCGATGATAGCGATGACGACGAGCAGCTCGATCAGCGTGAAGCCCTGACGCGAACGCTTGCGGGTGAAGAGTGGTGTTCCCATAATGAAGACTCCCTTTCGTGTGGTGTTAAAACGTGTTACGTACAAGTGCGAGGATTTCGCCATGAGTGACACAGCGACAACAATCGCGGCATGATTGAAACAATCATACAACCGAATTGGCGTCTTGTCAAGAGGAACTTGAAAATTGACAGCGGTTGACCGTCAGGCCATCGTGTCGAGCATCGCCAGAGTGACGGCATAGTGTAGCGGTTCGCCCGTCTGCCAGGCGCGGAAGTCCTCCAGACAGTAATCCGCCATGCGCACCACCTCATCGCCGAGCGCACCGGCGATGTGCGCGCTGAGGTGGACATTGGGGAGATCAAACAAGGGCGAATCCGGCAGCGGCGGCTCCGGGTCGGTCACGTCCAGCAGCGCCGTCAACGACGGTCGCTCCCGCAGGGCCGCGATCAGGGCGGGTTCGTCCACCGTCGCCCCGCGCCCGGTGTTGATAAAGGTCGCCTCGTCCCGCATCCGGGCGAACAAATCGCCGTTCAGCAGGCGCACGGTCCCCAGATTGTTGGCGAGGTGATTGGTGATGACGCAGCCGCGCGAAAAGGCCTCGGACAGCGTCACCGGCTCCACGCCGAGGGCGGCGGCATCGGCGTCGCTCAGGAACGGGTCGTAGACGACCACCCGGAGCGAGAAATTCTTCAGCAGGGCGATCACGCGGCGCCCGATGGCCCCCGCCCCCAGCACCGCGACCGTCTCACCGAAGTTGCCGCGCCCGTGAAGGACGGGCTGACGCCCGCGCACGGCTGCGTACTGTCGGCAGTTGCGGAAATAGCCCTTCATCGCCAAAAGGGTCTGGGCGACGGTAAATTCGGCGACCGGGACGGCGTTCGCCTGCCAGGCGCTGACCACGGTCACGCCGCGCTCCAGCAGCGGGCGCGCGAACCCCTGCACGGACCCGGCGGCGTAGAAGACGGCGGCCAGACGCGGCAGCCGATCCCACTGCGCCGCCGTGAGGTGCGGCATCCCCCAGGTCGAGAAGATCACTTCCAGGTCTTGCAGGGCGGCGACGTGGTCTTCAAAATCGGCGGCGGTCACGACTGCCGGATAAAGGCCTGTCTCGGCGGCGACGAGTTCCTTGCGGCCCATCGCATAAACGCGGTCAATGGTTGCCGGGTGTCCGAAAAAAGCGGCACTCTTACAAATCATGCCAGATTATACCGTCCGCGTCGCGGAAACGGAAACCCACCACCTTGTTGCGCTCATTCTTCGCTTCACAGGGTCCTCCCAAAATGGGAGGATCAGGATTGTATACGTAATGTTTACACTCCGAATCCTCCCGCTTCAGGAGGACCCCAGCGAAGTGCGGAGAGGGGTCTTCAAATACGGGACAGACGCGCGGCGGCGACACAAACGGTCAGGCTGACCACGACGGATAATAGCCCGAAGACGACGACCGTGTGCGTGTCGTCGGCGTTGAGCGCGTCGTAGATGGCGATGGGCATGGTGCGGCCCTGGCCGGGCGTGTCTCCCGCCACCATCAGCGTCGCCCCGAAATCGCCCAGCGCCCGCGCGAACGCCAGCGTCGTGCCGGCGACTAGGCCGGGGCGGGCCATCGGCAAGAGGATGTGCGCGAACACGGCCCAGCGGCCCGCGCCGTCCGTGCGGGCCGCGCCGAGGATGTCCGGGTCCACGGCGGCCAGCGCGACGCGGGCATTCCCGATAAACAGCGGCAGGCTGACGATGCAGGCCGCGACGACGGCGCCCTGCCACGTGAAGACGAGCGGCTGCCCGGTCAGGTGTTCATAGCCCTGGCCCAACGCGCTGCGCTTTCCCAGTCCGACCAGCAATCCATACCCAAGCACCGTCGGCGGCAGCACCAGCGGCAGGTTCGCCAAGCCTTCCCAGAGCGGGCGGCCCGGCAGCCGGGCGCGCGCCAGCCAGAGCGAGATCGGCAGGCCGACCGCGACGCTCAGCACGGTCGCCCACCCGGCCACGCGCAGGGACAGCCAGAACGGCGACCAGTCCAAGCGTTAGGTCCCCGACGCGGGCTGCGCGCCGTCCACAACGGTCACAACCGTGACGGCGTGGACCCACCGGCCCGGCTTGGCGTCGTCGGGGACGATCAGTTCCACCGGCCCGCCGTCGTCCGGCAGAGGCTTTCCGTCCACGTCCAGCGCCATCCAGGCCGCCCGGTGGCCGAAGTCGGGCATCAGTTCGGCCAGGCTGAAGTCCGCCGTGTAGCCGTCCCGCCCCTGCACGGCGACCACGAACTGCAGAACGTGGTTCTTGATGTGCGGGTTGAGGCGCGGCTGTGACGCCTGAACAAGCGTCAGCAGAGAGACGCACCGGGCCGCGTGCGCCTCGCCCTTCAGCGTGTAATGGATCGTCTGGATATCTTTCGCCCGCTCCTGCCTCAGCCGGGCGACCGTCCAATCCTGCGGCTGCACGACCGCGCCCCCGATGTGAAACGAGGCTGCTGGGGCGGCGGTTGCTGTATGCAAGCCCCCAATTGTCAACAGCAGCAGACAGAGTGACGGCCAGGGCAGAACTCTCATGGCGTCCCGTCCGCATGAAAGTCGGCTGCCTTCAAATTAGACGAGATTTGCCAATTGGCGCTGCCGTCATAGCGCAGCACATTGAAGCCGCCTTGATGCCGCGCGGGGTAATGCGTATGGCCTGTGTCAGCAGAGTTAGGGAACCAGTCCCGGTGCAGGTAATCGGGTGGAATGGCGCTGCTCTGGGTGTCGGCACAACCGGGCGTCTTGGCATGGTCCCAGACCCAGTTGACGGTGGGATTGACCACATAACTGTCGGGCTTGCCCATCGGCCCGTTCTGGATGTAGCTCATCGCATAGCCGACCTGTCCCTGTGGGTAGTCGGGACACCGAAAAATGGCGAGATTTTTCACATACGGCTGCAGAAAACCGCGCTTGGCGTCGGTATCGTAAACGACAGAGCTGATGTTGGTCGGCTCCGCCCCGCCCGGCACGTTGTTGTCATACGGCGCCCACCAGGTTTCGTTCGCGCCTGTCCAGTGAGTCGGTGCTTCCAGCTCGCAGGTGGCGTCGGGGGCGTCAGGACAAAACCTCTGGCGACAGTTGACTTCATCGTTGTCACTGCGGTACATGGTCAGGGCCAGTCCGATCTGTTTCAAGTTAAAAAGGCACTGCGCCGCCCGCGCCTTCTCGCGGGCTTGGGCAAAGACGGGAAAAAGTATCGCGGCGAGAATCGCGATAATGGCGATGACGACGAGGAGTTCGATCAGAGTGAACGCGCGGCGTTTCAAAAAGACGCTATCCTTTCTTGGCCGGGGAAGGCAGGCGGTAGCCGTACTTCTTCCACAGAGGAGCAGCGTCTTTGCCGGTGAGGAAATCAAGGAACTTCTGCGCCATCAGCGGGTGCGCCGTGCCTTTGACGACGGCGGCGGCCTGCGCGATGGGCGCGTGGAGTTTTTCCGGGACGATCACGTAAGGGTCGGTCTTGTCTTCAATGACCAGGGAAAGGGCCGTAAGCGACACGTCGGCGTTGCCGCTCTGCGCGTATTGCAGCGCCTGGGCGATGTTTTCCGCCTGCACGATGCGCCCCGCCACGCCCGCCGTCAAGTTTGTTGCCGCGAACGCCTGCTGCGCCGCCAGACCGTAGGGGGCCGTCGCGGGGTTGGCGATGGCGATCTTCGCATACGCTGGGTTTGCCAGATCTTGAATCTTGCGCGGGTGCCGTTTGGAATCCTTGCGCGTCCACAGCACCAGTTCGCCGATGGCGTACACGCGCTCCGTCGCCGGAAGGACCAGACTCTGACTCGCCAGTTTGTCTACGGTCGCCGTGTCGGCAGACACGAAGACATCTACGGGAGCGCCCTGCGAGAGCTGCTGCGCGAGTTGCTTGGTCGCGCCGAATGTCAGCGTGACCGTCGCGCCGGTCTTCTTCTCGAAGGCCGGAATAATGGCCTCGGTCATGATCTTTTGTAAATTAGCCGCCGCCGCGATTTGGAGATTGTCGGCTCGGACGATGGGCGACACGGCGGCAAATAACGTGACCAGCAGTACGGTCCGAGACACAACACTAACGCGCAAGCAGCACCTCCGTAGATTTCATCAAAGCATAGGCTTCCACGCCCGGCTTCAGCCCCAGGCGCTCGGCAGACGAGCGGGTGATGACGGACACGATCTCCTGCCCGTTGCCGAGATCGAGAATGACTTCGCACAGAACGCCGTCGCCGGTGATCTCTTTAACGACTCCGCGCAGGCGGTTACGGGCGCTGATCTGCATCGGCTCCCCCTCAGGCGGTATGGCCGCCGCAGGCCCGGCCTGACCCAGCGCATCCCGGACGGTCTGGATGGCCGCCTCATCGTACACGCGCCAGCCCCGCCAGTCCCGCTCCGGCGGGGGGATGCGCCCGGTTTTCTCCCAGACGGCCAGCGTCTTGGGCGTGATATGCAGCATCTGCGCGACCTGCGCGCGTGTGAGTTGAACGCCCATAGTGATAAGAGTGATAAGTAAGACAGGTAAATTGTACCCAAAAAAGATGCAGAATGCAAGCGCGCTTGTCACACACGTTTTCTTCGCACCGCCCGTTCCAGCGACTTGTGCGTGTAGTTGGCCGCCAAAAACCAGAACCGAGATGGCTGCGCCCAATGCCGCCGGAACAACTTGACAACCTTGCGGTTGGTGCTGACCTGCATGATCTCCTTCAGGGAAGACATATTGCTGCCGTGAAAGCGATACTGGAAGAGCGGCTCCGGGACGCACACGAACGGCCCTTGTTCCGCCAAGCGCAGGAACATATCCCAATCTTCCACGCCGCGCAAGTCGGAGTCCCAGGGGCCGGTCTTGTCCAGCGCCGTGCGGCGGATCAGCGCCGGCCCCGTCGAGAGCAGGAAATTCTCCACGATCAACGGCTTCCAGACGTCACCTTCAGGAGAAAACGGCTTGAACAGACTTTCAACCACGTTTCCCGCGCCGTCCACGATCTGAGCGCGGCAGTAGGCGACGACGGCCCGTGGCGCGGCCTCCAAAGCCGTTTCCAGTTCTGCCAGCGCATCCGGCAGCCACAGGTCGTCCGAGTCGAGGAAGGCCAGATAATCCCCCGTCGCCAGGGACTGACCTTTATTGCGCGCCGCCGCCTGATACGCATTCGTCTGATACTGGTAGCGGACGCGCGGGCCGTAGGACGCGACAACATCCGCCGTGTCGTCCGTGGAGCCGTCGTCCACGACGATGATCTCGTCCGGCGGGCGCGTTTGGGCCAGGACGCTGTTCAGGGTCTGCGTCAGCAGCGCCGCCCGGTTGAAGGTCGGAATGATGACGCTGATGGTGGAAGCCATGCTAATGCTTGAAGGTCCAGAGGCGGTTGGCGAAGAAGTTCCAGAAGAAGACAATCGCCACAGCCACAATTTTGGCAATGTTGGCGGCGAGTTTGAGGGAAACGCCGAACTGATGCTCCAGGGGAACGGAGATCAGGCGCATGATCAGCAGGTCGATCAGCAGGCCGACGACGTTCACCAGCACGAATTGAATAAATTGTGTGTGAACGGCTTTGCTGGGCGTGTCTTTGAAGGTCCAGCGCTTGTTCCAGAAATAGCCGTTGACGACGGAAATGCAGAAGGCAAGCGTCTCCGACGTGTACCGGTTCTGGTGCAGTTGACTCAGGGCCACGTTGAAGATCAGAAAACTGATAATCGTGCTGGTGGCCCCGACGATGCCGAACTTGACGAATTGACGGACGCCGCGATGCTGGGCGAGCATCGCGGCTTTGGGTGGGACTGTCATGAAAGCGGCGCAGTTTCCTTCAGTGGGTCTGAAGAGGCAAGGTGAAGACGTCCAGAGACGTTCTTCTTCTCGGTCAGCGAGGATGGCCGTCCGATGCTGTGGTACTCGAAGCCGAGTCGGCGCAGACGCTCCGGGTCATACAGGTTGCGCCCGTCCAGAATCAAAGGGCGAGCCATCGTCTCGCGCAGGCGCTCGAAGTTGAGCAGCTTGAACTCGTTCCACTCCGTCACGATCACCAGCGCGTCCGCCCCGACGGCCACTTCGTAGGCGTTGTTGGCATACGTGATGTGCGGGAACACCGACCGCGTGTTCTCCATCGCAATCGGGTCATAAGCCTTCACCGTCGCGCCCGACGCCAGCAAGTCGGCGATCACGTCCAGAGACTTCGCCTCGCGCATGTCGTCCGTGTTGGGCTTGAACGCCAGCCCCAGGACGCCGACCGTCTTGCCCTTCATGTCGCCGATGGCCGCATGAATCTTGCCGATGAAGCGCTTGGGCTGGTTCTCGTTGGTCTCGATAGTCGCCGACAGCAGCGGGAAGTCACAGCCGAACTCCTGCGCCGTGTGCAGCAGCGAGCGCGTGTCCTTCGGGAAGCACGACCCGCCGTAGCCCAGGCCTGCCGAGAGAAACGCCTGACCGATGCGCGCGTCCAGACCCATCCCCTTGACCACCTGCGTTACGTCCGCCCCCGCCTCCTCGCAGATGTTGGCGATGGCGTTGGCGAAGGAGATCTTGGTCGCCAGGAATGCATTGGAGGCGTACTTGATCATCTCGGCGCTCGCCACGTCCGTGACGATCATCGGGCGCTCCAGCGGGGCGTAGAGTTCGAGCAGGCGCATGGCGACGACCTTGTTGGGGGCGCCGATCACGATCCGGTCGGGGGCGAGCGTGTCGGTGATGGCGGAGCCTTCACGCAGGAATTCGGGGTTGGAGACCACGTCGAAGTCCACGGCGCGGCGCTTGTTGGTCTCGATGACCTCACGCACGAAGTCGCCCGTACCGACCGGGACGGTGCTCTTGTTGACGATGACCTTGTAGCGGTTGAGGGCGCGGGCGACGCCCTTGGCGGCATCCTCGACGAAGGATAGGTCCGTGCTGCCGTCCTCGCGGGGGGGCGTGCCGACGGCGATGAAGACGACCTCGGCTTTGGCGACCGCCGTGTCCAGGTCGGTGGTGAAGGTCAGCCGCCCGTCGCCGACGTTGCGGGCGACCATCTCTTCGAGGCCCGGCTCGTAGATGGGCATGACGCCGGCGTTGAGGCCGTCAATCTTGGCGACATTCTTGTCCACGCACGCCACGTCGTTGCCGAGGTCCGAGAAGACGACGCCCGTGACCAGGCCGACATACCCCGTTCCGATAACACAGATATTCACGTTGAAACTGCTCCTATTTGTTGTACTTGATTTTCTTCCAGCCCCTGGTACCACTGCAAGGTTTGTGCCAAGCCCCGATCCAGCGAGACAGCCGGCGCAAATTGCAGCAGACCCGCCGCCGCCGCCACATCGGCGCGCGAGTGGCGGATGTCGCCCGCGCGCCGCTCGCGCTTCTCCGTCGGGATGGGGCGGCCCAGGATATATTCCATCTTCTCGATGAGCTGATTCAGCGAGACCCGCTGGCCGCTGCCGATGTTGAAGACCTTGCCGCCCGTGCCGCGCAGGCCGCTGGCGGCGCGCAGATTCGCTTCCACGACGTCGTCAATATAGATAAAGTCACGCGACTGCTCGCCGTCCCCGTAGATCACGGGCCGGTCGCCGCGCGCAATCGCGGTCATGAACTTCGGAATCACGGCGGCATACGCGCCGTCCGGGTTCTGGCCGGGGCCGTAGACGTTGAAATAGCGCAGCGCGACCGTCTGAAGCCCGTGCAGGCGAAAAAAGTTGCGGCAGAAATACTCGCCGGAGAGTTTGGACGAGGCGTAGGGCGAGATGGGGTCCACCAGCGACGCTTCGTGCTTGGACATGGCGGGCGTGTCGCCGTAGACGGCGCACGAAGACGCCAGCACGAAGCGCGTCACCGTCCCGGCGGCCTGCGCCGCCGCCAGCATATTGATCGTCCCGCCGACATTGATGTCCGCGCAGAGCGCAGGCTGCTCGATGGACTGCGGCACGGACGCTTCCGCCGCCTGGTGCAGCACGATGTCCGCCCCGGCGCACACGCGGCGGCAGGCGTCCTCATCGCGCACGTCGCCCTCCGTCAGCGTCACGTGCGGCACATCGGCGAGCTGCGCCGCCCGCTCCCGCGAACCCGCGCCGGTGAAGTTATCCAGAATGCGGACGGAATGGCCCGCCCGCCCCAACTGCGTCGTCAGGTGCGAGCCGATAAAGCCCGCCCCCCCGGTCACCACGTAGATGCCCAACGAATGCTCTCCCTTGCGCGCCCCGCTGCCGAAGCGCTCACCCGCCTTTCGTTCATTATACCATAGTTCTTCCAGTCCGCTCAGGCTTGAACAAGCGCCGTGTCTCTGCTATAATAGCGCCTATGGCAGCCGTCAAGAACAAACAGGACGACGCGCGCAAGCGCAACGTCACCATCCTCAACCGCAAAGCGCGGCATGAGTACGAGATTGACGAGACCTTCGCCGCCGGAATCGTCCTCACGGGAACGGAAATCAAGTCCATCCGGTTGGGGCTGGCGAACTTGCAGGATTCCTTCTGCCGCGCACAAAACGGGGAGATCTGGGTCTACAATTTCTACATCGCGCCTTACGAACAGGGCAACCGGTACAACGTCGAGCCGCGCCGCCCGCGCAAACTCCTGCTGCACAAATGGCAGATCACGAAGATGGTCACGCGCGTCAACGAGCGCGGCCTGACCATTGTGCCGACAAAACTCTTTTTCGAACACGGCTACGCGAAGTTAGAGATCGGCGTCGGGCGCGGCAAAAAACTGTGGGACAAGCGCGAAAGCATCGCCGACCGCGACCGCGACCGCGAGGCCCGCCGCGAGGCCTTCGGCAGAGAATAAAGGGAAAGAAACATGGCGACACGTCTAGACCTGCCTGCGCTGGGGCAGACGATGGAGGAAGGCACGATCACGCGCTGGTTCAAATCCGAAGGCGAGACTGTCAGCAAAGGCGAAGCCCTCTACGAAGTGATGACCGACAAGGTCAACATGGAGGTCGAGGTGACCGCGTCCGGCGTCCTGCGCAAGATTTTGGCCGCCCCCGATGACATGATCCCCGTCGGAGCGCCCGTGGCGATTGTCGGAGCCGCAGACGAAGACATCAGCGCACTGCTCTCTGGCGCGGGCGCCGTCAGTGTCCCCGCGCCAGGCGTCTCGGCGGCACCGCCTCCGGACAGCCGCATCTTCGCCAGCCCGCGCGCCCGGCGCTATGCCGACGAGTACGGCGTAGACATCAAATTATTGGTCGGTCGCGGCACCGGCGTCGAAGGCCGCGTGGTCGAGGCCGATGTCGTCGCGTTCTACGAAGAGCAGCAGGCGCAAAAGAAGGCGCAGCGCGCCTCGCCGCTGGCCCAAAAGGTCGCCGCCGCCCACGGCGTCGCTGTGGGGGACGTGTCGGGCAGCGGCCCCGGCGGCAAAGTCACGCACGACGACGTGCGCCGCTTGATCGGGCCTGCGCCCGATAAGACACCTACCCACCCGACTGTCCTCCCCACGGAGGATGGGGGAGTCAAGACGACAAAACTCACGGGGATGCGCAAGATGGTCGCTGACGCCGTAGCCCGCAGCGCGGCCACCGCGCCGCACGTCACGCTGACCATCCCCGTAGACATGAGTGAAGCAACGCGCTTTCGACAGCAGATCCTGCCCGCCATCGAAAAAACGCAGGGCGTCCGCGTCTCGTTCACCGACGTCATCGCCAAAGCGACGGCCCGCGCCTTGCAAGACCATTCTATTCTTAACAGCACGCTTGCCGGCGACACGATCACGCAGTACGCCGCCGTCCATCTGGGCATCGCCGTCTCGCTCGGCGCGGACGGCCTGATCGTCCCAGTGGTCAGAGACGTGCAAACCAAACCGTTAGGCGAGTTCAGCGCTGCGCTCAAGGCACTCGTCGCCAAAGCCCGTTCGGGTTCCCTGGCCCCGGACGACGTGACGGGGGGGACGTTCTCGATCACCAACCTCGGCACGTCCGGCGTGACGCAGTTCAACCCGATCATCAATCCGCCGCAGGCCGCCATTCTCGGCGTCTGCTCCATCGTAGACACGCTCGTTCCCGTGGGCGGCCAGCCGCAGGTACGCCCGATGATGAACCTGTGCCTGTCGTTCGACCACCGCGTGACCGACGGCGCCCCCGCCGCCCTGTTCCTGGCCCGCCTCAAGGAGATTTTGGAACAGCCCTATTTGATGTTCGCCTGACAGAAGCCCACCTCCCCGCTTCGCTGGGGTCCTCGCTCGGCAAGCCGATACGAAGTAATGCCTTCAGGCATAGAGGCTTCGCCCGAAGCGGGAGGACCCTGCGCAGCGAGGAACGACCGAAGCAAGGTGGTGGGCTGTCTTGATTACCGCTCGCCGAGGGCTTCCCAGACCTCCACTTTGCTCTGGACACGGTGAATGACGCTGTCCGTGAACTCGGTCGTGGTCGCGCCGCCGCCGAGGTCGCTGGTGCGGGTGCCGTCGTGGATCGCCTCAAACGCGGCTTCGTAAATAGCCCGTGAGGCCCGCGAGGCTTCCGGCGTGTGCAGGAACGTCAGCAGGGACGCGCCCGCTAGGATCATTGCCAGTGGGTTGGCGATGTTTTTCCCCTGAAGCGACGGGGCCGTGCCGTGCGGCGCTTCCGTCATCACCACGCGCGGCTCTAATTGTTCGTCAAACGCCAGCAGCAGCGACTCCGAGCCGGCGATGGAGCCGTAGAACGCCAGCACCAAGTCCGAAAGGCAGTCCCCGTCGCGGTTCAGCGCGGGAATGACGAGCGGCTCGGCGGCGCGCGCCAGCAAGAGCGCGTAAGTGGCGTCAATCAGCTGCGGCTCGTAGCGCACGTCCGAATTGCGCTTGGAGGCCGCGTCCATCTCTTCCTTGAACATCCCCTCGTAGATGGGCGAAACCGTGTATTTCGGCCCGCCGAAAACTTTCGCGCCCATCTTGCGCGCCTGCCGGAACGCGAATTCGGCCACCATGCGGCAGGTCGCGCGGTCAATGGATTCGGTGCGGAACGCGACCTCGTCGTAGCCCTCGCCCTCGCGCCACTCCTTGGCGCCATACGCATCGCCGACCGCCATGCGGACCACCGACATCGGCGCGGACACGCCGCCGACGGGCAGCACCCCCGGCAGCCGGCGCCCGGTACGGACGATCACCGTGCCGTCAATCTCCCGGCGCAGAATGGCGTTCGGCGAACCGACATCGCCTTTCACGTCGGGCGTGATCGTCGCCGCCTTCAGCCCCAGCCCGTGCTCGCACATCGCTTTGGCGGCCTGGTGAACGACTTCGTTCTGCGTCGCCCGTCGGTTTTCCAGCGACAGGTCATAGTGCAGGAACTCCATGTCCACGCGGGTCACGGCGGGGTTGAGAACGCGCAGCCCTTCGAGCAGAAGTTCCTGCCCCGTCTGGTCGCCGTCCATGACCACGATTGTATGCTTCGGCATCTTCCCAGGCTCCTTTTTACAGCCTCTCTCGTTTGTCAGAGGGTTTGCAAGGCATCATACCAGACTGCGCCCGATTTTGCATCCCCGGCGCCGCCCGGATGAACACCATCACCACGCAAAGCCGACGGCGTTCAAGAAGGCGCGGGCGAGAGCCATGTGACCGGTCCGGTTTGGGTGGACGCGATCCCAGGCCAGTGTCGCCGGATAATGAGCGGGCAGTATCTCGTCAAAGGCGGCCTGCGTGTCAACGAACAGCGCGTCATGTCGGCCTGCAATCTCGCGCACAATCGCCCTATAACGGTCCATCATGGCGCGCATGGGGTCAGCCGCGTTCGGCTCGATGTAGAACGGCGTCATCAGCACCAGGCCTTTGACGCGGGGCCTCGTCACGGCGACCAGTTCTTCCAGCGTTGCGGCGTACTCCTCGGCGTATACATGGCTTTCCGGCTGCCGGGGGCTGTCGAACTGCCGCCAGACATCGTTGATGCCGATCATGACTGACACCCAATCCGGCGTCAGGTCCAGCACGTCCCGCTGCCACCGTTCTTTGAGCGAGCGCACGGTATTCCCGCTCGTCCCCATGTTGACGATCCGTAGGGCGTGGTGCGGATACACCGCGCCGATCAGCGCATCCACCAGGCTGACGTAGCCGCTTCCCAGGGCGTCATTGCGCCCCTCCCCCACCGGCTGCGCCCGCCCAGCGTCCGTGATCGAGTCCCCGATCATCACGAGTTTGCTGTTCTGCTCAATCCTCATGTCTGCTTACTTCTTTGGCGCGGGCGCGTTCAACTGCTGCTCGACGGCGGCGACGACATCGGGCGAGAGCGGGTCGTGGCCGGCAGGAAAACGGGCGACGACCTGGCCGCCGCGCCCGACGAGGAATTTAGCGAAGTTCCATTCGATGTCGCCGCCGAACTGCGGGTCGGTCGTTTTATCCGTCAGGAACGAATAAAGCGGCGCTTGGTCCGGCCCTTTCACGGATATCTTGCCGAACAGGTCGAACGTCGTGTGGTACTTGAGCGTGCAGAACAGTTTGATCTGCCCGTTCGGACCCGGCTCCTGCTGAGCGAAGTTGTTCGCGGGGAACGCGAGTATCCGAAAGCCCCGCGCTTTGTAGGTCTGGTACAGTTTTTCGAGCGAGGCGTACTGCGGCGTGTTGCCGCACAGCGAGGCCGTGTTGACGATCATCACGACGTCGCCCCGGTATTTCGACAGCGAAACTTTCTTGCCGTCAATGTCCTGCACGGTGTAGTTCAGCGGGCTGGGCGTCTTCGGCGCGGCCTGTGCCGCCGGGGCAACGGCGACAGTCATCAGGAGGGCGAGTGCTGAACGCCCCATAAGATTTGACATTTGTGACAAGATGTGTTGTTTCCTTTGTGAGCAGAACCTGGCCGTTGACGCAGTGAATTTGACCAGTGTTACGAATGCCAGTGCATTGGGTCACTGAATAGGGCATCAGTCGCGATGCGGTGGGCGTGACTGCCGTCCACGTCCACCTGCCACAGATCGGCACCGTAGCCCGACAGATACAGGATCGAACGCCCGTTGGGCATCACCGCCGGATCATGGAACCCGGTCCCATAGCGAGAGACCCGCAGGGCCACCGGCTTCCCGGCACCGAGGGGCATTCGGTAGAGATCGTACTGGTAGGCCTCGTCAATGTCGGAGACGAACACGACTTGTTGCCCATCAAGGAAAAAGGCCGGGCGGGTACTCCATCCCTTGTATTGCTCCAGGTTCCGAACGGCTCCCCCGCCAATTCCTACACTGGCGATGTACGCATTCCCTCTCCCGTCCCAAGTCTCCACCCACCGTTCAAAAAGCACACTCTGCCCATCAGGGAAGAACTTGGGCCTAACGAAGCCTCCATACCGAGCGTGTGTCAGGCGCTTGAGGCCGCTCCCGTCCCGGTTCACAATCCAAATATCCCCGAAGCCGACAGGCTCCTCGCCGCCCGTGTCTGCCATGAACTCCGCGCGAACGAACACGACTCGCTGACCGTCGCGCGAGAAGGACGGGTACATATCTGCCATCTTCCCCGGCTCCGTGATCTGGCGGACATGGAAGCCGTCCAGAGAACGGATTGCGATGCAGCGCGGGCTGTCGAGGTTCGGGGCAGACTGATAGACGATGCTGCGCCCGTCCGGGGAGAAGGCCGGATAGTTCTCATAGGCCGGCGTATCGGTCAGCCGCGTGACATGATGAGTCCCCAGATCGAAGAGGAACAAGTCCTTGCCGCCGCTGCCGCCGCCTGCAAAGACGATCTGCCGTCCGTCCGGGGCGATGTCAAAACTGTCATAGTCCGTGCCTTCGACCGCATTGTGATCGGAGGTTGCATTGAAGAAACTGGTCTTCGTCGCAAGATAGACAAATGCTCCAATAAGACAAAGGAGTATCACAGCCCCCGGAAGAAGCAGATTTTTACGTTTAGGCATTCAGAAATGGATTTCTCAAAGCATCTCGGCCATCAGGCGTTTGGTGTTGGCGACGGAGCGCGCAACGCCGGTCATGGGGTCTTCTTCGGCCTCGTATTCGATGTTCAGCCAGCCGTCGAATCCGGCGGCGTCGAGTGCGATCAGACAATCGGCCAGGTTCACGTCGCCTTCGCCGATGGCGCGGCCCGCGAACTTCGCGCCGTCGGCGGCCTGGTACGCAAAGCCTGCATAGTCGTCGGGGACACGATGGAAGTCCTTGAAATGCACCATCCCCGCTCGCGACGCGAGGCGGGCGACGGCCTCGTGCGAAGCCTCGTGGACGAGCAGAAAGTTCCCGGTGTCCGGGTTGGCTTGGAGGGCAGGACTGCCAACGGCGTCTAAAATCTGCGCGACCTGCGCGCTGCGTCCGGCCAACGCGCCGTGGTTTTCGAGCGCCAGCACGATGCCCTTGCTTTCGGCGTACCCGACGCATTCGCCGAACGCCGTCACGATCCAGTCGAAGGCGTCGCTCAGGCCGATGCCGGGCTGCGGGTTGCCCGCGAAGACGCGCACGACCCCGGCGCCGAATTCCGCCGCGCTATCAATGCCCGCAATGACAATTTCAACCTGCGCCGCCCGCGCGGCGGGATCGGGCAGGGCAAAGTTGTTGGAGACCGAGTAAACCCCGACCGACAGCCCCGTCTCCTGCAGGGCGTCACGCACGGCGGGCGTCTCGGCGGCGCGGTCTTTCCAGAAAAAGTCTAACAGTTCGACGCCTGCCACGTCCAAACGCCTGGCTTCCCGGATAAAGCCGGGAATATCCAGCGCGCCGCGCTTCCACGCGGCGAAATAACTCCACATACTCAGGCCTAATCTCACGTCGCGCGCCTCCTCATTCTTGATGCCGTCCTGAACGCCGCCAAAAACATAGCCGTGACGCCGGTGACATAAAAACCGACCATAAACACTTCGGGCCGGTACTCCAAGTCCAGCGTCTGCGCTCCGGCGCTCGGCGGCACGAACACGGCGCGATAGACGCCGTCGGCCAACAGCACCGGCGCCGGTTTGTTGTCTAAAGTCGCCCGCCAGCCGGGGTAATCGGTGTCCGCCAGCACGCAGAGCGACGCTTGCGAAGACGCGGCAACGACCAGCGTCATCCGGTCCGGCGCGTCCCGCAGCACCGTCACGGGGCGCGGCGGTGACGGCGGCGCACCGGGCGCAGGCAGATGACCTTCGACCCAGGGGCGATTCAGCGCCTCCGGGTCGGCCCGCGGCGAGACCCAGGCGCGGGCGACATCGAGCGGCGTGACCGACTCCGTCACCGGCTGCCAAGACGAATAAACGCGGGCGCGCGGCACAAAATCGTCGCAGCGATAGACGGTCCCCGCATTCGGCCCATCCTGCCAATTGGCGACGAGAGACAGGCCGGGCATCGCGTGCAGCGGCAGCGGGCGGAACGTAACGACCGTGCGCACCCCCATCCACCCCAGAAGAGGCGCGGTCTTGGCGGCCAGTCCCGGACGCACCGTGGACCCGGCAGAACCGGCATTCAGCAAGTCCGCCGCCAGCAGGGGCAGCGCCCCGCCGCCTTGCAGG
>CAZZVX010000053.1:0-17408 GCA_964657535.1 Armatimonadota bacterium | reverse complement strand
CTCGGCGCAGAAATGGAGCATCTCCTGAGTCTCGGTGATGCCGCCCGCGCCCGAACCGGCGATGGACTTGCGGCCCGCCATCAGCGACACGCCCGGAATGGTCGGCTCGATGGCGTCCAGCTGCCCGACCAGGATGAGCGTCCCGTCGCGCTTCAGCGTCGCCAGGTACGGGTTGAGGTCGTGGGCGCTCGGCACCGTGTCGAGGATGAAGTCAAAGTGACGGGCGGACGCGCCCATCTGCGCCGGGTCGGTGGAGATTACCACACGGTCGGCGCCCAGCCGCCGCGCCTCGGCTTCCTTGTCGGCGGAGCGCGTGAGCAGCGTCACGTCCGCGCCCAGCGCTTTGGCGAACTTCAGCCCCAGATGCCCCAGGCCGCCCAGGCCGACGACGGCGACGCTGTGGCCCGGCCCGATCTTCCAGTGCTTCAGGGGCGAGTAGGTCGTGATGCCCGCGCACAGGAGCGGCCCGGCGGCTTTGGGGTCGAGCGCGTCCGGGATGTGCAGCACGAACTTGTCGGAGACGACAACGCGCGCCGAGTAGCCGCCGTAGGTGGGCCGCCCGTCGTGCCGGTCCTTGTCGTTGTAGGTCTGGGTGCAGTTGTTCTCGCAGTAGACTTCCTGCCCGGCCAGGCACGCCTCGCACTGGCGGCAGGAGTCCACCATCACCCCCACGCCGACCGTGTCGCCCGGCGTGAAGCCGCTCACGTCGCCGCCGACCTGGGCGACGCGCCCGATGATTTCGTGGCCCGGCACCAGCGGGTAGGAACTGTAGCCCCAGTCGTTGCGGGTGGAATGGATGTCGGTGTGACAGACGCCGCAGTAAAGGATGTCAATCACCACGTCGTCCGGGCGCGGGTCACGCCGCTCAAAATCAAAAGGCGCGACCGGCGCAGTCGCCGACCGGGCCGCGTATCCGAAAACGTTCATGCTCATCGTCTCCTGTGTTGTCAAGTGATCTTACTCCCACACGCGCAGAAACCAGTAGCCGGATACTGCAATGTCCTTGCCCGATCCTGCAATCGGGGATTGATACAAGGTCAGGCTCGGACACAAGGGGGTATACTGGAGGCAGCCCAAAGGAGCCGGAACCGATGACATCCACCACTCTTGCCGATCACGAAACAAGCGACAGCCTGGAAGACGCGCTGTGCCGCAAGCGGGCCGAACTGGTCACGCTCATTGACCGGCTGACCGGCGAAGACGGGATTCACCGGACCGCCGTCGCCCCGCTGACTTTGTACCGACTGTCCGCCCCGTCACTGCCGGTCTACGGCGTCCAGAAACCGACCTTCTGCATGGTCGCGCAGGGCTGCAAGCAGGCGGTGCTGGGCGAGGAGGTGCATCTGCACGACCCGTCGCGCTTTTTGCTCGTTTCGGTGGACCTGCCCATCGCCGCGCAGGTCATCGAGGCGTCGCCGGACGAGCCGTACCTGGGGTTCTGCCTGGACATTGACCCCCGGCAGATCAGCGCGTTGCTGTTGGACATGGAGTCCGGCGGCGGCCCGCCTTCCTCCGCAGACGGGGCATCGGCGCGGAGCCTGTCCCTGAGCCGGACGGATCTGCCATTGCTGGACGCCGTCGTGCGCCTGCTGCGCCTGCTGGACACCCCGCAGGACGTCCCCGTGCTGGCCCCGCTGGCCCTGCGCGAGATTCTGTACCGCCTGCTGTCCGGCGCGCAGGGGGCGCAGCTGCGCCGTCGCGTCCTACACGATAGCCTGACACAGCGCGTGGCGCGGGCGATTGACTGGCTGAAGCGTCACTACGCCGAGCCGCTGCGGATTGAGACGATTGCTCAGGAAGTCTGCATGAGTCCGTCGGGGCTGCACCACCATTTCAAGGCCGTCACCGCCCTCAGCCCGCTGCAGTATCAGAAGCGCCTGCGCCTGCAGGAAGCGCGCCGCCTGATGCTGTCCGAGGCCCTGGACGCCGCGACGGCGGGCTACCGCGTCGGCTACCAAAGCCCGTCCCAGTTCAACCGCGAATACAGCCGTCTGTTCGGCGCGCCGCCGCTGCGCGACCTGGCGCGGCTGCGGGGCGCTTCTTGAAGCCGGTCAGGCGACGCGGTGGGCAGGCCACACCTGCAACGCCATGCGGACCACGCCGATCAATTCGTCTCGCCCCGCGCCGCTGAGGGCGCTGATGCCCAAACCCCGCGCCACCGTCACAAAGTAGCGCGCCAGGGTCTCCGTATCAGTCCTCTGCGACAGTTCGCCCTCCGAAACCGCGCGTTCCAGACGCGCGCGCAGCCTCGCCTCGCCTTGCTGCCGGCGCACAATCACCTCGCGGCGAATAGCGTCGGCCTTCTCCCCACTGACCAATGATCCCTGCGCAATCAGGCACATGGATGGATTACCGGGTGCGGTCAGCAGGTCAACCGCTCCCAACAGGAACCTTTCCACGCCGTCATACGCCGTCGGCGCGTCCAGAGCCGCCTGCAGATAGCCGCCCGGACCCTGGACGTATCGGTCCAGCACCTTGCGGAAAAGTGCGGCCTTGTCGCCGAAGGCGGCATACAAACTGGGGCTTTTCAGTCCCGTCGCCGCCGTCAGGTCCAACATGGATGTTCCTTCATATCCCTTCTCCCAAAAAATGCGCATGGCCGCTTCCAGCGCCTGGTCAACATCAAAGGCGCGCGGCCGCCCGCGCGGCCTGCGCGTCGGTTCGTCTCCGGTCATTGCTTCACTTGCCATAGCAAGAGTATACCGTCCAAAAAATAATTGTATCAATCGTTAAAAAATTATCCTGTTGACGTTTATATTTCTTTAATGAATGATATATAATAGGAGTTACGCAGTTGGGGCATCTAGTTATGATACTACTTGAGAGTCTGTCATCTGAGGACCGGTTCAACGATCACGGATGTTGCCGACTATTACGAAAGGAACGGTTATGGGAAAGCTTGATGGCAAGGTTGCGGTAATAACGGGCGGATCAAGTGGCATGGCGCTAGCCAGCGCCAAATTGTTTGTTGAAGAAGGGGCCTATGTTTTCATCACGGGTCGAAGGCAAAAAGCTTTGGATGAGGCCGTCAAGCTGATTGGCCGAAACGTGACCGGCGTTCAGGGTGATGCGGCCGACCTGGACGACCTTGACCGCTTGTTTGATACCGTCAGGCGGGAAAAGGGCAGCATCGACGTGCTGTTCGCAAGCGCCGGAATGGGAGAATCCTCCAAGTTGGGCGAGATTACCGACAAGCACTTTGATGAGGTCTTCGGTCTGAATACACGTGGCACGCTTTTCACGGTTCAGAAGGCGTTGCCGCTGTTCAACGATGGCGGATCGATCTTCATGACCGGATCGATTGCATCGGTCAAAGGCTGGCCTGATTATAGTGTGTATTCGGCGAGTAAGGCTGCGTTACGCTCATTCGCGCGCACGTGGCTCAACGAACTGAAGGACAGGAATATTCGGGTGAACGTACTGAGTCCGGGGCAGATCGCCACACCGATTCAGGAGCAGATATTCGACGAGGAGACGATGAAGCAGTTCGAATCCTTGATTCCACGAGGAAAGATGGGTCGCCCTGAGGAGATTGCGACTGTGGCACTGTTTCTTGCTTCCGACGACTCGACCTTCGTGAATGGGGTGGAATTGGCTGTCGATGGCGGCACCTCAGCAATCTGAAATCGCCCCACGAAAGAGCGAAGCGATGAACGTTCCGACCCAAGAAAATCAACTCAACACGCCAACTGCGTAAGTCCTATATAATACAGGCCAACGATTGAGTGAAGGAGTACCTTATGAGAATTCTCGTCACCGGCGGCACCGGCAAAGTCGGCTCGGAAGTGCTGAAAGAGCTGTGCAAGCGCGGAGCAACCGTCCGCGCCTTAGTTCGCAAGCAGGAGGCGTCCGCGCGACTCCCGGAAGGGGTGGAGGCTGTTGTCGGCGATCTGCTCGACCCCGTCTCAGTCCAAAAGGCGCTTGACGGCATGGACAAGCTCTACCTCCTGAACGGCGTTGTTGCCGATGAGCTGACGCAGGGGTTGATTGCCTACGATCTGGCAAAGAAGCTCAAGATCAAGCACATCGTCTATCACTCCGTTTTTCAGGCGGAGAAGTTCAAAGATGTTCCTCACTTTGCTTCTAAAGTCACCATGGAGAGCGCTTTGAAGCAGTTTGACCTGCCCTACACGATCCTGCGCCCGAACTACTTTTTCCAGAACGACGTCTCGCTGAAGGGGCCGCTGATGGAAGCCGGCGTTTATCCCGTCCCTCTGGGGAAGACAGGCATCTCGGCGGTGGATGTGCGCGATATCGCCGAGGCCGCCGCCATCGCGCTGACGACAGACGGGCATGAGGGGAAGACGTACAACATCGTTGGGCCGGAGCCGATCAGCGGGCCGGGAGCAGCCTCCCTGTGGAGCGACCTGCTCGGCAAGAAGATCCGCTACGGCGGCGAAGACATGGACCAGTACGAGCAGCAGATGCGCCAAGCGCTCCCAGCCTGGTCCGCCTTCGATTTCCGCATGATGTTCCAGGGCTATCTGGAACGCGGCTTCGTCGCCGGGGACGGGGATGTGGAGGCGCTGACGCGCCTGCTTGGTCATGCGCCCCGCCACTATGAAGACTTCGCGCGGGAAACCGTCGGGGGCTGGCAAAAGGGCGAGCCGAAAACGGGAAGCGACTAAACTTAAGCCTAAAGGAGCAGTCTGATGAAAACCATGACAGTAAAACAGCATGGCGGCCCGGAGCCGCTTGTGGAAGCGAACGGGACACCTTCGCAAGCCTCTCGCTCGCTGGAAGAAGCCGCCGCTTTCCTGGAGGTGCGCGCGGACGATTTGGCTGCCGCACTCCCCACGGCAGGCATTGACCTCAGCAAGCGCGAGAAAGGCAGACTGACCGGCGACGACATGGAACGGCTGAAACATCTGATGCAGGGCGTCAAGCAATCAGCCTCCGAAAGCGTGTACGGCGGCGGAAATTTCTAGGCTGTCCAGTCTCTCAAAGGAGCAATCTTATGAACACCCATGCCATCACATCTCAGCCAGCGTCGCCGCTCCCGCCCGATGACCAAAGCCGCCGCCTCGTGCTGGCACGCCCTGACAAAGACCAGAACCTGCCGCACATTGGAATGGTGGGAGACACCTACACGATCCTGCTGTCGGGCGACGACACCGACGGGCGCTACTGCCTGATCGATATGCTGGTCCCGCCCGGCGGCGGGCCTGCGCCGCATCGCCATGACTTTGAAGAGTCGTTCATCCTCCTTGAAGGCGAGATTGAGGCCACATTCCGGGGCGAAAAATCTGTCGTGCGCGCCGGCGAGACCGTTCATATCCCGGCCAACGCGCCGCACGAGTTCCACAACAAAACGGACAAGCCGGTGCGGCTGCTGTGCATCTGCGGGCCGTCCGGTCAGGAGGAGTTTTTTGAAGCCGTCGGCATTCCCTTGCCCACCCGGACAACTCCTGCGCCCAAACTCGATGCCGCCGCGCAAGCCGCCTTCATCGCCAAAGCCGGGGCGCTCGCCCCCAAATACCGCACGGAGATGCTCAAAACGACTGTCGAGCCAAACTGATGCCCAACTTTGCAAGGCGATGAAACTACGGCTCCAAAAAGAGGAACGAACATCATGTCAGTACCTAATACGAATACTGTTCTCGCCGTCGGCGCCGCCGGTCCCTTCGCCGGACTCGTCCTCCCCGAACTTGCCAAGCGAGGCGCGAAGGTACGTGGATTGGTGCGGGACGCGAATCAGGAGGACATGGTGCGCAAGCATGGCGCAGCGGAGGTCGCTGTGGGCGACTTGACCGACCGGGCGAGCCTGGACGCGGCGCTCCAGGGCGTGGATGCAGTCTTTTACATTGCGCCCGCATTCCTGCCCAATGAGGCGGAGGTCGGCAAAGGCATGGTGGACGCGGCGAAGCAGGCCGGTGTGCGCCGCTTCGTGTTCTCGTCCGTCATTGACCCCGTCATCGGCGCTCTCATCAACCACAGCGCCAAAGCGCCGGTGGAGGAAGCTATTATTGAGTCCGGCATGGAGTACGCGCTCCTGCAGCCGACGCTGTTTTTCCAGAACCTCGCGGGAGGGTGGCCGAAGGTGGTGGAAACCAGTGTCTACGCCGAACCGTGGTCGGCGGAAACTCGCTTCAGCCGGGTGGACTACCGGGACGTGGCCGAAGTCGCCGCCATTGCGCTGACGGAGGACCGGCTGCTGTATGGGACGTACCAGCTTTGTGCCGACGGCATCCTGAACCGCCATGACTTGGCCGCGCTGATGGGCGAGGTTTTGGGACGAACAGTCAAAGTGGAAACGCTCGCCCCGGAAAAACTGCCGAATGCAGGCGAACCGATCCGACGTATGTTCGCCTGGTACAACCAGCGCGGCCTGATGGGCAATGCGCTCACGCTGCGCGCCATCCTGGGCCGCGAGCCGCGGACGCTGCGCGCCTATCTGGAGGAACTCGCCGCCCAGCCGCCGCCCGCCGGTTGAGAGTATAAACAAAAAGAAGCCGGAATGCCCTTGCCGTCAGGTCTTGCAGACCTGACGGCTTGTTTTTTAGAAATCATATAACAGATATTGTAATTTGTCATTTGTTCGGGTACAATCCACCCATGAGCGAGACAAGTTTGACACGGGAGCGGATACTGGAAGCGGCGGAAGATGTCCTGCGCCGCTACGGGCCGAGCAAGGCCACCGTGGTGGACGTGGCCCGCGCGCTCGGCGTCAGTCACGGCAGCATTTACCGCCATTTTGACGGCAAGGCCGCCTTGCGCGATGCCGTGACTGAAGTTTGGCTGGCGCGCATCCACGACCCGCTCCAGTCCATTGTCGCCGAAGACGCGCCGGCCCTGGAGCGGCTGGAACGGTGGCTGCGCGCGCTGGTCGCCGTCAAGCGCCGCCTGCTGGCCGACGACCCAGAATTATTTGCCACCTACTGCGCACTGGGCGCCGAAGCGCGGGAGGTCGTCGGGGAGCATCTGGGCCACCTGACGGACCAGGTCTGCCGCATCGTCCGAGAAGGCACGGCGCGGGGCGAAGTGGCCTCGGACGACCCGGCGGCGACCGCGCGGGCCGTCTTAAGCGCGACGGCGCGCTTCCACCACCCCGCCCACGCGGGGGAATGGGCGCATCCCGCCATTGACGCGGACTTTGAGGGGGTTTGGGCGCTCATCCGAGGCAGCCTCGGAACAAAATGACCGACACAAGGAGACACACCATGAAAACGACAGGCAACACCATTCTCATCACCGGCGGCGGCTCCGGCATCGGGCGCGGGCTGGCCGAAGCCCTTCACGCCCTGGGCAATCAAATTATCATTGCCGGGCGCAGTCAGAAGAAACTGGACGAGACGACAGCCGCCAACCCCGGGATGAAGGCGCTCACCGTGGACATGACGGACGCGGGCAGCATTCAGTCATTGGCGGCCCAGGCCGCCCAGGACTTCCCCCAACTCAACGTGCTGATCAACATGGCCGGCATCATGGTCAACGAAAACCTGCTCACCCAAAAAGAGCCGCTTGCCGACGCCGAAGCCACCATTGCGACCAACCTGCTCGGCCCGATCCGCTTGACGGCTGCCCTGCTGCCGACGCTTCGGAACCAGCCAAGCGCCACCGTGATGAACGTCACCTCCGGGCTGGCCTTCGTGCCGCTGGCGATGACTCCGACCTACTCCGCCACCAAAGCCGCCATCCATTCGTACACGCAGTCGCTGCGCTACCAGCTTCAAGACACGACGGTGGAAGTGCTGGAACTCATTCCGCCCTATGTACAGACCGACTTGATGGGGCCGCGCCAGGCCAACGACCCCAGAGCAATGCCGCTCGCCGACTACATTGCCGAAGTCATGGACATCGTGAAAACGCAGCCGACACCTCCGGAAATCTGTGTCGAGCGGGTTCTTTCCCGGCGCTTCGCCGAGGCCAACGGCGGCTATGACGACTTCTTCAAGACCATGAACGACGCCATGATGGCCGCGCGCCCGAACGAATGATGATAAGCCCACAGCGGCAGCGGAATGAATGTTCCGCTGCCGCTGCCGGGTTCTCAGCGCCCGTCACACCCGCTGTAGGCTTCCTCGCCCGGACAACCCGGCCCTTCTTCCAAAGCGGGCAGGTACTTGCCGCTCCATTCCGTGATAGCGTCTAAAATAGGCTTCAATGCCAGGCCCGCCTCGGTCAGTTCATAGCTCGTGCGCGGGGGCATGGTCGAGTGGATCGTCTTGACCAGCAGCCCCGCGCGTTCCAGAAGATTGAGCCGCTGGGTCAGCGTCGTCGTGTTGACGCCGCCCCGCCGCATCAACTCGTTGAAACTGATCGAACCCCCAAGCAGGCTGTGGACGATCATCATCACCCACTTCTCCTGGAGCAGCAGCGCGCCTCGGATGAAAGTCGCCGCCGCCTCGCAGGAACTCGCCGCGCCCTGACAATTCTCGTCCTGCATTTGTTTCTCTTCCTGCGTTCTGGCCTTCACCTTTGGGCTTGAGCGCAATCTCACCTCTCATAGTATACTCCACAATCGGTATTTTGATGCGCGTGATTTTTATTTGCGATTTATTTTATTACACGCTTGACAAAATAAAGCGTAGGCATCATAATACGTTCACCGGAACAGAAAGGCACAACAAGTGCACACGGATTCACTTTTTCAGCCCTTCGCGCTGAAGTCGCTCACGCTCAAAAACCGCTTCGTGATGGCCCCGATGACGCGGGCGTTTTCGCCGGGGGGCGTGCCGACGCCCGATGTCGCCGCCTATTACCGGCGCCGCGCCGAAGGAGGCGTCGGCCTGATCCTCTCGGAAGGTACCGTGATTGACCGGCCCGCCTCCGCCAACGATCCCAAGATTCCCCGCTTCCACGGCGACGCGGCCCTGGCCGGGTGGAAGCCGGTCATTGACGGCGTGCATCAGGCCGGCGGCGCGATGGGGCCGCAGATCTGGCACATGGGCGTGGTGGAGTCCAAAGACCCGGATGGCTTCCCGGACGGGCCGTTTGAAGGCCCGTCCGGCCTCGTCAAGCCCGGCGAGACGGGCGGGGTCGCCATGAGCGAGGGTGATATCCGGGACACCATCGCCGCCTACGCCGGGGCCGCCGGGGACGCCAAGCGTCTGGGGTTCGACCTGGTGGAGCTTCACGGCGCGCACGGCTATCTGATAGACCAGTTTTTGTGGGCGGAAACCAACCAGCGCGCCGACGCCTACGGCGGGCCAACCGTCGGGGACCGGGCGCGCTTCGCCATCGAGACCGTCCGGGCCGTGCGTGCGGCGGTGGGCGAGGATTTCGTGATCTGCCTGCGCCTGTCGCAGTGGAAACTCCAGGACTACGCCGCGAAACTCGCCCGGACGCCCCAAGAACTGGAAGAGTTGCTCGTTCCCCTGGCGGACGCGGGCGTGGACATCTTCCACTGTTCGCAGCGCCGGTTCTGGGAGCCGGAGTTTGACGGCTCGGACTTGAACTTCGCGGGCTGGGCGAAGAAACTGACGGGCAAGGCGACCATCACCGTCGGCTCCGTGGGGCTGGCGGGGGATTTCTTCGCTTCCTTTTCCGGGGAAGCCGTCACCGCGCCCAGTTCTCTGGACGAACTGCTCCGCCGTTATGAGCGCGGCGAATTCGACCTGGTGGCCGTGGGGCGCGCCCTGCTGTCCGACCCGGCCTGGGCGCGCAAGATACAACAAGGCCGCCTCTCCGAACTGCGCGGCTTCAACGCAGAAACAATGGCAACACTGACCTAAGGAGAAAATAATGAAAATCGCAACGCTGATCGCGCGCAACCTGCTGGGCCTGATGTTTCTGGTCTTCGGACTGAACGGGTTCCTGCACTTCATCCCGCAGCCGAAGCCCACCGGCCTGGCGCTGCAGTACTTCACCGTGCTGTCCGCCTCCCACTACATGATGCCGGTGTTCCTGCTGCAGATTATCGGCGGGGCGCTGCTGCTGGCGAACCGGTTCGTCCCCATCGCGCTCGTGCTGCTGGGGCCGATCCTCGTGAACATCCTGATCTTCCACCTCACGATGGCCCCGGCGGGTATCGGGCCGGGGCTGGTCGCCACGATCCTCTGGGGGGTCGTCTTCAACTCGGTGCGCCCGGCCTTCGCCGGCCTCTTTGCCGCGCCGGGGAGCGCGGCACCGACGGCCCCGGAGGGGAGCCTTCATGCAGCTCGGCATTGACAGCTTCGCGGCGGCCTCCCAGACCGACAGCGCGCCGGCGGCCGTCGCCCGGCTGATCGAGCGGATCGAACGCGCCGACCAGGTCGGCCTGGACGTGTTCGGCATCGGGGAGCACCACCGCCGGGAGTTTCTGGACTCGGCCCCGGCGCTGATCCTCGCGGCGGCGGCGGCGCGCACTCAGCGCATCCGCCTGACCAGCGCCGTGACGGTCCTCAGCGCCGCCGACCCGGTGCGCGTATTCCAGCAGTTCGCCACGTTGGACTTGATCTCGCAGGGCCGGGCGGAGATGGTCGTCGGGCGCGGCTCGTTCACCGAAGCGTTTCCGTTGTTCGGCCTGGAACTGGACGACTATGATTCGCTGTTCACGGAGAAGTTGGGCCTGCTGCTCCATATCCGTGACAACGAACACGTCCAATGGTCGGGCCGTCACCGGGCCGCACTGACCGGCCAGGGCGTCTACCCCCGGCCCGTGCAGGATCCGCTGCCGATCTGGCTGGGCGTCGGCGGGACGCCTGCGTCATTTGTCCGCGCGGGGACGCTCGGCCTGCCGCTGATGGTCGCCGTCATCGGCGGCGAGACGCACCGTTTCCGCCCGTTGGTAGATTTGTACCGGGAAGCAGGGAGGCGGGCGGGGCATCCGCCGGAGACGTTAAAAGTCGGCCTGCATTCGCTGGGCTATGTCGCGGAGACGACCGCGCAGGCCGCCGAGGAGTTCTTCCCCGGCTACGCCCGGACGTTCACCGACATCGGCCGGGAGCGCGGCTGGCCTCCCGTCACGCGCGCCCAGTTCGACGCCCAGCGGGGGCCGCGCGGCGCGCTGCTGATCGGCAGTCCCGAAGACGTGGCCGAAAAGATCCTCCGGCACAGCGAGGCGCTGGGCGGACTCTCTCGCGTGACGTTCCAGATGGACAACGCGCACCTGTCCCATGAGAATCTCATGCGGGCCGTCGAACTGATCGGCGCCCGTGTCGCGCCCGCCCTGCACGCTTGATCCGCCCGAAAAACGAACAGACGCTCACACATCAACTCGACCAAAGGAAAACCCACATGACACACATCTTGCACCTTGACGCCAGCGCGCGCGGCGCGTCCTCCCATTCCCGGACCGTTTCCGCCGAGCTTGTCCAGGCCCTTCAAGCCGCCGACCCGACCGCGACCGTGACTTACCGTGACCTGGGCCATCAGGACATTCCCTACGTCTCGGAGTCGTTCATCTACGCCATGTATACGCCCGCCGAGGCGCAGAGCGCCGAGCAGAAGGCGGAACTGGCACTCTCCGACGAACTGATCGCCGAGCTGTTCGCCGCCGACACCTACGTGTTCGGAATCCCGATGTACAACTTCAGCGTCCCCGGCGTCTTCAAGTCCTACATTGATCAGGTCGTCCGGGCCAACGTGACCTTCAACCCGGCGAATTATCAAGGCCTGCTGCTGAACAAGAAAGCCATCGTTGTCACGGCGCGCGGCGGCGGCGGCTACGGCCCCGGCGAAGCGCGCGAGGCTTACAACGTGCAGGACCCGGTGATTCGCACCGCCCTCGGCTTCATAGGCGTCACGGACATCGAGTTCATCCACGTCAACAACACGTCTCGCGGCGACGATGTCATCAACGGTTCGCTGGCCGAGGCGCGGGCGAAGATCGCCGATTTGGTCAAGGCAGGCGAGTAAAACCATCCATGAAAGCCATTGAAGTCTCCCGCCACGGCGGGCCGGACGTGCTGCAAGTCGTGGAACGCCCGCGCCCCGATCCGGGGCCGGGGCAGGTCTTGATTAAAGTCAAGGCGGCGGGCATCAATTTCTCCGACCTGATGCGCCGGGCGGGGACGTACCCGATGTCGGCCCCGCCGCCGTTCGTCCCCGGCCTGGAAGCGGCGGGCGTCGTCGCCGCCGTCGGCCCGGACGTGACAGCGCCCGCCGTCGGCAGCCGCGTCGTGGCCGCGCTTTGGGACGGGGGCGGCTACGCGGAGTACGCGCTGGCCGACGCCGCTCAGGTCGTGCCGCTGCCTGACAGCCTGGACTTCGCGCCCGCCACGGCCCTGCTCGCTCAGGGTCTGACGGCCTATTTCCTGCTGAGGCGCGGGGCGGCCCTGCAGCCGGGCCAGAGCGTTTTGGTGAGCGCGGCGGCGGGCGGCGTCGGGTCGCTCGCGGTGCAGATCGCCAAACTCATGGGCGCGGGAACGGTGGTCGGCACGGCCTCCACCGACGCCAAGCGGGCGCTGGTCAAAGAACTGGGCGCGGACGAGGCCGTGGACTACACGCAGGAACACTGGGCCGAGGCCGTCAAATCCGCGACCGGCGGGCGCGGGGCCGACATCTTCCTGGACGCCACCGGCGACACGCAGGCGGGCCTCCCCGCGCTCGCGCCCGGCGGGACCTGGGTGCTGTACGGCGCGCAACAGGGGGCGATTGACGCCCTGAGCGGCGGCGCTCTTCAAAGCATGATCTTCCGCGAGCAGACCGTGCGCGGGTACACGCTGAACGGCGACTTCAGCCACCCGGAAACCATCGGGGCGGCGCTGGGAGAGATGTTCGGCTGGGTCGCCGCAGGCCGCCTGCGCCTGGAAGTGGGGAACCGCTTCCCGCTGGCCGAGGCCCGGCAGGCTCACGAGGCGATGGAGGCGCGCCGCACGACCGGCAAAGTCGTGCTGACGGCGGACTGACAAGGAGAATACCAAAATGGCGGAACAGAAGATCGCGCTCATCACGGGCGCGAACAAAGGCATCGGCAAGGAGATCGCGCGGCAACTCGGCGCGCAGGGCATGACGGTCCTCCTCGGCGCGCGGGACGAAGGGCGCGGCGCGGAGGCGGCGGCCGAGCTGAGACAGCAGGGGATTGACGCCCGCGCCGTTCGGCTCGATGTCACCGAAGAGGCGAGTCTCGCCGAGGCGGCTCGTCAGGTGGAGCAGCAGTTCGGCAAGCTGGATGTGCTGGTCAACAACGCGGGCATCGCGCTCGACGGCGGCCCCGCGAGCGCCTTCGACCTGGACATCCTGCGCCGCACCTATGAGACCAACGTCTTCGGCGTCGTCGCCGTCACCAAGGCGTTCGTGCCGCTGCTCCGAAAGTCCGACGCGGGCCGCATCGTCAATCTGTCCAGCGGCCTGGGGTCGCTCACCCAGAACAGCGACCCGGACTGGGGGTTCGCGGGCGTCAAGCCGCTGGCCTACAACTCGTCCAAGTCGGCCCTGAATATGTTCACGGTCATCCTCGCCGCCGAGCTGAAGGACACCCCGATCAAAGTCAACGCCGCCGATCCTGGGTACACGGCCACCGACCTGAACCAGCACCAGGGGCCTCGCACCGTGGAGCAGGGGGCGACCGCCGCCGTGCGCCTGGCGACCCTGCCCGCCGACGGCCCCACCGGGGGCTATTTCGACGAGGACGGCGCGGTGCCGTGGTAGGGGGAACGTGCCGCCGGCTCAGTGCGATCTGGCTCGGCTTCGGGTATATTGTGAACCTCGCACACAGCGTCAAGTCACCTTCAATAGTTGAGCGCTACTTTGACGGGGAGGGAACGTTTCTGATGGATGCACAAGCACTGACGACGCAGTACGCGGCCTATGCTGCGCCGAGCGAGGAAGACATAAAATCGCGCAATCTGGCGGCACAACGACTGCTACGGACATGGATGACCGACGAGTCTGGTTATGAAGAGGCGAACGCGGACGCGATTGAGCGGGCATTGCAGGTCAGCCCAGTCTCGTTGCGGGAACATCCGGTCAAGTGACTACGCTAATCAAGCCTCTGGTGCTGGACACGGGGCCGCTGGGAAAGATTGCTCATCCCCGACGTCGGCCTGACATTGCGGCTTGGTTCGATGCCGTGACCGGCTCCTCACGCCCGATCTATCTGCCGGAGATCGCTAATTACGAAGTGCGGCGCAACTTTCTGCTCGAAGACCTGACGCGGGCGCTGGCACGGCTGGAGGAACTCAAACGGACACTGCCCTATCTGCCGCTCACGACGGAAATCATGGAAGACGACGCGCGTCTCTGGGCGCAGGCGCGAAAGCAGGGCCGACCCACCGGTGATCCGAAAGAATTAGACGGGGACGTGATTCTGGCCGCACAGACGCTTGCCGTTGGCGGCGTCGTCGTCACGGACAACATCGGCCATCTTGCGCAGTTCGTCGAAGCGCGAACCTGGCAACAGATCACTCCCTGAGAATCCAACACTATTTCAGGAACGGATGCGCTGTGACGGTCCGGCCGTCGCTGACGAAGGTGATGGCCCCGTTCTTGTCGGTGCGGAAGACTTGAATGTGGTGAGCCTCAAGACGCGCGAGCGTCGCCGGGTTGGGGTGGCCGAAGGGGTTGTGCAGGCCGCAGGAGACGGCGGCGAAGCGCGGGCGGACGCGGTCCAGCCAGGGGTCGCTGGAGGCGTTGTTCGCGCCGTGGTGGCCGCACTTGAGTACGTCGGCGGAGAGGTCGGGGTAGGCGGCCAGCATGGACGCTTCGGCGTCGTTCTCGGCGTCGCCGTCCAGGAGGAAGTGCGTCCGGCCGTAGGTGACGCGCAGGACCGCCGAGTAGTTGTTCACTGTGTCGTTGTCGGGGTTGGTGCCGTAGGCCAGGCCCTGCGCGGGCGGGTTGAGGACGTCCGCCGTCACGCCCGTGTCGAGCGCCAGGCGCATCCCGCGCGCCGCGTGCCGGTAGGGGATGCGCTTCTGCTGAATGAGCGTCAGCAGTTGCGTGTAGGCGGGCGACGGGTACGGCAGGCACGTCCCATCCAGCACCACGCCGACCGGCTCCTCGCGCACGACAGCGCTCAGGCCACCGACGTGGTCGCCGTGCGGGTGCGTGACCACCAACACGTCCACGCGGTTGATCCCCTCATAATGCAGGAACGGCAGGACCGTCTTTTCGCCGATGTCGCTCTGCGCCGCCTGCGTCTCGTCGTTGGCCCCGCCGCCGTCAATCAGCACCGTCCGCCCGTTGGGCGTCTGCAGCAGCAGGCAGTCGCCCTGCCCGACATCCAGCACCGTCAGGCGCAGCCTGCCGTCGCCGGGGGAGTGGCGGGGCGAGAGCAGCAGCCCGCCGAGCAGAAGGAGTGCTGGCAGCGCCGGCCAGAGCCACCGACGGCGCATCGGACGGAGAAAGGCGAAGACCGGGCGCACGCGGACCTCCCACGACGACAGCATTGATGCCGCCGTGTTCGGCAAGCGGGCGGGCGATTCCTGCTCTTGACGGAAAAGAAGGGAGGCTTACGAGGCGAGTTGATAGATGGCGGGGCGGTAATGTGGTCGGGGGATGGGTTTGTCGGCAGCAAGCGCGGCATCCAGCCATGCCGCTTTCGCAAGCAGCACCTCACGCACCGCTTCTTCCGGCGTCCCGCCGAATGCGGAGCAAAACTTTAGGTCGGGAATGTCTGCGATATATCCGCCATCTTCGTTGCTATAAAATACGTTGATATGATAATCAGTCATCGCTCTTTCCGTCCCCCTCCGCTGCTTCGTCTTCACCAGCCTCGTCGTCATTACGATCCAGGCTCAGGCCATATGTTTCGATGAGTCCGACAACCTGCCGGACTTGATAGGGCTTGGCTTCTCCGTTGACGTCCTGTAGGTTGACTGCTTCTCGGACGAGCGGGTGCTGAAAAATATGATGGCTTCTGTTGACGCGCGCCAATTGGAAACCCAGCGTCCCAACCAAAGCGACGAGGTCGCCAAAGCGGATGTTTCTCGACCCCGCCAGTATCTTTTTCAGCACCCTGCGCTTGTTCATCCGTCAATCATTGTACCTCAGCGCCAGGGGTTCTTTTTACCCCTGCCCGACCCAGCTTTTTTCGCTGACTTTCTGCCAGCGGGCGCGGATGGCTTCTACTTTGGACGGCGGCAGGCCGCCCCCGGCCAGCAGCTGCGCGTTCTGCTGCCAGCGGTCGGGCTTGGTGGTGCCGACGATGGCGGTGCAGACGCCGGGCTGACTGAGCGTGAAGCGCAGGGCGGTCTCGGCGGCCCTGTCCGTGGCGAGGAAGTCGTAGGCGAGCTTCTGCAGGCGCTCCCAGTAGGTCTGGTGGTAGGCGTTGTCGGGCTGCTTATCGCCGGTCTTCCAGGCGGCGTTGGCGATGGGGCGCTTGGCGATGACGCCCATGTTCGCGGCCTGGGCTTTGGGCAGGGTCAGCGTGACACACTCCTGGTCGGCGATGTTGACCGACGTCTGCAGCGTGTCGAACGCGCCGCACTCGATGGCGTAGAGCGCCGCGCTGTGGTCGCCGCTGTAGCCGATGAAGCGCGTCTTGCCGGCGTCGCGGGCTTTCTGAAGCACGGCGATCACGTCGCCCTGGCGCAGCAAGTCTTCCGAACACGAGTGCAGCTGCAGCAAGTCCACGTGCTCGACTTGCAGGCGCTGCAGGCTGCGGTCAATGCTCTGTTCCAGCAGTCTTGGGTCCCAGTCCGGCAGGTCGAAGCCCGACGCATGGCCGCACTTGGTGAACAGGTGGAACTCGCCGCGCCTGTGAGAGACGGCCCGCCCGATCTTCTCCTCGCTGTCGGCGTAGCACTCGGCGGTGTCAATCGTGTTCAGGCCGGCGTCGAGCGCGCTGCCGAGCAGCCGCTCCACGTCGGCGTCGCCGACGCCCTCGAACCCGATCTCGGCCCCGCCGAAGCCGAGGACGCTGACGTCCAATCCCGTCTTGCCTAACGTTCGTTTTTCCATGCCGTGTTATTCCCCGACTTGCGGGGAGGCTAACAGCGTAGGCGGCTTTTTTGTCAAGGACTCGTCCCGCTTTTGGCCGTGACGGGGAACGACTTGCCGAACGAGCTCCCATAGCCGTTGGGGGCCGCGACGTACACAACCGCCGCGCCGGGCGAGGCGATGAGCGAGGCCGGCACGGTGACGACTAGTTTGCTCGGCTGAACGGAGATGGGCGTCAATTGAACGCTGCTCCCGTTGAGGTACCAGCTCACGACCGACTGCGCCGGGAAGTTTGTCCCGGCGATTTCCAGGCGGAAGTCCGGCCCGCCCGCCGTCGCGGAGGCCGGACTGAGGGCGGTGATCGTGACGCCGGCCGGGGCCTCCTCGGTCAAGACCAGGTTGCTGACCGCCCCATCGGGGTTGGTGACAGAAATCGGCGCGAACTGAATGGACCACGAGAGCGGATTCGCCGCCGCCGGGACCTGGGCCGTCAGCTGCGTGGCCGAAACGAACGTGGTCGGGACGGCGGTGCCGTTCCAGGAGACGACCGCGCCGGGGACGAAGCCGCTGCCGGTCAGCGTCAGGGTGACGGGACTGCCCGCCTGGACATAGTTCGGCGTCTGGCTGCTGATGACGGGGCCGGGGGCCGCGCGGATCTGCAGCGGGAG
>CAZZVX010000052.1:0-17422 GCA_964657535.1 Armatimonadota bacterium | reverse complement strand
GTGACGTTCCTCGACGTCGGCGTCAACCCCGCCTCGACGCCGCCCGACGTGCCGACGCTGTTCCGCTGGCGCGACCCGGACGGCGCCGAAGTCACGACGCTGTACCACCGGCACGACTACGGCAGCGCCGTCGCCGTGCCGGGGACCGACTTCGCGGTTTCCATCAACGTGCGCGGCGACAACACCGGCGTCCACTCGCTGGAGGAGATCGAGAGCATCTATGCCGAGCTGGAGCGGCAGTTCCCCGGCGCGGCCCTGATCGGCGCCAATCTGAACACTGTCGCGGAGGCCCTGGCGCCGCACTCCGAGTCGCTGCCGGTGGTGACGCAGGAGATCGGCGACACCTGGGTTCATGGGTGCGCCAGCGACCCGGTCAAAGTCGCCCGCTACCGCGAACTGAGCCGCCTGCGCCGCGAATGGCTGGAGTCGGGCAAACTGCGAGTCTGCGACGCGGCGGACCGGGCCTGGCTGCCGTGGCTGCTCCTGACGCCGGAACACACGTGGGGATGCGACACCAAGACCGTGGTCGGCGACTACGGCATCTACACGCCCCAAGACCTGGCGGCGGCGCGGGGCAGGCCGAACTTCCAGAAGGTCGAGCGCAGCTGGGCCGAGAAGCGCGCCAACATGGACACGGCGGTGGCGGCCCTGCCCCCGGCGCTGGCGACGGAGGCCCGGACGCGCCTGGCGCGGCTGACGCCCAAGCCCCCCGGCACGGACGGGCTGACGCCGCTCGCGCCGGGCGAACCGGTGCAGACGGCGCGCTTCGCGATGGCTCTGGACCCGGCGACCGGGGCGATTGGGAGGCTGATGGACCGGAGGACGGGCCGCGAATGGGCCTCAAAAACGCACCCGCTGGCCCTGTTCGGGTACCAGACGTTTGCTCAGGCCGACTATGACCGGTTCCTCCGGCAGTATCTCACCATTCAGGACTGGTGGCCGCCGCAGGACTTCGGCAAGCCGGGCATCGAAAAGTACCCCCTGCAGAGCCGAGTCTGGCACCCGACGCTTACCGGCGCCTGGGCCGGGCCGGTCGACGGCGGGCATCGGGTGGTTGCCGAACTGAAGATGCCGGCCGCCGGAGTCGCCGCGCCTTATGTCGCGTGGCCGGGCCGACTGGCGATGGAACTGACGCTGCCGGACGACGCTTCGGACGTTCACATGGATTTCCAGTGCTTCGACAAGCCCGCCAACCGTCTGCCGGAAGCGATGTGGCTGTCGTTCCGGCCCGCCGCCCCGGCCACGGGCGGCTGGCGTCTGGACAAGACGGGCGGCCTGGTTGATCCGGGGGACGTGGCGGGGCACGGCGGGCGCGGCCTGCACGCCGTCGTGCGGGACGTGACCTATCAGGGCAGCGAAGGCGAGTTCACGCTGCAGACCCTGGACGCGCCGCTGGTCGCGCCGGGCCGGATGGGGCTGCTGGACTTCAACGATCAGTTGCCGGACATGGCCGGCGGCGTCCACGTCAATCTGTTCAACAACGTCTGGGGGACGAACTACGTCATGTGGCTCAGCGACGACCTGCGCTTTCGGTTCGTGCTGCAGGTCTGAGCCGGAAAGAATCGCCTCATCGCAGGCGAGAGAAAAGACGGCGCAAGCCGTCACGGGGGACTCGGCGGGAAGCAGGCGACTGCCCCGACCGTTCAGAAGGAGAAAACGGATATGTCTCAGCACTCATCACTCTTCAGCCGTCCGGCGGGACTCGGCTTCCTGTCCGCACTCGGCGTCCTGGCGCTGACAGGCGCCGGGTATGCCCAGAACATCGAGACGGGGAACGGCGTCAGCCTGTTCGCCGGCAAGACGGTGAACGTCTCCAGCACATTCAACGCGCCGCAGTTTGCCGCGAGTCAGCTGGTGGACGGCACTTCTGCCAGTTTCGTCTTCGCCGACGGGAACGCCAACGAGTACGCCAATATCTCCGGCTTCAACGTGGCCGCAGGCACGACGCTTTCCAGCCTGCGCTTCTTTGACGAACCCGGCTACTACAACCGCACGGCCCCGTCCGTCACGATCTACGCTTCAGCGACGGGCGTGACGGTTCTGGACCCCGCGAACGCGGGCTACACGACCATCGGGACGTTCGCCCTGCCGTATGGCCCCAACAACGGGCCGCAGACGCCGGACGACTACCAGACGGCCACCAACCCCGCCGACACGTCGCCCAACAACCTCGGCGGGACGGTCTACTACGACACCCTGAGTGGACTCAGCATCCCGGCGGGGACGAAGAGTATCCTCTTTTCCTTCGCCCAGGACCCCAACTTCGTGGGCGGACCCGGCGGAACCAGCCTGTCGGAAATCCAGGGATTCGTCACGGCCGCGCCGGAGCCGTCCCAAATGGCGGTCCTGGGTCTAGGGATTTTCGGCCTGGGCTTGCTGGCCCTCAAGGCCCGCAAGCGCAGCTTGACTGGTGAGGTCTGATCCCCAGAGCTCAGCCAAAATACCCCTGGGAAGTTCTTCTATGTCGAAAACACACGGCCTCTCACTCGCCCGGCGCGTCCTGCCCCCGGCGCTGGCGCTGCTGTTCACGGGCTGCGCGACCCACGCCGGTCCGGCGGCGGATGCCCCGGTCCAGGCCCGTGTGCTGCGCCTGCTGCCGCTCGGAGACTCGATCACGCGCGGCAGCGGCTACGGCAACTACCGTCACCCGCTCCAGGCGCTGCTGGCGCGCGGCGGCTCGAATTATCAGTTCGTCGGGACCAGCACGGAGAATTCGTCCCTCTACCACGGACCAGACCCGGAGCAGACGTTCACGCCCTACCAGCCCGACCATGAAGGCTACGGCGGGTTCCGCATTGACCAGATCGCCGCCGACACGCCCGCCACGGACGACGGCGGCGTGACCTACCCCGGCCTGAGTAAAGTCCTCGACGTGGACAAGCCGGACGTGGTCCTGATGATGCTCGGCACGAACGACGTCAGGCCGTTCGGGGCGGGGGTCTACGACCCCGGCGGCCCCGGCTACAAGGGCGGGTCGGGCTTCGCCGCCGACGCGGCGGCGCGGCTCGACGCGCTCGTGACCAGACTCGCCCAGGGCAACCCCAAACTCACCCTGATCGTGGCCGCCGCCACGCCGCTGGCCGACCCCGCCAAAGACGCCCAGGTGCGGGCCTACAACGCCTACGTCCCGCAGATCGTCGCCGCGCATCATCAGCAGGGGCAGGACGTCCGGTTCGTGGATATGCACATGGCCCTGACAACGGGCGATCTCTCCCCGGACGGCGTCCACCCCGACACAATCGGGTATGATAAGATGGCGCGGGCGTGGTACGGGGCGCTGACGGGCAAAACGCCGCCGCCGCTGCCTGCCGCTCCTGTAGGTCGCCTGGGCGAGCGCAATGTTTTCGGCCCGTCGGACACGGTGACGGTCTCAAACGCCTTCGCCGGTTCGGCTTTCAAGGGCGCGCAGTTGGTGGACGGCACGGAAAAGGCGTTTGTGTTCGGCGACGGCGCCCAGGAGCGCGTCAGCATCTCCGGCTTCCACGGCCCCGTCGGACGCCTGCGCTTCTTCGACACGCCGAGCTACACGGGCCGGACGCCGCAGCGCGTGACGATCTCTTACTCGACAGCCCGGCAGACGTCGCTGAACCCGGCGGACTATACGCCGCTGGGGGCGTTCCCGCTCCCGGCAGTGGGCGACGCCTATCCGTACCAAACGTCGCCCGCCGCGCACCCGGCCTCCGGCGATCCGGCGGTCCACCCGGCTGCAGTCATCGGGTTCGGCGACCTGGACGGACTGGCGATCCCGGCGGGCGCGCAGAGCGTCCTGCTGGACTTCTCCAAAGGCGGCGGCGACGGCGACGGGCTGAGCGAGATTCAGGCGTTCGCGCCAGCGCCGCCGGGCAAATCAGGAAAGTGATGACCCAGACTCTCTATCTCGGCGTTGACGGCGGCGGGACCGGCACCCGCGTTCTGCTCGCGGACCGGTCGGGCCGGGTCCAGGGCGTCGGGTACGCCGGCTCGACCAACCGCAACCATTACCCCCGCGAACGGGTGCAGGCGAACCTGCGGGACGCCATCCGCGCGGCCCTGGGCGACGTGGCGCAGAAAAACCCGGCCTCCGTCTCCACGCTCTTTCTGGGCGTCGGCGGCGTCTCCACCGAGGCGGACCGGCGCGACGTCCGCGCCGTCGCGCAGGAGATTCCTGAGATCGGGCCGGACGTGCGCGTGGTCGTGGAGAACGACACCCGCGTCGGGCTGACGGGCGGCCTGTCCGGGCGGCCCGGCGTGGCGCTCGTTGCCGGCACCGGGTCCGCCTGTTTCGGCGTCAACGGGCGCGGCGAGAAGTGGCTCTGCGGCGGCTGGGGCGCCCTGGCCGACGACGTCGGCAGCGCCCCCTGGGTCGGCCTGCGGGCGCTCCAGGCGGCGGTGCAGGCGGAAGACGGACGCCTCGCGCCCACCCGCCTCCGGGACATCGTCTTCGAGTTTCTGGGCCTGACGGAGCCGCGCCAGTTCATCAGCCGCGTCCATAACGACGGGCTGGAACGCGCGGAACTGGGTCGCCTGGCCCCGCTCGTCGCCGAAGCGTACCGGGACGGCGACGCGGCGGCGGGTGCGATCCTCCATGACGCGGCGGCGAGCCTGACGGCGCTGGCCGCCGTGACCGTCCGGCGTCTGTTCGGGGACGCGCCGTGCGAACTGATCCTCGTCGGCGGCCTCGCCCTGTCCGGGGCGCCCTTCCAGCCGATGCTGACGGACCGCCTGGAACGCGAGATGCCCAGCCTGTCCGTCCGCGCGCCGGAGATGTCGCCCGTCCAGGGCGCCGTCCTGGAAGCCCTGCGCACCGACGGGCAACCCTGGACCGAGCAGGTCATCGCCAACCTGTCTTCGTTCCGCCTTTCCCCGAAAGCGTGAGCGACGGATGCCTTCCCCCCACTACGACCTTCTCCCGGCGGTGGACGTGCCTGGCCGCGACGCCGAGTGCCGTCGCGGCTGGTCCGACATCCTCGCCCGTCTGAACGCCGTCGCCGCCGAGGGCCTCGCCCACAAATCCCGCTGGGTCGTCGCCGTCGAGTGCTACACCGGCCTGCTCGAAGACGAAGTTCGGGGAGCGCTGCGCGCGGGGCTGCGCGCCGGCCATTTCTTCGACACGTCCGAGGTGTTCCTTTCGCCGACGGCCATCGAACGCCTGGCCGCGCCCTACTTGGGCGACGACCCGCTCTTCGGTCGGTTCTCGCCGCTGACGGTGGAAGCGTTCCTGGACACGGAGAAACGGGACGCGCTGCGCCGTCAGATCGACGGCCTGACCGGCGTGGTCGTTGTCTTCGGCGCCGGGGCGACGCTCTGCGCCGAGCCGGACACGCTCGTCTACGCCGATATGCCGCGCTGGGAAGGCCAACTCCGACAGCGGCGCGGCGAGGTGCCGAACTTAGGGGCAGACAACCAGGGACAGAAAGCCTCGCTCCAGTACAAACGCTCGTACTTCCTGGACTGGCGCGTCTGCGACCGGCTCAAACAGGAGACGATGGCGCGCTGGGACTTCTTGCTGGACACGACCGTGCCGGATGACCCCCGAATGGTGTCCGGCCCGGCCTTGCGGGCCGGCCTGGAAGAAGCGTCGCGACGCCCTTTCCGCGTGGTTCCTTTTTTCGACCCGGCGCCCTGGGGCGGGCAGCATTTGCGTGAGGTCTGCGGCCTGGGCCGCGAGGCGGTCAACTACGGGTGGGGGTTCGACTGCGTCCCGGAAGAAAACAGCCTGCGCCTGCGCTTCGGACCCACGGAAGTCGAGGTGCCGTCCGTCAACCTCGTGTTTTATCGCCCCCAGGCGCTGCTCGGTGACGCGGTCTACGGCCTCTTCGGCCCCGAATTCCCGATCCGGTTCGACTTTCTGGACACCATCGGCGGGGGCAACTTGAGCCTCCAGGTCCACCCGCCGGTGGCCTACGCCCAGAACGCCTTCGGCCTGCACTACACGCAGGACGAGAGTTACTACATTCTGGACGCCGGACCGGACGCCACCGTGTTTCTCGGCATGAATCCCGGCGCGGACGCCGCCGAGATGTTCGAGGCGCTGACGGACGCGCAATCGGGCGGCGCGGACTTTCCGGCGGAACAATTCGTCAGCCGCTGGCCGGCGAGGAAGCACGACCACTTCCTGATTCCGGCGGGGACGATCCACTGCTCCGGCGCCGGCGCCCTCGTGCTGGAGATCAGCGCCACGCCCTACATCTTCACGTTCAAGCTCTGGGACTGGGGCCGCCTGGGGCTGGACGGCCTCCCGCGCCCCATCAACCTGGAACATGGCCGCCGCTCCCTCCGGGCGGACCGTGACGCGGACTGGGTCCGGGCGAATCTCGTCAATGCCGTCACGCCGCTGGGCGCGGGGGACGGCTGGCGTGAGGAGCGCACGGGCCTACACGCCCTGGAATTCATCGAGACCCGTCGCCACTGGTTCACCGGCACCGTGCCGCACGACACGCGCGGCACCGTCCACGTGCTGAATCTGGTCCAGGGCCGCGAGGCCGTCGTCGAGAGTCCCACGGGCGCATTCACGCCCTTCGTCGTCCACTACGCGGAGACGTTCATCGTCCCCGCCGCCGTCGGGCCGTACACGGTCCGCCCCCACGGCGAGGCCGTCGGGACCGAATGCGCGACGCTGAAAGCCTTCGTCCGCCTCGCCCCGTCTGTCTGACGGCTTCAAGTCACTGCTTTTCTCTTTTCCCTGCGCTCAAAAGTGTCCGGTCTGGGTGGCAGTATGGCCCCCGGACGTTTCGGTGACGGCATACGTGTCTCCCGGAGTGGGGTGCGCCGTGCCGGTGCCGCCGAACTGGGCGGCAAACAGCCGGTCTGTTCCTGCCGTCAGCGTCTGCCCCGGCGCCAGTTTGAACGTGTACGTGATCTGAGACGTCGTCTCCGTGTGGCTGCTGGTGATCCCGCTCCCGACCGTGTCGTACTGGCCGTTGAAGGAGACGCCGGTGGTTTTACGCACCGTGATCGTCACCGAAAGTGCCGTGATCGGGGCCGTATTGCTCACGGACACGTCTTCCTCGCCCCAATACGGGCCGCTGTTGCTTGTCACTGTGCCGCTCACGGTGATTGTCCCGCCGCCGGTAGGCGCGGCAGGCGTGGCCGAGACCTCTGCAGACTGCGGCGATGTCCCGGCGCTGTTGGCGGCGGCAACCGTGTAATAATACGTCCTGCCGTTCGTGACCGCCGTGTCGGTATAACCGGCGGCTGTCAGGCCGGTCTTGTACGGCGTCGCTCCTTCCGCGCCCGGCGAAGCGGCCCGATATAAAAAGTACCCGGTGGCAGTCCCGGCAGGCGCAGACCAGGCCAGCGCGACTTTTGCATTGCCTGCCGTCGCCTTCAGCCCGGTCGGGGCCGCCGGCACGGTCGGGCCGCCGGGGGTGGTCGGCGTCGCGCTTGCTTCAGACGAACGCGCCGAGGCGCCCGCGCTGTTGACGGCGGCGACGGTGTAATAGTACGTCTTGCCATTGGTAACGGCGGGATCGGGGTACGAAGTCGCGGTCAGTCCGGCCTTCAAAGCCGTCTCGGCCCCGGACGCCGTGCCGCGATACAGCGCGTAAGACGCCGCGCCCGCAGAAGCGTTCCAGGACAGCGTCACCTTGCCGTTCCCGGCGACGGCTTTCAAGCCGGTCGGCGCGGCGGGCGCGGTCGGCCCTCCCTCGGTCCCGTCGCCGATCAGCGGGGCGAGCAGCGGCTGAAGGACGCTCTGTTTGTCCCCGTGGACCGTCTGCCAGTCGTCATCCAGCAGGCCGCCCGTGTCGCCGGAGTCGGGGTTCAGGCACCAGAACGTGAAGCTCAGGCCGTTCGCCGCGATGTAGTTCGACAGCGCCCCAAACCACTGCTGGTCTGACGTTGTCTGGTCGAGCGTCCCCCACTCGCCCACATAAACCGGCGCGACGGCGTTTTTGACCAGGTAGCCCCAGTGCTGATCCCAGACACCCGGCAGGTTGGCCGGATAGTTGGTTGCGCTGAACCAGGGCTGGCCGGACACCGTGGAAGGGTAGTCATGGGCGGAATAAACGAGTTGATCCGACACCGACAGCCGGACAGGGGACGCGCCGGCGGCTTCCAGATTGCCGCCCCACCAGTAGCCGTCGCCGTTGACCGTCTGGATGCCCTCCACGATGATCAGCAGGCGCGGGTTGACCGCCAGGATCGCGTTGCCGCAGCGCTCGGCGGCCAGCCGCCAGTCGGTGGACGTATCGCCGGAACCCCAGGTCGCCGGGTCGTGCGGCTCGTTGTGCAGGTCGCAGCCGATCACCGTGTCGTCGCCGCTGTAGCGGGACGCCAGCGTCTTCCAATCGCCGATCCAGCGCTGCTCGCTGTACTGACTGGTGTACCAGAGGGCGCTTTGCCCGCCCGAATCGGGCCGGTGCCGGTCCAGAATGACTTTCAGGCCGCGCGCCCGGCATCCGGCGACGAGCTTATCCAGAATCTGCACCGGCGTCAGTCCCTGCAGGTCGGGGTTCTGGGAGAAGTCAATCCCGTTCGGCGTGCTGCCGGAGTCGAACATTTGGTTGCAGTAGGGGACGCGCAGGCAGTTGTAGCCGAGTGACTTGATCTGGTCGAGCACCGAACCTATCGAGCGCGTCCACAGCCCGTGCGGGCAGTAGTTGGAGGTTTCCAGGCCGAACCAGTTCAGCCCGGTCAGTCGGACAGCGTGACCGTCGGCGTCCACAATCTGAGCGCCGCTGGTGTGCAAGTAGTTCTGCGCCCCGGCGCGCGGCGCGCAGAAGGCGATCAAAGTCGCAAGAAAAAGCACAAACAGCGCGGACTGAGCTGGGTGCGGACACCGAAAGGCCGGAACGTGAAACATCGCAGTTTCCTTTCCACGGGCGCGTGTTATTATGGACGGGCGGCGACAGGCCTGCCGTCAAAGGCACAGATTTTAAGGTTCCCTATTTTCGTTCCACACAATCCGCCGCGCTCGCCTGACATCGCTACTGGTTTCCTGCCCCTGATGGAGTGAGAACTGTCCCTGGCGTGACTCGCAAAAAACATGGGAAATTTTGCTCACGGCATGGAATGAAAGATGGCAACCATTTGTTGGGGGAGCTTTTCATGCAGAACACAGTACCTCAATCCAAAGCGTCTGATCCGTGCAGCCAGCCTGTCCCTAAGGTGCTGGACGTGTACAGCTTCGTGCCGTCCGCGATCTACCGGCACAAAAAGGCTCCGCCGCCACCCCTCTCCGAAGACGAGATTCTGGAATGGGCCGACGCCTACTTCGACCGTCACGGCGACTGGCCTCTGCGAACAAGCGGTGTTATCCCGGAAGCGCCGGGGGAGACGTGGGGCAGGGTCAACGGTGCCCTGATTAACGGCTTGCGCGGGCTGCTCGGCGACTCTTCACTGTCGCTGCTGCTGTGGGAGCAGCGCGGCAGGCGTCACCCTCTGTATCTGCCTCATTTTACCGTGGAAGAGATTTTGCAGTGGGCGGACGCCTTCTTTGAGCGCACGGGCGAATGGCCCGGCGTGGACTCCGGCCCCATCCCCGAAAGCCCCGGTGATACCTGGCAGAATGTGCGTGGCGCCTTGACAAAAGGATTACGCGGTCTGCCGGGAGGCACAACCCTCTCCCGGCTGTTGGTGGAGCAGCGTGGCGCGCGTAATCATTGTCATCTGCCGCTCTTGCTGGAAGAAGAGATTCTACAGTGGGCGGATGCGCATTTCGCGCGCCTCGGTGTGTGGCCGGACAGCACCTGTGACAACGTCGCTATTCCCGAAGCGCCCGGCGAAACGTGGGGTACCGTGCGGGGCGCCCTGGCTAACGGGACACGCGGATTGTCAGGCCGCTCGTCGCTGGCCCTGCTGCTCGCCCAGAAGCGCGGCGTACAGAACGTCTACAGCCTGCAAATGCTCAGCGAAGACCTGATTCTGCGCTGGGCCGATGCGTACCACGCGCGGCATGGCGACTGGCCCGTGTCCCACAATAAAATTGACCCGGAGCGCAATGTCATCCCGGAAAGTCCCGCCGACACATGGAGCGGTGTCAACTGTGCCCTCACCCACGGCCTCCGGGGGCTTCCCGGCGGCTCGTCGCTGGCTTGCCTGCTGGAAGAAAAGCGCGGCAAGCAGCACCGGCTGCACCTGTCGCTGTACACCCTGGAACTTATTCTCCAGTGGGCCGACCTACACTTCGAGCGCGTGGGCAAGTGGCCCGTCACGCTCAGCGGCCCCATCCCTGAAAGTCCCGGCGACACATGGGCGGGCGTAAATGCGGCGCTGGACAAAGGGTCGCGCGGCCTGCCGGGCGGATCGTCTCTGGCCTTGCTGCTGGAAGAACAACGCGGCAAGCGCAATCACCTCAAACTCGCGCCGCTCACCGAAGCTAAAATCCTGCGCTGGGCCGATGCGTTCCACAAGCGGACGGGAGTCTGGCCGACCCTGTCGGCGGGTCCCGTGCGCGGCTGCCCGGACAGCACTTGGGCGACGCTCAACGACGCTTTGCACCGGGGCAGCCGGGGCCTGCGGGGCGATTCGTCCCTGGCCCTGCTGCTGGCGGAGAAACGCGGCGCACTGAACGCGCACACCCTGCCGGACTTCACGGAGGAACAGATACTGGCGTGGGCGGACGCCCACTTCGCCCGGACGGGGAGCTGGCCGACGTGCAACTTCCGCGACCCCATCCCCGAATGTCCTGCGGAGAACTGGCGCAAGGTCAGCAATGCTCTGCGCCTGGGCCTGCGCGGAATGCCTCCAGGCGGCCCATCGCTGGCGGTCTTCCTGGCAGCACGGCGCGGCAAACGTCACATTTTTCAGACGCTCCGCTTTACCGAAGCGCAAATTCTGCAGTGGGCGGACGCGCACTTTGCCCGTGATCGGGAGTGGCCGACCCGCCGCTCAGGCCCGGTCCCCGAAGCGCCTGGCGAAACGTGGTCATTTGTGGACGTGGCGCTCACTCAGGGCGTTCGCGGACTGCCGGGCGGCTCGTCTCTGGCCCGCTTGCTTGCCCAGGAACGCGGCAAGCGCAACAATGCGGCGCTGCCCCCCCTTTCGGAAGGCCAGATTCTTGCCTGGGCCGACGCCCATCACGCCCAGACAGGTCATTACCCCTGTCTGGACTGCGGCCTCATTCCCGAAGCGCCGGGCGAAACATGGATGACCGTACAGGGCGCCCTCATCAAAGGAACACGGGGACTGGCGGGCGGCTCCTCGGTCGCCTTGTTGATGGCCGAGAAGCGTGGCGAGCGCAACCTGCGTTCCCTGCCCCCGCTGACGGAAGAACTCATACTCTCTTGGGCCGACGCGCACTATGCCCGCACCGGAGAATGGCCGGAGTGCCGCGACCACGGCCACAACCCGGTCGTTGACGCGCCCAGCGAGACGTGGGACGCTCTCAGCGGTTGTTTGATGAAAGGCAGTCGCGGTCTGCCGGGCGGCACGACGCTGGCGCGGCTGCTGCGCGACAAGCGCGGCAAGCGGTTCCTCAAAGGTCTTCCTCCGCTGACCGAAGAACAGATCCTCTGTTGGGCGGACGCGCATTTTGCCCGCACCGGGAAATGGCCGTCCGGTCGTAAGGAACCTGTCACGGACGCGCCCGGTGAGACTTGGGGCAACATTTCCCAATGCTTGAGCAACGGCGACCGGGGCCTGCCGGGCGGCGCGACTCTGGCGCGGCTGCTGGAAGAAAAGCGCGGCAAGCGTGTCCGCTCGCGGACAACGCCGCTGACACTGGAACAGATTGGCGAATGGGCGCGGGCGCACCGGACACGGACGGGCGCGTGGCCCCGCACGACGTCCGGCGAAGTGGTCGGCGGCGACGGCACACTCTGGGCGGCCCTTGACAAAGGATTGCGTTGCGGCAATCGGGGCCTGTCGGGCGGCATGAATCTGGCGGGTCTGATGCACATTCTAGAAGCGGAGGAAACAGAACTACAGGCGTCCGCGCGTAAGACCGCTTAACGTGAAACTACACTCAGCGTTTTGTGCGCCTGGGCTTCATACTTGGGCTTGTAGTCGGGGCATTTGTAGCTCTTGGAGTATTCTTTCGGGCTTTCGGCCTCCGCGACGTAGATGGACGCGCTGTTGACGCCGCACTTCTCGGCGATGCGGTCGTAGTTGCCGCAGTCGTAGCAGCGCCGCAGGATCGTCCAGCAGACCGAGCAGCGCAGCGACCCGATCAGCTCGACCCGCCCGCAGAGCGGGCAGTGGATGTAGGTCTCCTGGAAGCCATACTCTTTGGACTTCAGCGCCAGGCGCACCCGGCGGTTGAACTCGTCCAGGCCGCGCTGCAGTTCGGCGCTGGTCGCCAGCAGCTGGTTCATCTGCACGGCGGACAGGTACTCGATCACCCGCTCGTCGAGCAGTTCGGTCAACTGCTGCCCGACCTTGTCAATCGCCTTCATGTGCTGCTCGGCGGTCTGCGGGCGGTACGGTTTGGCCTTCGCGGCCCCGGCGGTCAGCGTCTTCAGCAATTGCTCGGTGATGTGCAGCGGCACCCGCAGGAACGCTTCTTTTTTGTCCGGGTACTTGTTGATGGCCGCCATGACCTTCTCGGCGTCGGCGAGGTTGAGTTTCTCGGACTTGATCTTATCCACCATGCGCTTCTGCGACGAAGGATCGTGGCTGAGGGCGGACAGGGCGCGGGCGTGACCTTCCGAAAGCAGCGTCTGGCCGGGCGCGGCGTTGCGCAGGGTCAGCTCGTGCTGCACGAACGCGGGCAGTTCCAGAAGCTCCAGCGAGCGGCGCAGCGTGGTCTCGGAGACGCCCAGCGTCTTGCCGCACTTCTCCCAGGACATGAACGTCATCAGGCCCTGGATGGCGCGGGCCTTCTCGATAGGGTTCAGGTCTTCGCGCTGGAAGTTCTCCAAAAGGGCGTCGGCCTGGGCGTCCTCGTCGCTCATCTCTTTGACCAGCGCCGGAATCGTCTTGCGCCCGGCCAGTCGGGACGCCCGGAATCGCCGTTCGCCCATGACGATCTCGAACTTGTCCGAGCCGTCCGGCGCCTTCATGGGCCGGACGACGATGGGTTCCAGGACGCCGCGTTCTTTAATGGAGGCGGCCAGTTCCTCCAAACTGTCCTGGTAGAACGATTTGCGCGGCTGGCCCGCGTTGGTCAGTATCTGGTCGAGCGAAAGCTCGTGGATGGTCTGCTGAATGGTGGTCGCCATGACTGCTTCTCCCGAACGAAAACAACGCCGCGCCCCCGGCCCGTTCGGATGAACGGCGGCGCGGGCTTCATGCCTATTTATCGGCCTGCGGACGGCAGAATTGACAGTGGGAGAATTGCCGGTTTCTCGCGGGGGCATTGCGGGCAGACGACTTCTGGTATAATTCCGCGATATGACATCCGTGATTTTCACAAAAGCCTGTGTTTGGCTTGTCGGTGTGCTGTCGCTGTTCCTTTTTTTGACAACGGCAGGGGCCGCGCCGCCCCAAAAGCCGCCGCAGGATAAGGCGGTCGCGCAGGCGTTAGGCCGTGCGGGGGCGAACCGGCCTCAACTGGAAGCGGCGCTCCAGCGCGTCCCTGCGGGGCAGCGCGCCGCCTTGCGGTTCTTGATCGCCAACATGCCGGACACGGACTTGCAGGCGCTTTCGGCATCGTACTTATTGAAAAACGTCTCGCTCGCGTACCAGGCGCGCAGCGGTGCGCCCTGGAAGGCCGCGCTGCCCACGGACGTGTTCTTGAACGACGTTCTGCCCTACGCCTGTCTGAATGAGGCGCGGGACGACTCGCGGGCCACGCTCCGTGCCAAGTCCCTGCCCCTCATCGCCGGGGCGCGGACTTCGGGCGGCGCGGCACAGGCGCTCAACCGGGCGATCTTTCCGCTGTTTGGGGTGAAATACTCGACGGCGCGCAATCGGCCCGACCAGGCGCCCACGGAAACCATCGCCAGCGGCAAGGCGACCTGCTCCGGGTTGAGCATCCTGCTCGTTGACGCCTGCCGGTCGGTCGGCGTCCCGGCGCGCGTGGCCGGAACGCCGCTCTGGTCCGACAAGAGCGGAAACCATACGTGGGTGGAAATCTGGGACGACGGAGGCTGGCACTTTCTCGGCGCGTCCGAGCCGGACGACAAAGGCCTCGATCATGCCTGGTTCCAGCACAACGCCTCGCTCGCCAGGCGCGACGTTCCCCAGAACGCCATCTACGCGAGCAGTTTTGCCAAAACGGACTTAAGCTTTCCGCTCGTCTGGGCGCCGCAAATTACGTGGGTGTCGGCCGTCAATGTCACGGATCGGTACACGGCCGCCGCGCCCGCCGCCCCTGCCGACCGGACGCGGCTGCTCGTCCGCGTCCTTGATTCCGCCGGAACGCGCGTCCCTGCTCAAGTCACCGTGCGCGACATCGCCGACGGCGCGCAGACCTGGACGGGAACCGGCAAAGGCGAGACGGCGGATGTGCGCGACGCTTTGGCGTTCACCGTGCCGCGCGGGCGCGTCTGCGAGATCGCCGCGACGTACAAAGGCCGGACCGTCCGGCAGCCGTTCGCCGCCGGGGACAGCGGACAGGCCGTCGCCACGCTCCAATTCACCCCCGCGCCGCCCGCCGAGCCGATCCCAGCCGCCGCCCTCACTCGACTCAAGGCCGCGCTCACGGCGTTCTTCGCCGCCCCCGCCGACAAGCAGGCGGCCTGGACGTTCCCCGCCGGGCTGAACAGTCTGCTGCGCACGAACGAACCGGCGGTGCGTGCCGCCGCCTGGGACGCCTACCGCGCCGCCGCGCCCGATCCCTCCCGGAAAGACTTCGACGCCGGCCAGGTGACATTCGGGCAGTACCTCAGCCCCTACACGATCAAAGAAGTCGGGACGCGCCCGGCGGACGGCTGGCCGCTCTTCATCGCCATGCACGGCGGCGGCGGGGCGCCCAAAGAGGTCAACGACGAGCAGTGGCGGGAGATGCAGGTTTATTACAAAGATCACCCGGAGCGGGGCGGCTACAAGTATCTGGCCCTGCGCGCGCCCAACGATACGTGGAACGGCTTTTACGATGTCTACGTCTATCCCTTGATCGCCAACCTTGTCAGACAGTTCCTGCGCGACGGCGACGTGAACCCCGACAAGGTCTTCCTGATGGGCTACTCGCACGGCGGCTACGGCGCGTTCGCCATCGGCCCCAAAGAGCCGGATTTATTTGCCGCCATCCACGCCTCCGCGTCCGCCCCCACCGACGGCGAGACCACGGCCAAGACTCTGCGGACGACGATCTTCACCAACATGGTCGGCGACCAGGACACGATGTACGACCGGCTGGCGCGGGACCAGAAATTCGCGGGCGAAGTGGCGGCCCTGCGCGGCGACCGGCACGACATCTACCCCGTCGCCGTGAACGTCATGCCGGGCCGCCACCATTCCGATCTGCCGGACCGGGACAAGATCGCCGATATGTACCCGGCGGTGCGGAACTCCGTCCCCCGCGAGTTGACCTGGCTGATGACGGACGCCGTCATACGAGACTTTTTCTGGCTGCACACCGACGCGCCCGGCAAAGCCCAGGAGATTGACGCGGCCTGCCGCGACAACGCCGTGACCGTGACGCTGACGCCCGACGTCACCCACGCCGCCGTCCTGCTCGACAGCCGCCTGGTAGATTTTTCCAGGCCCGTCACGCTTTCCGTCAACGGCGCAACAACAGTGGTTCGACTCGCCCCCAGCCTGCGCACGCTCTGCCAGACGATGCAGCGCCGGGGCGACCCCGACCTCGCCTCCACCGCCGAACTTCCTCTGCGCTAGCGGCGGCGGAAGGCGTGGGGCGTGAGGCCGGTGGCGGCCCGGAAGGCGCGGATGAAGTAAGCCGTCTCCCGGAAGCCGCACTGCTCGGCGATTTCGGAGACGGGCGCGTCCGTTGCCTGGAGCAGAACGCGGGCGCGCTCCAGGCGCAGGTGACGCAGGTAATCGCTCGGCGTGCGGCCCATGACGGCGGCGAAGACCCTGGTGAAGTGGTCCGGCGACAAAAATACGGTCCCGGCGACCTGTTCGATGCGGATCGGCTCCGCGAAACGCTCGTCGAGGTAGGCGACGGCGGCGGCGACTGTCGCCTCGTGCGCGGAGGCGGCGGGCGGCGTGACCTGTTCCGGCCACTCCGCGTAGCGGCGGGCCAGGGCCACCAGCAGGCGCAGGAACAATCCGTGCGTCAGCAGCGTCCCGCTGGGCGTCCCCGCCTGCCATTCGCGCTGGAGTTCAGCCAGCATCGCCGCCATGTCCGCGTAAGCCTCCGGCGTCAGGTGCAGCCGCCGCCCGCCGCCGGACGCGCGTCGCAGCGGCTCATGCACGAAAAGCGGCTCGAACCCCGGCGTCGCCGCCAGCGCGTCCAGCGTCGGCGCGTCGAAGAAGTGCGGCGCGAAGTGCAGCGTGTCCGTCGCCAGGCCGTCACAGTCGCAGAAGGAGTGCGTCATGCCGACACTCATGGCGTACACGTCCCCGCGCGCCACCGAGTACGGCACGCCGTCAATCATGTGCGTCCCGCGTCCGTGCCGGACAAAATAGAGGGAGAAAAAATCCTCATGCCGGTAAGCCGCGCCGATATTGTCGCCCGTAAGCACGTCCCTCCATATCACGAGCGGCAAGTGCGCGGCGGCGGTGCCGGGTCGGCTCGCCGCCAGTTCGGCGAAGCGGGCGACGTGCAGGGTTTGGGGCGGCATAGGGTCAGTCTGCGTCATAGCGTCAACACCCTCGCATTATACTCTACCGCCCATGAACCTGTCACGGGGCCTAGGGCAATCGCTCTTAGCCCCGGAACCCATCTCCTTGCTCCGTTCGTGCCTCACTGCGCAGGCTCCTCGTTCGCCTGCGGCGAAAGGCTTCGCCCGAAACGGGAGGATTCAGAAGGTCACGTTACGTTCACACTCCGAGTCCTCCCATTGTGGGAGGACCCTGAGAGCGAGGAACGAGCGAACAAGGTGGTGGGCTTCCTGTATACGATTGCCTTGTCCGCCCTTGACATTTGTCCTGTTGCCCGCTACACTGCGCTATGCGCACTTTGTTCTTGCTGCTGCTCGTGCTGTTCGCTCCGGTGACTGCCGGGGCGCAGGCGCCCGCCCCTCCACCCCCGCAGGACTCTGCGCTCTATGTGTCCGACGCGGAGCGGCGCTACTTTGAGTTGGGTGATGTGCTGACGCAGGGGGCCTTTATTTATTCCCCGCTTGCCGCTCAGGCCGGAAACGTCACGCACCTGCCCGCCTCACCCGACAAAGCCGCCGACGCGCTCCTGGCGCAGACGGCGAAGCTGGCGCCTGGTGCGCTGCAGGCGCGGGTGCAGGCGCGCGCCCTGTTCGCCCGCGCCGTGACGCTGATGCAGCAGATGAACGCGCCCGACAGTGCCCTCAACCCTGTCGCGCAACTCGCAGCGCACCTGGGCAAGCCGCTCGTCCCGACCGGGGCCGCGCAGACCGTCGCCATGCTCAACCGTGACGCCGGGACGGTGCTGGCCGCCCTCGATGAGTCGGATCGCCTGTCGCGCGTGCTGGACGACAAGGCGCTGCAGAAAAACGGCTACGGCGGCATCATCGGTGTCGGA
>CAZZVX010000051.1:1464-17451 GCA_964657535.1 Armatimonadota bacterium | reverse complement strand
CCGAAATCACGGAAGAGGAACCCCTGATGGCCGCTAAGAGTGAAGCCCCTGCCGCCGCAGAGAAAGCCGAAGAAGGACGGAAGAACGGTCGGGGGAACCCCATCCCTGCGACAAACGGAAGTGCCCCCGCAGGGGCGAGGTCCCCTCGCCCTGCTGCTGTCCCCCAACCGCCGAAGGGCCTGACCGTGTCCCGCCGCTACACGAAAGCGGGCGAAGACGTCTGGGCCACCGCCGAGTACGAACTGCGCACCGCCAGCATCGTCGGCAGCGACGGCACCGTCGTCTTTGAACAGAAAGGCGTCGAAATCCCCAAAGCCTGGTCCCAGCTCGCCACCAACGTCGCCGTGTCCAAATACTTCCGGGGCCACGTCGGCACCCTGGAGCGCGAATACTCCGTCAAGCAGCTCATCGGGCGCGTCGCCGACAAGATTCTCGAATGGGGCAAGCAGGGCGCCTACTTCGCCACCGACGAAGACGCCTCGGCCTTCCATGACGAACTGCGCTACATCTTATTGCACCAGATGGCGGCGTTCAATTCCCCCGTCTGGTTCAACCTCGGCTGGCCGGGCCGCCGACAAGCGGTAAGCGCGTGTTATATCAATGAAGTGGACGACACGATGGAGTCCATCCTTGACCTCTACAAGACTGAGGGAATGCTCTTCAAAGACGGGTCGGGCAGCGGCGTCAACCTTTCGACCCTGCGCTCGTCCAAAGAAAAGCTCGAAGCCGGCGGCAAGTCCAGCGGCCCCATTTCGTTTATGAAGGGCCTCGACGCCAGCGCGGGCAGCATCAAGAGCGGCGGCTCGACCCGCCGCGCCGCCTGTATGCGCGTGCTGGACGTGGACCACCCGGACATCAAAGACTTTATTGACTGCAAAAAGGACGCGGAGAAGAAGGCCCACGCGCTGATTGACGCCGGATACTCCGGAGCCTTCAACGTCACCGGCGGCGCCTACGACACCGTCCCCTTCCAGAACGCCAACCATAGTGTCCGCGTCACCGACGATTTCATGCAGGCCGTCGAGGCCGACGCCTCCTGGGACACCAAGCAGCGCCTGAACGGCAAAACGTCCGAGACCTACAAGGCCCGCGACCTCATGCGCGGCATCGCCGAAGGCACCTGGGTCTGCGGCGACCCCGGTATGCAGTACGACACCACCATCAACGACTGGCACACCTGCGCCAACACCGACCGCATCTACGCCAGCAATCCCTGCAGCGAGTATATGTTCCTGAACTCGACCGCGTGCAATCTCTCCTCGCTGAACCTGATGAAGTTCCGCGAGGCCGACGCCGCGTTCGATGTCGCGTCGTTCGAACACGCCGTCAAGATCATGATCACGGCGCAGGAGATCGTCGTCGGCTTCGCCCACTACCCGACGCCCAAGATCGAGGAACGCTCCCATATTTACCGCACGCTCGGTCTGGGCTACGCCAACCTCGGCGCCCTGCTCATGGCCGCTGGCCTGCCCTACGACAGCGACTCTGGCCGCGCCTATGCCGGGGCCGTGACGGCGATCATGACGGGCCGGGCCTACCACCAGTCCGCCGTCATCGCCCGCGACTGCGGCGGGCCGTTCGCCGGGTTCGCCGAGAACCGTGCGCCGATGCTGCGCGTCATGGGCAAGCACCGACAGGCCGTGGACACCATCAACCCCAAGTTCATCCCGGACACCCTGCTGTCCGCCGCCCGCCGCGCCTGGGACGACGCCTTGGCCGAAGGCGAAGCGTCGGGCTACCGCAACGCCCAGGCCACCGTTCTGGCCCCGACCGGCACCATCGGTTTCCTGATGGACTGTGACACCACCGGCGTCGAGCCGGACATCGCCATCGTCAAGTACAAGTCGCTCGTCGGCGGCGGCATGATGAAGATCGTCAACCAGACCGTCCCCGAAGCCCTGCAGCGCCTGGGCTACACCGACGCCCAGGTGCAGAGCATCATCGCGTTCATTGACGAGAACGACACCATCGAGGGCGCCCCGGACCTCAAGCCCGAACACCTGCCTATCTTCGACTGCGCCTTCCGCCCCATGAACGGCACCCGCTCCATCCACCACATGGGCCACCTCAAGATGATGGGCGCGGCCCAGCCGTTCATCTCCGGGGCCATCTCCAAAACGGTCAACGTCCCCAACGACGCCACGCCCGAAGACATCGCCGACACCTACCTGCAGGCCTGGAAACTCGGCATCAAGGCCGTCGCCATCTACCGCGACGGCTCCAAGCGCACCCAGCCGCTCAACACCAGCAGCGAGACACCGAAAACTGACAAGGCCGACGCCAGCGCCGTCGCCGAGCCGGTCGCCGTCGTCCCGCCCACCGCCGTCCGCCGCCGCCTGCCCGACGAGCGCCAGTCCATCACCCACAAGTTCAGCATCGGCGGCCACGAGGGCTACCTCACCGTCGGGATGTACCCGGACACCGGCAAGCCCGGCGAGATCTTCATCCGAATGTCCAAGGAAGGCTCCTCCATCTCCGGCCTCATGGACAGCTTCGCCACCGCCATCTCGCTCGCCCTGCAGTACGGCGTCCCGCTGCAGACGCTGGTGGACAAGTTCATCCACTCGCGCTTCGAGCCGTCCGGCTTCACCGGCAACAAAGAGATTCCGATGGCGAAGTCCATCATGGACTACATCTTCCGGTACATGGCCCTGAAGTTCCTCGCCAAAGACGAGCGCCGCAACGTCGGCCTGCTCGCCGACCAGGAGGGCTACGGCGACCCCGCGCCCTCGGCCACGAAACTCCTCGGCGAGAACCACGACGCCAAAAACGGCTCCCTGAGCAACGGCAACGGAACCAATGGCACCAACGGCTACAAGAACGGCGTCCAGACCAAGCCCGCCGCCGTCGCCGAACTCGCCGCCAACGCCACGGCCCAGGTCGCCCACCACGACGAGCAGGATATCTTCCGCGCCCAGTCCGACGCCCCCCCTTGCCCTGACTGCGGCGCCCTCACCATCCGCAACGGCGCTTGTTATAAGTGTCTCAGTTGCGGAACCAGCCTCGGCTGCTCGTAAACACCTGGCAGCATAACGGCAGCCCCGGCGCGATATAAATCCGGGGTTGCCGTTATAGCCAGGTCGCTTTGGGATCCAAAGGCTCAAGGTAGGCAATATCTATGTCAGCAAAAGTTACTTTAGATGCACTCATTCCAAGAGAAGACTTTGAAATTCAAGACGATGTGAGTCAGAGTTTGGGACGTAGCAAAGACACGCTTTCAATCAACGACTTGAAAAAGGGAGAGTTTTTCTTTTCCGCATTAAGAAAACCGGATTTTCAGAGAGAAACTAATGAATGGGACGGTGTAAAGATTTGTGATTTGATACAGAGTTTTCTAGACGGTGATTTGATACCTGCCCTGATTTTGTGGCGTAATGCTGGCAGCCTTACTTTTGTGATTGATGGGTCGCATAGAATCAGTGCATTAGCAGCTTGGATAAATGACGACTATGGTGATGGTGAAATCTCGAAGCAATTTTATGACGGCATTATCGATGAGGAACAAGTGGAGATCGCTGGTAAAACGAGACTGCTTATAAAAAGCAGAATTGGCGCTTTTGCGGACTATCAACTTGCTACCGACTACCCCAACAAAGTGAAGCCTGAAATCGCTCACCGAGCTAAGAGTTTAGGTGCATTAGCGATACAACTGCAGTGGGTTTCGGGAAATTCTATTAAGGCGGAATCTTCGTTCCTCAAAATAAACCAAAAAGCTTCACCTATTGATCCTACAGAACTGCGAATACTTCAAGGGAGGAGGAAGCCTAATGCGGTTGCTGCACGAGCTGTTGTGAGAAGCGGCAAGGGATATAAATATTGGTCCAACTACCCAAGTGAAAACCAAATTAAAATTCAGGATATAGCCAAGGCCGTCAATGATATTCTATTTAATCCGCGACTTAGCAATCCAATTAAAACTTTGGACTTGCCAATTGCTGGCAAAATTTATTCTTCCCAAAGCTTACCATTGCTGTTAGATTTTATTAATATTGTCAACGGTACCTTACTAAAACCTAACGATGCAATACAGAATGATTCTGACGGAATAGAAACAATTAAATTCCTATCTAATTGTTATAGAGTGGCTCAACGTATTAACAGCAAACATCCTGGCTCGTTGGGTTTGCACCCATTTGTCTACTTTTACTCACAGAACGGCCGCTACAAACCCGCTTCGTTTTTCGCTGTAACTGCTCTAATATTAGAATTTGAAACGCATAACAGTTTCAAGACGTTCACAAGTGTACGTAAAGATTTTGAAAATCTTATTGTGGATCATGACTATTTTGTACAGCAAATAGTACGAAAGTACCGCAGTGCTATAGCGAGCTATAGTCACATCAAAGATTTCTATTTAATGTGTATTAAGAAACTGTCCGAAGGGAAAAGCACTGATCAGGTTATTAGCGAAATAATATCCGAACCAACATTCGATTATCTGACCAAGATGGTAGATGAAATTTCACTGACTAAAAGGGAAGATTTCTCACGAGAAACAAAATCCGAAGCTTTTATCAAAGAAGCGCGGGCTAGCGCGTTGAAGTGCAAAATATGCGACGGCTATATCCACAAAAATTCGATTTCAGTAGATCATATTATTAGAAAAGAAGACGGAGGTTTAGGTACGCCGGATAATGCACAGTTGACTCATCCATATTGTAATTCTACAGTTAAGAATTAAAAATCATGTTTTACTATGTTTGTATTCGTCCTTTTGAAAGTGGCATGGAGGAGAATAACCGTGAAACCCATGTCAAAACTGAAAAGTACCTGTGAGGAAGTCACGGTCCATGCCCCGGAACTCGCCGGGTGTGAATTGGATCGTCGGTTTCTAAGCGCACTGGAGAACGACGAAATTGAGGGCGACATCCTCACCATAGACGAACACGGCCAGGAAGTCAAAAACGCCGCCCCGCACGTCACTATCTTCGATGTCGAGTAGGGAACTTCAAGGCACTGCAACAGACTGTTAAGCCGCTTCCCCGGCAGAAACAACGCCGTCCGCAGTCAGGGCGCGTTCGGCTTCCTCGGCCTCGGCAACATCCTGCATCAGCGAAAGCTGCTCAAAGCCGTCACGCATTCCCTGTTCTTCGGGGTGAGTGGTCATCCAATCGCGCAGAACCTGGTGGGCAGTGCTAATCTCGGAAAGCGTCGTCGCATCCAGCACCTGAGCGATGACGCGCTCGCGGCCTTGGTTCGTTTTCATGTTCATCGTTTTCTCTTCCCGGAATGGCCGCGACGCCGAGGAACCACAGCCTTGTGTAAACCTCGTTCACCGTCGGCGGCAAGATTCCCTTGAGCGGAGGGACAGGGAGTGACACGACTGAGGGAGAGGCCGTCTTCGGGTAGAATGACGCCAGAGAAACGAAGTCGTTCACGAAAATGACGCCGTCCACAAAGGAACCCCGCCATGAAACAAACAATGCTGTTGCCCCTCTTCGTCACCGTCGGAGCGCTGTCGCTCTGGCTGCCCGGCACGCCAGCCCTCGCCAAAACTCACCCGAAAGCCCACCACGCCCAACCACCCGCCCCAACTTACCAAGAGGTTATCCCGACGTCGGAGAAAACCAGCCAGGTCTGGAAATACACGACCGCCAAGCCCGCGAAGACCTGGTTCACGCCAGGCTTCAATGACAGCGCATGGAAGCAGGGCAAGGGCGGCTTTGGGGCGCCGAAGACGCCCGGCATCGGCCTCCTCGGCACCCACTGGACGAAGACGCCCGGCGACATCTGGCTGCGCCGCACATTCAACCCCGGCGCGCTGACCCCCGCGCAGATCAGCCAACTGTTCGTCCACGACTACCATGACGAAGACATTGAGGTTTACATCAACGGCGTCAAGGCGTACTCGGCCCCCGGCTTCATCGCGTCCTACGAGTACAAGCCGCTCAGCCCGGCGGCGAAGCAGGCGATCCATCCGGGCGCGGCCAACACGCTCGCCGTCCACTGCCACCAGACCGGCGGCGGCCAGTACATTGACGTGGGGCTTTCCGAACTGATCCCGAATCCCGCCAAGTAGCCGACCTAATCATGTAGACACTTGACTGCGCGTAAATACTCGTCATCGGGTACAATACAGGCAGACGCGCGCCGTGTCCGGGCCTGGGCAGCCGTAGGGGCTTGGCGTGCCAGGCCCTTTACTGATTGTCTTTTTTGCAACAGCGAACTCGCTGACGCCGAAACACTGCAAAAAACGTCAAAACGAACTCGGCGCGTGAGGTTGTTGCGACACAAAAAATGTCAAAACGAACTGCGTGAAGCTTGGGGCGGTTGAGAAGAACGACATGACGGACACCAAACCGAGTATCCGGGAGCGGGCGAAGCGCGACGCCTACGACGCCGTCATCGTCGGGGCCGGGCCGAACGGGCTGGCGGCGGCGGTGCGGCTGGCCCAGAGCGGCGGCTCCGTTCTCGTCCTGGAAGCGGCGGCCACCGTCGGCGGCGGCACGCGGACGGCGGAACTCACCCTCCCCGGCTTCCGGCACGACATCTGCTCCGCCGTGCATCCGCTCGGCCTCGGCTCGCCGTTCTTCCGCACGCTGCCGCTGGAAAAGTTCGGGCTGGAATGGATTCAGCCGCCCGCGCCGCTCGCGCACCCCTTCGACGACGGCACGGCGGCCCTGCTGGAACGCTCCCTCGCCGACACCGGCGCGACCCTGGGACCCGACGCGGCGGCCTACGCCCGCCTGATGGCCCCGCTCGTCCCGGAAAACTGGGACGACGTCTGCGACGCCCTGCGCCGCCCCTGGAAGATGGCCGGTCACCCGTTCGGCCTCGCGCGCTTCGGCCTGAAGGCGATTCAGTCGTCGCGCGCCCTGACCGATGCCGCCTTTCAGGGCGGACGCGCCCGCGCCCTCTTCTCCGGCATGGCCGCCCACTCGTTCCTGCCGCTCAACCAGTCGCCATCCGGCGCGTTCGGCCTGGCGCTCGGCATCACCGGCCACGCCGTCGGCTGGCCCATCCCGCGCGGCGGCTCCCAGGCCATCGCCGACGCCCTGACGGCCTACTTCCAGACCCTGGGCGGCGAAGTTCTCACCGATGCGCCCGTCCAGTCACTGGACGATCTGCCGCCGGCGCGCGCCGTGCTGTGCGACATCACCCCTCGTCAGCTGCTGACAATCGCCGGGGACAGGCTGCCGCCGCACTATCGGAAACAACTGACGGCGTACCGCTACGGACCGGCGGCGTTCAAACTCGACTACGCCCTCGACGGCCCCGTTCCCTGGAAAGCGCCGGCGTGTTTGCGGGCGGCGACCGTGCATCTCGGCGGGGCGCGGGCAGAGATCGCCGCCTCCGAGCGGGCCGCCGCGCGGGGCGAAATCTCCGAGAAACCCTTCGTGCTGCTCGTCCAGCCGTCCCTGTTCGACCCGACCCGCGCCCCCGGCGGCAAGCACACCGTCTGGGCCTACTGCCACGTCCCGCACGGCTCCGCCGTGGACATGACGGGGCGCATCGAGGCGCAGATCGAACGCTTCGCCCCCGGCTTCACCGATTTGATATTGGCCCGCCACACGCTGTCCCCGTCCGGCCTGGAACGGTACAACCCCAACTACGTCGGCGGCGACATCAACGGCGGACTCCAGGACTGGGCGCAGATGTTCACCCGCCCCGTCCTGCGCCCGCTCCCCTGGACGACCCCCGTGCCGGGCCTCTTCCTCTGCTCGTCGTCCACGCCCCCCGGCGGCGGCGTCCACGGCATGGGCGGCTACTACGCCGCCGAACTCGCCCTGCGCCGCCTGGCAGGAGAACGATGATGCCCCAAACCGTGACTGATCGCGAGCAGGCGGGCCACGGTGTCAGCGTCCCCGCGTTCGGCGGCCATCACGATTTCGGGACCAGTGGCAGGCGCAGCCTGCTGGGCGGAGGCGAAAGTTACGCCTGAAAAAAGCGCCGGCAGCACCAACGGGATCAGTCTTTGGCGGGTGTTGAGCAATGTGTGATTCCTTTCAGAACGGTCAGGGTCGGTGAAGTATCAGCCAGCCGAGCGCGGCGGCGGAGGAGGCGAGGGCGAGCAGTATCGGGGCGCAGCCCAGGCGGGCGGCTTTGTTCAGGTCGGCGGGGGCGTTCGGGCCGCCGCGCACGACGCGGACGCGCACTTCGCACTTCATCTCGCGGCGCTCCGGCTGCAGGCCCAGCAGCGTCTCGGTCAGGACGCTCGTGGTGAACGTCACCTCGGCCTTGTAGTCGCCGCCGGGCAGTGTCGCCGAGACGATGGACAGCCCCAGGTACTGCGTCTCACCCGGCTCGATCCAGAGGGCCTGGAACGTTCCGGGATAGGCGAGCCAGTTGGGGGACGTCGTCACGCGGTCGATGCGCAGGCGGCTGGCCCCGATGTTGCGGACGCCCAGGTGCAGCACGCCGTTCTGCCCCGTCCGCGCCAGTCCGGGGTCCGGCTCCTGCGTGACGGCGATGCCGGGGTGTTCGCCCTCCCGGAACGGCGCGGGCGGGAGGACGGCCTGATCGGGGGAGGCGGGCGGCAGGCTCTCGGCGAGCGGGGGCGTGCCGGATGGCTCCGGGGAAGCCGTGAGGCCCTTCACCAGTGTCGGGACCGTGACGGCCTGTTCGTCCCAGCTCTCTCCGGGCCGGGGAGTATCTGTGAGCAGGCCGGAGTTGGAGCGAACCGTCAGGCGGGCCGTGTACGCGCCTGGCAGGAGGCGCGCGCCGCTCAGCGTCCAGACCAGGTCCCGCCGGGCGTCCGGCGCGAGCGAGAACGGGGCCAGGCGGGTCGGCAGGTTCAGCCACACGGCGTCGGACGTGACCGACTCAACGTTCAAGGGCCGGTCGCCCTCGTTGCCCAGCGTCAGCGTGACCGTCGTGCCGCCGCCGGGCGCGAGCGCGGCCGTGGAGGGAGACACGGCGCAGACCAGGCGCGCGGGCCGCAGCACCGCCCCGTCTTCAGGCGCGGAGAAGCCGAGCAGGTCGGCCATCTGCGCGACGGCGTCGAGCTTGTAGCGGAGTTCCTCGGCGTTGGTCGCCGCCTGCTGCGTCTCGGACAGGTTGCGGAGCAGACGCTGCCGGGCGGCATACCCCGCCTCGTCGTCGGGGGAGCGCGGCGGCAGGAACTCTTTGTACAACTCGCACAGGGCGTAGAAGTCGGCGCGCGGGGTGGGGCGCCCGTCGGCGGCGAGCAGCGGGCGCGGCACGTAGCCGTCGTGCGCGCCGTTGATATTCTCGACGGTGGCGAAGTCGCAGAGCAGGCTTTGGCCCGCCTCGTCAATCAGCACGTTCTCAGGCGTGACGCCGCCGTGCGGCAGGCCGAACCGGTGGGCGTGGTCGAGCGCGTCGAGGATGGGCAGGAGCAGGTGCTGAAGTCGGGCGAAGGTGCGGCGGCCCGCCTGGGCCAGCGTCCCGCGCAGGTTGACGCCGGGGACGAAGTCGCGGATGACATAGCACCCGTCGCCGTCGCGCAGCCAGCGGCGCGTCGGGACGATGTGCGGGTGACGCAGCGCGAGCGCCTGTGTCGCCCGCGTCTTGTCGAAGGCGCGGTGGTCCGGTCGGTCCGGCAGGCGCTTGATGAGCACTGCGCCACCGTCGGAGTCACGCGCCTGCCAGGCCTGCGCCTCCGGCGTCGCCGTCGCCACTTCCTGCACCGCCTCGAACTGAGCCAGAATTCGGTCCATCTGTACTCATCATTATACCTGATGGACGGCCCGGACGGCAGAGCGCGGCGACCAGACCGACAAGCAGGGCGACGACCAGCCCGTTACGCACTGTCAGCAGGGCGACCGCGTAGGCGTGCAGGTAGAGCAGATCACCGAAGCAGAACGGGTAGATGATGGTCGTCAGGGCGGTGATCACGACTGTTGCCCACGCCGCGCGCCGGGGCAGCAGGGGCGCGAACGGCAGCAGCCAGATCAGATACTGCGGCGAAAAGACTTTGTTGGCCGCCATGAACGCCAGCAGCATGGCCGTGCAGCCCAACACGAGGCTTTCCGCCGTGACCGTACCCGTCTTCCGTTTGTCCGCGCGGAAACTTTTCAGGCAGCCGGTCAGCACGGCGGCGACGCACGCGCCGAAGACCCAGGGCAGGGAGTGGAGCAGCAGCGCGGCTTTCGGCGACGCGAGGTGGAACGCGCCGTAGTTGAAGCCGACCGACACTTTCAGCCCGGCCCAACTGTGGGCCAGCAGCAGCAGGCCGCCCGGCAGACTCTCGATCTCCAGTCCCCGGCGCTCGTGGTAGCGCAGGACCGAGAGCATCTGCGGGCCGACCGTCAGGAACGGCAAGAGCGTTGCCGCCAGCGCCCCGATGCCGCCCAGCAGAAAGCGGCCCAGCGCGGGCCGGTCCTCGTCGGCCCAGTAGTAGACGAGAAAGACGGGCGCGAGGGCGATGGGGTACAGCTTCGCGGCGACCCCCAGGCCGAGCCACAGTCCGGCCAGCGCTGGACGGCGGCCCAAAGCGGCCCGCAGCGCGAGCAGAGTCAGCAGCGCCGGGAAGATGTCGTAGCGCCACACCAGCAGGGGCGAAATCAGGATCGCCAGCGTCGTGACCCAGGCCAGCCGCGTCGCGGCCCCGCCCGCGTCCACCTTCGGCATACGGATCAGGAGCAGTGCCAGCGTGAGCGTCAGGGCGACGTTGGTCGCCATCAGCAGCCAGGCGTAAGTCGGGAACGAGGGGCTGTGGCCCGGAGTCCAGACCAGCGGCAGCAGGAACGCGGCCAGCGCGAGCGGCGGGTATTCCAGCGGGAAGTCCCGATAGGGCGCGTGGCCCTGGGTCGTCAGGAACGAGTCCTTGTAGTAGACCCAGACGTCGTCGTAACACAGCAGCGGGTTCCAGAAGACGTGCCGGTCCGAGACCGACAGGATGCCGACGGCCAGCAGTGCCGCCGCCATCAGCAGCGCCAGCCGCACCGGCGGCGAAATTCGTGGCCGCGCACTCAGGCGCGGCATCGTCAGCGAGGTCATGGGCGGGTTTCCTCTACAGGGCGACCGGGCGAGAGCAGGTGTACAGATAAGTCAGCAGGAACGACACGACGAGACACATCGCGGACAGGCCGCGATGGAAGCGGTCCCAGCGCAGCAGGGCGACCGGCCAGAACCAGGCCATGTACCAGGGCAGGGGCATCCCCATCCCGTAAGACATCAGGAACGCCGCCAGCAGCGCCCAGCACGTCAGCCAGCGAGCCTCCCCCCGCGCCGCCCGTCCGAGCCACAGGGTCAGGCCGAGGTACAGGAGCAGGGTGATGCTGTTCTGCCGGACCGCCATCAGCAGCGAGGCGACTTCCGGCGGCACGCCGTGACCAATCAGCCACGTACCGAAACGCAGGTTGCGCGCCAGGGATGCGGCGTCCACCGCCGTCTGGGAACGCACCTGGAGCGCGCCGAACGTCGCTGCGCCGTGCCAGAACGGCAGGTAGCCCAGCACGAGCGGCAGCAGCGTCCCCGCCGTCAGGCCAAGAATGGCCGATAGGCGCTCGCGGCCCGCCTGGGAACGCCAGGCCTCCCAGATCATCCAGGGCAGCAGCGCGACCGTGATGAGCTTGATGCCCGCCGACAGCCCTAAGATCAGTCCGGCCAGCGCGTAATTCTTTCGCAAAAATAGCAGCGCCGCGCTTAGCGCGAGGGCCGTCATCAGCAGGTCGTTGTGGCCGTTGCCCGGCCCTTCCAGCAGCAGCAGCGGGTTCAGACCGATGGCAAGTAATGCCAGCCGCCCGCGCCCCGGCTCGAACCGCTCGGCCAATGCAGAGCCGACCCACGCCGCGCCCCACAGGGCGAACGCCGCGACGACTTTGAACAGCGCGACCTGTCCCCAGAGCGAGCCGGGACACAAGCGCACGATCAGATCGGATAAGTCCGTCCAGACGGGGCCGTAGACGGTGGGGATGTTCCAGGCGAGGTAGTGGGTGACGGGGTCGCTGTATGCGTCCAGGGCAAACGGGGAAGTCAGGTAAGGGTTCAGCCCGTGCTGGACGTGCAGGTGCGCGTAGGCGGCGTAGGCGTAGACGTCGGTGGTCAGGAGCGCGGGACAGAAGACGGCCAGCGTCAGGGAGACGGTGATCATCGCGCCGACAACGACTCTCGTTTTGGGCAGGCGCCCTTTCAGGCCGCCGAGCACGAGGAAGGCGTACCCCGCCCACACGGTCAGCAGAAGCACTCGGAAGCCGCCCGCCCAGGCGTCGGGCCGGAGCGCGGGCAGGGCCGGCAGACACAGGTGCTGCTGGAACTGCGGCAGGGCGCGCGGGTTGAAGCCGAAGAACGCGGACTGCCAGCCGCCCGGCACCAAGTATTGCCAGACGATCAGGCCGGGCAGTCCCGTCAGCAGCAGGCCCAGGCCTAGCGCCGGGCTGCTCTGAGCGGACACGGCGACGGGGCGGCCCGGCGCATCCTGCTTTGGCGTGGGCGCGGGCGTCGTCGGCAAGGGCGGCTGCGGTTGGACGGCCATTCATCTTCTCCTGGAGCCAATTATCGGCAAAAGCCGGTAATTTCTTCAGGAAGAGAAAGATGGACTACGGCGCGGCGGGACTTGGGGCCGGGGAGGAGGCGTCGGAAAGGCGCGAAACGAACGGGTTCGCGTGCGGTGCGGGCGCGGCGGGCGCGACTGCCGCCGGGCTGTCGGCGGGCAGGACGGGAGCGGTCATCCCATTGGGATCGCCTGCCGCCGGCGGGACGATGCCGACCGGGACGGTGTAATAAGCCGTGTCGCCCTGGGGCGCGTCCCCGGTGTTGTCCTGCTGGACTATGTGGCCGGGCGTGCCGGGCGCCCAGAACGCGGACAGCACCGCCGGGTCCATCGCCTGAAGGACGCCGACGCCGAGGAGCAGCAGGGCCACGCAGGCGCTCAGGACGATCAGGGACACGGCACTCAGCGCGCGGCGTCCCCGGCGGGCGGTCGCGGGGGATGCACCGGGTCGCGCCTTCGCGGGCGGGGGGGCGGACGGAGTCCGGGCCGGGGCCGACGTGCGCGCACTGACGGGGGTCGGGGGCGCCGGACGGTAACGGACGTCGTAGGCGGCCTTGCGCGAGGGGTCGGCGAGGATCTCATACGCCAGGTTGATGCGCTTGAGCTGTTCCTGGCACCAGGGGTCGTCGTCATTGCGGTCGGGGTGGAAGACTTTGGCGAGCCGACGGTACTGGTCCCGGATCGCCGGCAGGTCGGCGCGCGGCGTCAGGCCCAGGACGGTATAATAATCCGGCTCGCTTGTCATTGGCATCAGTGTACCCGTTTTTGTGCGGGAGTCCGACTCGTCAGTGGCGGGGCAGTTGCGCCGTCTGTGTCCGCCAGGCGGCGGCCAGGCGGTCCTCGTAGTCGTCGGCGTCGCTGTCGGCGAGGCGGCCCTTCGCTTCCAGCCAGGCGACGGTGCGCCGGACGCCTTCTTTGAACGGAATCGTCTGGCCCGTGTAGTCCGTGTCTCGTTTTAGTTTGGAGTTGTCGAAGACCGACGGCCAGGAGAGAATCTCGTAGGTGACGGAGGCCCAGTCGGGCGCGACGGCGCGCAGGGTGTCGGTGGGGATGTGGACGGGGTCGAACGTGCCGCCGACGACTTCGGCGACCTGGGCATGATAGTCGTTCCAGGTCATCCACTCGTCGCCGGTGATGTTGTAGGCCTCGCCGAGCGTTCTGTCGTTGCCGAAGACGCCGAGGAAGCCGCGCGCCACGTCGTCCACGTGGCAGGAGGCCCATAAACTATTGCCGTCGCCCTGTACGATGGTCGGCTTGCCCTTGCGCAGCCGGTCCACGAACTGTTCCATGTAGCCGTAGGAGCCAAAACTGCGGATGACCGAGCCGCCCTCGCCGTAGGAGTGCGACGGGCGCATGATAGTGACGGGGAAGGACTGCGCGCTGAAGGCGTCGAACAGGAGTTTCTCGCAGGCGATCTTGTTCCTGCCGTAGTCGCCGATGCTGTGGTACGGCTCCGTCTCGGTGGTCGGGATCTGCGTGACCGGCCCGGAGTAGACGCAGACGGTGGAGCAGTGGACGAACTGGGCGCAGCGTCCCTCGAAGGCGCGCACGGCGGAGGCGGAGTCGTCGGGGTGGAAGGCGACCATGTCCACGACGACGTCGTAGGTCTTGCCCGCGAACGCGGCCTCGAAGGCCGGGTAGTCCTTGCGGTCGCCGTGGATGACGTCCGCGCCGTCGGGGAGTCTGTTCTCGGACTTGCCCCGGTTAAACAGCGTGACCCGGTGGCCCTGTTCCAGCAACTGCCGCGCGATGGCCGTCGAGATCAGCCCGGTCCCGCCGATGAATAAAACGTGCATGGTCTATTTTACCACGAAATCCGCCGCTAGTGTTGCCGTCAGGCGGCGGGCCGGACGGCCTTGTGCGCCTGCCGGGGCTAGGGCCGTATCTCGTAATCCTGGAGGATTTTCTCGGTCTTGGCGTTGGTGAGCCGCTTGATGAGTTTCTGCGCCTCGTGGTCGTCGCGCATCGTCTTGGTCAGGACGACGGTGGAACTGACGGTGAAGAACAGGCCCATTCCCAGGAAGCCGCGTATCCAGATGTTGCACGGCAGTTCCCAGATGCCGACACACATGAGGACGAGCGAGATGAGGAATGAGACCTGCACGAAGAAGCGCCAGGCGGCGCTGTCCTGCTGGAGTTGCGGAGTTTCCATTGGGTTCCCCTGATGACCTTTGTCGTGTGTCGAGATACGTCAAGTGCGTGTCCGTTGGGCCGCAGGACACGTTCGGCGGCGACAGACGGACCGAGGGACGAGCGCAGTTGGCGTCGGCTGCAACTGTTGTTCGACCGCAGCGGCTCAGTGTATGTAATAAATCAATAGGCCAAAGAGAACGGCTGAGAACCCCACAAGCACCACCATAACCGGGGCGGTGTCACTGGCGATGTTGGACCGGCGCCCCTGCTTGACCGCCCGGATTGCTACTGCCGTTACCCACCGCGACCACAAGTGATTGGCACCAAACACCAGAGCGAAATATGCTATCATGACAAGAATGAAGTGATCGAAATGGAACATGGCTCCTCCGGTCTCATTTCCATGCTTTCTCTGCGGTCGAACGGAACAGTTCAGCGGCGGCACACGGAGCGACGCAGGAGCGCAGTGTGGCGTCAGGTGCAACGGATGTTAGGCGGCAGATTGTCCAGGCTCCAGTGACTGTGCCGCCTTAGCCCAATCCAGAAAGATGCGGATGATGCGTTCCAACTGGCGCGGTCCGCCGGTCCCACCCCATTTCCCTTGATACTTGGTGCAGATGATCCAGTCCAACTCGTCCTCATAGTTCTCGCGGTATTCGGGGAAGGGGACATTAGCCAGACTGGTCTTCTCTATGTCAACGCTTAAACCCCATCCAGGATTATCTATGTTGCCGATGCTGATGCCGTATCGGTGTTCCCACTCGCCATCGCACTGAGCAAAGTACCACTCTTGGAGTTCAGCCAGTGTGGACATATCGGCCTTCGACGCCATTATAGCCTCTCTTCTGCCGCCTAACAAGGATTATACCGCGTATCGGGGCGAATGCTGCGCTTTGACGGCCCCGCATTTGGACAGTGAGCGCGGGGACGTGAGGCGGGAAGGGGGCATGTTTTTGGCGTGTCTTGCCCTGTGTTTCTTATGTGTTTGTTATTGGGTTGTTATTCGTCCGTTATTCCCTTGTTATTCCCTCCTTATTCGTTTGCCCTCTGCGGCTTATGGGTCGGCGTTCGTTTTGGGCGGGGTGTGAGCGTGTTTTGCGGGCCGTTTGTTATGTGTTTATCATTTCCTTATCATTCCCTCTTCATTCGTCTGCCATTCCCGGCCAATGGGTTTGGGTGGGGAACGGCATTCGCGGGGGCGGACGTTAGGCGAGGAAGGCCCCGCGTTTGGGCGTCGGGGCCGTGAGGCGTGAAGGGGGCGGCGCCGTGCCTGCGCCGTGAGCCGTTGACGTCTGGTGTGGCCTGGTGACAGCAGACGCGCCGGTGACGCCCCATCAGCGGCGGGGCAGGGGGCCGAAGTAGAAGTCCACGGTGGCCTTGTAGAGACCGGAAGCGACGGCGGGCCGGCCGTGAGGGCCGCTGTCGGCGGCCTTGAGGAACTTGCTGCCCATCGCGGG
>CAZZVX010000051.1:0-1454 GCA_964657535.1 Armatimonadota bacterium | reverse complement strand
TGCGTCCAGGAAGGACAGGCCCGCCGCCGGGAAGGGGGGCGAGACGTTCTTCGCGCCTTCGGTCGTCGGGAATCGGGGGGTGAGGACCTGGACGGCGAGATCGTCCCGGTGGACGACCGCCGTGATGGGGCCTTCCGTGGTCTGGAGTTGGAGCCAGCGCACGTCGGCGTAGTAGCCCTTGAACTCCGGGTAGACCCAGAGCGAGTCGCCGGTGATGGTGTCGTTGTAGGCGTTCTGCCAGACACTGAGGGTGCCGCCCTCGCGTCGGTTCTGCCAGGTGTGGTAGGGGCCGTCGCCCAGCCAGCGCATGGCTTTGACGTTCGGTTCGGGGTAGTCGAAACTGACGCCGAAGAAGTCGTGCGGGCCGGTCTGCGTGTAGGCATAGGAAAGTTCGATCCAGCCATTACGGTGGATGCGCCACTGGACGGAAGTCATGTCGCCGGTGTAAGTCGCTTGGATGACGTAGTCCGGGCCGTCGGCGTGATGGACGAGGCCGGCGAGCGTGGCCGTGCCGGACGCCGGGCGCGGGCCGTTGGCGAGCGAGAAGGTCTGCGCGCCGCGCCGTACCCCGGTCAACTGGCCGTTGGTTTTGCTGAAGGTCGCGGTCAGCGTTCCGGCGTGGACGCTGATCTCTGTGGGCGTTTCGGCGGCGGTGACGGCTCGGCCGCCGGGCGTGTTCGCGGCCTGCTGGTAATGCCCCAAAGGCGGCAGCGGCCAGACCCAGGTCCAGACTTCGTGGCCCGTCGGGTCGTCGGCGCGCACGGCGAGGGCGTCGGCGAGTCGGCGGTCGCGGGACAGACCCGTGAGCGTTAGTGTGCCGGACGCGCCCGGCGGCACGGAGCCGTTCGGCGTCCCCGTCCCCTGCGCGACGACCGTGAAGCCGCTCCTGCCTTCATCGGGGCGCGGGAAGCGGCGCATCTGCCAGGTGAAGCGGCACTGGCGGGCGTCGGTGAAGTCGTAGCGGTTTTCCAGAGGCAGGGTGCCGCTGAAGGACGGCGGCAGTGTGGTTTGGGAAATCACCAGGGGCGACCAGACCGCCTTGATGGTCTCGTAGCTGCCTTCCTTCTCGCGGTACGGGCCGAGGATGCCGTCGGGCGCATTGTCGCCGTGCGTGTCCAGACGACCGTCCAGATCCACGCGCTTGACGGCCTCATCGAGAAAGGCCCAGATGAAGCCGCCGCCGGCGACTTTGCTGCGGCGCATCACGTCCCAGTAGTCCGCCAGTCCGGCCCCGGCCCCGCCGTCGTACAGGCCGTGCAGGAACTCGGTCGGCATGAAGACCGTGTCCCCGGCGGCCAGGCTCTGTGTCCTGGCGTAGTTCGGGTAGTGGACGTCGCTGAGGTCGCGGAAGGTGCCGCCGCCGGGGTGGATGATGTGCCGCGCCTGCGGGTCCCAGAGGGCGAAGTCGTCGTCCAGCGCCTTGTTCCAGCCGCCCTCATTGGCGTTGTCCCAGA
>CAZZVX010000050.1:0-17475 GCA_964657535.1 Armatimonadota bacterium | reverse complement strand
CAGATACTTTCTGCCTGCGCCGCCTGCTCATCGTTCTGCCAGGACTACATGATGATACCCAACATTGACACTAGGGCCGAAAGAGCCATTGACATCGGCAAGGCGTAGTTTATCGTGTGCGTTTCCGGTTGGCAGTAGAAGTGGTTGACGACAGGTATTCTTGTAGCATATCTATCAGATCTTGAATATGCCTGCGTCCGTCATCATCGAGCGGGGCTAATTTCATAAACTCTTGGTAAGAGGCTAAACCCTTCGTCGCATCCTCAATGTTTTTGTTCAGCACCCAGCAGCTAGTATAAATACCCCCGCGCACTGCATAATATTTCGCTGTGCCAGGGTTATCCTGAATAAGTTGCTGCACCAAGAAAAGCGCTCTTTTCTTCGTTTCCAGGTCAACCTGATGTGTTTGCTGATACCGCAATCCCAGTAGTTCATCGTAATCATCACATAGACGATATTTTACGAATGCATCTTTTGGATCGTGTTTCAGCAAGCGTTCTCCCAACGCTACAAGCATAGGATCGTGGTGCGCCACAAGATAGCGTAAGCGAACATAGTCATATGTATTCGGAGACGCGGTACGCGCCAGCACGGAAGAAATGATTTGGTATGCATCATACCAGTTGTAAAAGTGACGCTGTAACTTAACCACTTTCCATGCGGTGTAACTCCACTGAAATTGCGCCTGTGGGTCTTTGGGCTTGTTTTGGGCCAACGACTGACTCTGTCGCAGCAAATAATCGGCTGGTGGCCCACTTTCCAATGCAAGATCAACATCACGCTTGATGCGCTGGTAGGGTTTGTCATCACCATTCCAGTTATCGTTAGCCCAGGCCAGTGTGATTTTTGGCCTCTCGCTGGTGTTGATTTCCACTGGCGGGTGGAGGTCTTCTAAGGTTGTAATTCTGTTGCGGGTTGTTGCCGAAGCACACAGCCCTACAGCAACGATGGCAGTAAACAGTAAGCGAAAGTTTATTGGCATCTGCTTAAATCCTGACTGAAAAATGGCTAACTGCTCCATCCTCACAGCCTCTGACAAAAGTGTCTTGTGTCAGCATTGCGGTACCTCAGCAAGTAGATTAGACTACTTTTTTTGAGGCTCTTAATGATTAGGCATACCATCATCATAAACAAATGTGCCATAAGCACCTGCACCTCTGACATAGGTGTCTGAAATGATGGTTGTTTCGCCGACAAAGCCGCTGTTCCCCCATTCATCTTTTAACGTGTATGACCTGGCAAACAAACCATGCATATGCGGTAGCATCTTAAACAGCCTGGCATCCGTTGTGGCATGAGGGTGTGCTGCTTCATCGGGAAAATCTGAATCAGGATCATTCCAAGCGCCATCAAAATCTGCTGTCCCCGAATCTGCAACCGGCTTTAGATGGTCAATAGCGATACCGGCTGTGGCACAGAACAGCCCAAGCCAGGGAATATCGTCCAAGCCGGAGATTTCAGCCATTGCGTCCACGCCCCCGCCTAAATAATCCCATATTGCGCTGGGCGCATTCCAGTGGCAGATTACAGACTCGTGCAGTGTAGCGAAACCAGGGTCATCGGCTTTAAGATCGGTCAGTTCTTTGAAGACAGTTCCCGACTGCCTCTGACTGTGCAAAAACTCTTCCGACTTATGCAGATTAAGATAATAATCAGCCGAAGCTGTTGCCCTGTCTAAACCTTCCGTGTAGGTGAGGTGAATGTGATCCACCTTGCCCGTGTCGCCGTGATTAATGGTGGGTGCTACATTGCGAGGCGGATCGATGGCATCAGAATCCGCCATAACGACCGGAAGCGCATAACGATTGGTGAAGTCTGGAATGATGTCGTTTGCGTTGATTAGGGTGTTACTGTCACCCGACTGCTTCAAACTGGAGAACCAGTTGTACGCCGATTGAGGAACCGTCCAATTACCATAACGCTCCCCTTGAAATGATAATGATTGGTAATTGTCCTGATCTGGGTTGTCGAAAACGATCTGCAGCCCAATGTCTCCATACATCGCGTTGTCAACAACAGCATGAGGCGTCGGAACGAACTGTATATCCCCATTGACATCAATGACTACAGAACCATCTGAATTATATTCTGGTCCCTTCATATTCGTGACAGGGCCAATCGCTACCACGCGATCATCCTGCTGGACAGTAGCGGCGGCAGAGGCATTGAACTTGGTCTCCGTCGCCCCATCATCTCCATACGGGGCCAGGTTGGACGCCGACACGCTCACCGACGCCGGAACGCTCAACTGCGCCACGCCCCCCTGCACCGGAAGGCGCATCGGACGCGCACTTCCCCCTGTCTGCGGCGCCACACTGCCCCCCGGCTCAGTGTATGCCCCCTCCGCCGTTACGCTCGCCCCTATCCCGTCCGAGGCCGCCGCCGAGGAGAGACCGGATGCAGGCGCGTTGTCCAGGTTGTAGTAAAGCGCCGCAGACGCGGAGAGACTGGTGTGTACCAGCACGTTGAGGTGATCAGGAGCCTGCCCAGGGCCGATGTAAACAAACTGGGCGATCGGCGGGCTGTCAGTAACCGAGTTGACAGAGCCGTTGAGGGATTGGTTGTTGTAGGTGGCTGATCCCAGGCAGTTGTTCTGCAGCCAGCCGTTGATGTTCAGGCCCGGTGTCAGATCGGCGGCGGAGCCGCCGAAGCACTCCGGGTCCCAGACGGAGTTGAAAGGGGAAGAGACGTACAGGTAGGTGTAGTCCATGCCTGCCGGGTAGCCGCTCCATTGGCCGGTGCCATGCAGGGCGGTGCGCAGGGAATAGGAGCCGTCGTTGTTGGCGGAGAGTGCATTGCCATTCTGGTCCTCTACCAACCACTGCGCCGAGGTGGAGTACGAGGTGCCGCCGGCCTCGCCCGACATGTCGCTCTCTTGGAGGGTGGAGTTGGAGGCATCCCCTCCGCCGGGCGGGCGGCCCAGATTGGTCGTCTCTAGAACCGCCGTCACGGTGTAGTAGTAGGTCGTCCCAGGGGTCACGGGGGCGTCCGTGTAGGTGGTGGGCGGGCCGTCGAAGTCATCATCTCCGGGGGTGGTGGCGCGGTAGACGCGGTAGAACTCGGTGAACATCTCGTAGGTCGGATGCGCGAACGGCGCGTGAAAGTCGGCGGGGTCCCAGGTCAAGACGACCTGCCCGTCGCCTCGCGTGGCGACCAGGCCGGTCGGGGCGTCAGGGGTTTGGGCAAAGGCGGGGACGGTAGACAGAGCGGCGAAGATGGACAAAGCGAGCGCTCTACCTAGCCAAGACGCGGGGCGGCCAAGAACAAAACAAAGTGCATAATGAACCTCCAAACAAAGCAGCAGCCAAGCAAGAGGCACCCGAACTTCAGTGCGCTGAGGCCATAATAACACAAGGTCGCCTTCTCGTCAAGAGGTTGGGGAAAGGTTTTTTCGGGCCGCGTCGCCGCGCCAACTGCCGCCTTGCTTTTTGTCAGGCGGACGGCTACAACAGCGCAGAGGCGACTGTTTGTGGCATCTCACCTGCACCTTCGGCTGACATCCGTGATTCCGGCGGCCTTCCTTTGCTCTCTCCTGTACCGGGCTTTTTGGCCTACCGAAACCGGCCCGACATACGCCTCACGCTTTCCGCCCCGACCAAGATCATCCCCGTCACGACCAACGTGTACGGCGTGGGGACGACGTCCGCGTACAAGCTCCCGGCGTACTCCATCACCGTGCTGCAGATTCTCGCTAATTGACCGCCGGGAGGAGGATTTTTCTCGGAAGACAGGCAGGATTGGGGCGGCGGGACGGTGAATCAATGCGCAGTATCTAAACCCAGCAGGCCCCGGACGGGGCGAAGACGAGAAAGGGCCGAACGAAGCGCATGACTCCATTCCTAGACCACGCCGTGATGCGGGAGTTCCCGACGGAGACGTTTACCGGGCAGACGCCGTTCCCCTGGTTCGACTTCGCGCAAATCTTGACGCCGGGAGGGTTTGAGACGCTCTACAAAGAGTTCCCGTCGCTGGCGATGTTCGAGAAGCACGTCGGCATGGAGCGGCCCCAGGGGCAGCGGCCCCACGACCGCTACTACCTGGCTTACGAGCAGTCCATCTATGACCGGGCGGCGCGCGACGCGCAGGGCGAGGTCAGGCACGGCGACCTGCCGCCCGCGTGGCAGGCGTTCCTGGACGAACTGAAGACCAGTGACGAGTACCGGGCGTTTATCGGGCGGATGCTGGGCGCCGGGCCGCTGACCGCGCGCTTCGCCTGGCACGTCGGCGTCACCGGCTCCGAAGTCTCGCCGCACTGCGACGCCGGCAACAAGATCGGGACGCACATCTTCTACTTCAACACCCGCGACGACTGGGACCCGGCCTGGGGCGGCGCGACGCTCGCGCTCGGCGGCAAAAAGGGCAGCGCGCCGAACCCCGACTTCGCCGACTTCGCGACGGCGACGGCCTCGGAGATCCGCGACAACCACAGTTTCCTGTTCAAGAACACGCCCGACGCCTGGCACGGCGTCAAGACGCTCACCTGCCCCGACGACCGCTACCGGCGGCTGTTCAACGTCATCTTCCACCACGCCGACGAGGGCAAGCCCGCGAAGACGCTGGCGGGCCGCCTGCGCCGTGCGTTTCGCGGGTGACGAGGGCGGAGGCCGGAAGCCGTGAAGGAACTGACAGAATGGTGGCGGGAGATGGACGGGGCGGGGCGGCGCTGGCTGCTGCTCGGCAAAGGGCCGTCGTTCGAGACGCGCGGCCGGTACGACCTGCGCCCCTACACGACCGTCGCCATCAACCACGTCGTCCGCGAGATGAAGGTGGACGTCGTGAGCGCCGTCAACTACGACGTGGTGGGCGACTGCGCCGAGGCGATCTACGAGAACAGCCGGTACCTCCTGATGCCGCGCTATCCTCACTCCATCCCCGGCGACGCGCCGTACCCGCTGGAACACTACTTCGCGGCCTACCCGGTGCTGGAGCGCCTGAGCGGCGAAGGCCGCCTCGTCTGGTACAACCTGTCTTCGGACACGCCCGCGCCGGGGTCGCCCGTGATCCTCAACGAGCCGTTCAGCGTCTGCATCCTTTTCAACCTGCTCGGCGCGCTCGGAGGCCGCCGCATCCGCACGCTGGGCGTGGACGGCGGCCAGACCTACGGCGCCTCGTTCGCGGACATGGCGGCCCGGACCCGGCTGGCGAACGGGATGCCTTCCTACGACCACCAGTTCAAGGCGATGATGCGGGCCGTCAAGCGTTACGGCCTCGACTACGCGCCGCTGAACGCTTCCGACCCGCGTCTGCGCCTCGCGACGTTCTGGCACCTGTTCCGGCAGCACATCCGCTGGGACCCCGTCCGCGCCTGGCACCGCCGCCGCTCCGGCGTTTCCCCTGACCCGCGCTAGGAGATGCCGATCTTGGCCTTGCTGAGACGTTTGCGCAGGCCCCGGTGGGGCTTGTAGCGGAGGTCGAGCGCCGGGCCGAGCGTCTTCAGGAAGAGCGGCCACCGTTCGGGCCGGACGCGGATCTGCCACACCAGCGACGGGCGGACGTAGCCGTCCCGGACGGCCTGCCGCACTTCCGCCGGAGTGACGAAGCCGTCCGCCAGGGCGTCTTTGAGCGCCTCGATCCAGAGCGCCCCGTTGGCGTTGCGCCGGCTGACCCAGGGCTGGTATTTCATGTCCGTGTAGTGGATGAGCCGCGTCTGGCCGGGAACGTACTCTTCCAACGAGTTCCAGGCGATGGGCAGGCCCTCCTGCACGGCCCCCGGCGGCTCCAGCAGCATATCCCGCATCAGGCCCTCGTAGTTGAAACGACCGGCATCGAGGTCCTGCACGATCCGGTCCACGTCCCAGGAGAGGCGGTCGCAGTCCAGCAGCATCACGCTGGTCTGCTTGGGGCGGTTCGGGGCGGACGGCGGCGCGTGCAGCACCGTCGCGTCGCCGAACGGCGTCTCCCAGAGTTCCCGCAGGTCGCTGAATGTCAGCATATCCGCGTCCACGTACAGCGCCCGCCCGTGGTACCCGGCCAGTTTGGGGATGGCGAACCGGTGGAACGAGAACTGCGTGCGCGGCTGGTTGTTCGGGTCCTTCGGCATCGGCACGTGGACGTGCTGCATGGTGTCGAACTGCGTGGTCAGCGTGCTGTGCCGCCGGACGGAGTATTCCAGCACTTTCGCGCCCAGCGCCTGGGACGGGTCCGAGCCGAGGAAGAGCCGGGCCGGGACTTCGGACGTGAGCGGGCCGCAGTACAGGTCGTACTTCTGGATCGCTTTGCCGATCCCTTCGGCCTCGCGCACCGCGTCAGGCGTCGGCCCGGTGCCGTCGTCCACGCCCAGCGTGCGGATGTGCTTCGCGCCGAGCGCCCCCAGCAGCCCGATGACTCCCGCCGCCCCGCCGCCGGTGGCCGCCGCGTCGCAGCGCACGAGCCGACCGTCCGTTTCCGCCGCCTTCAGCGCGGGCGTCTCTTCGACGAGGGACGCCAGAGGGCGCGTCCCGCCGTTTTCGGCTGGGAACGGGTCCGGCATCAGCACGAACGGGGCGCCGGAGATCGGGGCGGCCTGGAGCGCCTGTGCGTCCGTGACGACCACGACCTCTGCCTGGGCCTGCTTCGCCGCCCCGTTCAGCGCGACGGTGCAGTACGGGGACAGGTCGAATTCCCCCTGCCGCGTCCGCGACGGCCCATCGCCGAGCAGCAGCCAGGGCCGCCGCGCCCCGGCCCATTCGTTCCACCACTGAGTCGCTTCTCGCATATCTGTTCCTTCCGATGCCGCAATGCCGTTCCAGATCGTGATTCGTGCAGGGGTTATATTCGCCCCGTCGTGTCTCAGAACCTGCTTGCCGGCGTGACATCCGGGAGTTTTCTGCGCTGTCGGCGTTCCCGCCCGTCCCAAAACTCACGCCGCGTGTCGCCCTTTATCTTCCCCCGGCCTTGTGCGGCTTTCGGGGACACAAAAACGGGGCTACAATACTCCTGGGCAAGTCGCTTGGGAGAAACGAAGATGCTGTTTTCATGGGCGCGGACGCTGCTGACCGCCCGGCGGCCTTACCTGCTGCATTGGCGTATCGGGGACGCGGAGCATTGCCGTGTCTATGCGCATCTGCTGGACGCTCTGCTGGCTTCGCAAGAGACGCTGGCGGTTCCGGGAATCGAGACGATGGCGCTGACGGATCGGGACGGGCGTCCGCTCCCCGTCCCGGCCTACGCACTGCTGACATGGCGCTGGTGCGGCATGGCGCATTCCGAAGTCCTGGTCGGACGCCGTGCGCGGGAACGACGCTTGCGGGGTCTGCTGACGAACGACGCCCTGGAGTTCGTCAGCCTGAAGCGCAGTGACGGGCGCGCGCTGCTCACGCGCGCCGAGTTTGTGGAAAGGCAGTCCTCCCGGTGTCGGTCGGGAGAGTCGGCCCATGCGCCGATCAGACGGTGGGCGAAAGAATCGCATCAACCGCCGCCGTCTCCGACTCCGTGAGACGCCAGCCGGCGGCGGAAGCGTTGGCCTGAATCTGGGCAGGCCTGGTCGCCCCGGCGATCACCGACCCGACGGCGGGCTGGGCGAGCAGCCACGAGAAGGCTAACTCCAGGATCGTGTGTCCTCTCGCTTCGGCGAACTGAATCAGCGCCTCGACGGTCGCCAGGTTCTTGTCCGTCAGCAGATCGGAAAAGCGGCCCTCGGCTCCGATGCGCGCGCCTTCCGGTAAAGGCCGGCCCTGCCGGTACTTCCCCGTCAGCAGGCCGCTGGCGAGCGGGAAGTAGGGCAGGAACGCCACGCCCAGGCGCTCGCACTCCGGCAGCACGTCCGTTTCCGGCTCCCGGTGCAGCAGGCTGTACTCGTTCTGGACGCTTACGAAGCGCGCCCGGCCGTCCCGCACCGCGTCCTCCGCCTCGCGCAGCTGCGCGGCGGAAAAATTGGAGCAGCCGATCTCGCGCACCTTGCCCGCCTGCACCAACTCGCCCAGCGCGCCGAGCGTGTCCGCGATGGGCGTCTCGTCGTCGGGCCGATGGATCTGATAAAGGTCAATCCAGTCCGTGTTCAGTCTTTGGAGACTATCCTCCACGGCTCTTTTCAGATAAGCCGGTTTCGCGCCGCCGGGCCGTCCGTCGTCAATCCTGATGCCGAACTTTGTGGCGACAACGACCTCATCCCGGCGCTTTCCGAGCGCCCGTCCCAGAAATTCCTCGCTCTTCGTGCCGCCGTAGATGTCCGCCGTGTCGAAGAAGTTGATCCCGGCGTCTAGTGCCGCGTCTACGACGCTCTGCGTCGCGTCGGCGTCAACGTGCCAGCCGAAATTGTTGCACCCCAGGCCGACGGCGGAAACCGTCAGCGAGCCGATCTTTCGCGTCTCCATGCTCTTCTTTCTCCTGTTTCGCCGCCGGTCGCTCGTCCCCGACCCGGCGCGGGTATACTTCTCTGAATACTCTGTCATCGCTTCCGGTTCCTGGAAGCCCGCGGCGCGCTTTGGGAGGACACGCATGGACTTTGACCGATTCCGCGACTCGCTGGCCGCCGCCGCGCCGCCTCCGGGCCTGACTCCGGCGCTGGAAGCCCTCTGGCTCGACGGCAGGGGCGACTGGGCCGCCGCGCACGACCGCCTGCAGACCGGGGCCGACTCCGCTGCGTCCTGGGTCCACGCCTATCTGCACCGCAAAGAAGGCGACGCCTCCAACGCCGCCTACTGGTACCGCCGCGCCGGTCGCCCCTTCCCGACGGCGTCACTGGACGAGGAGTGGGCCGACATCGCCCAATCGCTCCTCGCCGACAAATAAAAGAATACGGGTGTTGAAATGCGTCGTCACCTGGTCCTGCTGAACGCCCTCGGCTGCCTCTGCGCCCTCCTGACGCCCCTCTGGGCGCAGGCCGACGCTGCCGCGCCGCCTCCGGCTGCCAGTCCTTCCAATCTGCGTGTCTCTATCGCGCTGGGGGCGTACGGCACCAGTCTTTACGGTCACAACTCTGCTAGAGAACTGTTGCTGCCGGTGCCGCGGCACACCGCAGCAAAGAAAACGCCGATTGAAGACTACATCTATGTCGTCATTGAGAACGTCTCGAATCACCCCGTTACCCTCTGGTCACAGTCCGGCTCCGAGGGCATCGGGGCGGTCACATTAGAAATCCTGTCCGTAGACGGCAAACCTCTGGATCAGCCGCTGGTGATACGCCGGGGGTTTGAAGGACCCCAGTTAAATTTGGATGGTCCTGGACTGCAGGAAACGCTGCAGCCGCTGGACACGACTCTGCGGTACATCCCTTTGGCGAGAACTGACCGTCCGCTGGACGCGGTCCACCCGGAGCGCGGCACGGTTCGGATCGAAGACTATTTCCTATACTCCGGCTGGCCTCTTCCCGCCAAGCCGGGCGCCGAAACGATGGCCATCACGATGCGCGCTGTCTACGCCTATACGGATGCCGCAAAGGGGATTAACGCTTGGGTCGGGAAAGTATACTCGCCCACGCGGGAATACACGGTGGAATTGCCAAAATGACTGAAGACACCTCCCGCCCAACGCCGACCTAGGCCCGGTGCTGGAAGCCCTTTGGTTTGACGGCAAGGGCGCCTGGGCCGCCATCGCTAGGCACTCCTTGATGCAGATGTTTAGCCGCCCGTTGACAATGATGGAAAAAAGTGATAGAGTATTAAGTAACTGCGAATTACGTTAAGCGTATTAAATGATGCCTGCGCGTTCCAAGCCATATTCACTGCGTCGCGCTTGATATACGTTACGTCAGATACTGGTCGGGAAATATAAAAACAAGTCAAGTGCGTGGAAGGCTTTATGATCAGCGTGATTCAGCGGGGGAGAAGACCAGCCGGACGACCGGTTCGTGCGCTGGCAGGAACGATATACGGCTTGCTGTGGGCCGTGGCTGCGGCCGCACAGGCGCCGGAGCCGCCGCTGAGTCCACCGCCGCCCGGCCAAGTCCAGGCGTGGGTGACGACAGGTGACGGGGTCAAGCGGCTGGAACGCCAGCCAGATCTGGCCTGGTCACCTGTCAAGCCGGTCGCCGATGTCAACATCGCGGTGGACGAGATGCAGAAATACCAGACCATAGAAGGCTTCGGCGCTTCCATCGCCGACCTGGGCGTGATGAACGCCGCGCCGGCGGTCCGAGCGCAGGCGCTGCAGCAGTTGTTCGGGCGCAGCACCGGGATCGGCCTGTCGGTCCTGCGGGTGCCGATGGGGAGCCTTGCCAACAACGGCCCGAACCCCACCTATGACGATCTGCCGGCGGGGCAGACGGACCCGACGCTGGCCCATTTTTCGCTGGCGGGTGACCTGGCCTGGCGGCTCCCCTACGTGCAGCAGGCGAGGCAGGTCAACCCGGAGGTGGAGGTCCTCGGCACCCCCTGGACCGCGCCGGCCTGGATGAAGGACTCCGGCGAACTCGGCAAAGGGCGGCTCAAGCCCGAACTTTACGGCGTCTACGCGCAGTATTTTCGGAAGTGGATCGAGGGCTGGCGGGCCGAGGGCGTCGGCGTCAGCGCCGTCACGCTGCAGAACGAACCCCATTTCGAGCCGGGCTGGTACCAGGGGATGCGGATGGACGCGGCGGACGAGGCGAATTTCGTCAAGACGCTCGGCCCGACCCTGCGCGACGCCGGACTGTCGCCGCGTTTGATCGTCTGGGACCACAACTGGGACGAGCCGAACTACCCCGCCGATGTCCTAAAAGACCCCGTCGCACGGCCCTGGGTTGACGGGGCCGCGTTCCACGGCTACGCAGGCAACCCCGATGTCATGGCGGATGTCCACGCGGCGAATCCCGACAATGACCTGTACTTCACGGAGGCGACGGGCGGCCTGCCGGGCGACGGCTTCGGCGGCTCGCTGCTGTACCACCTGCGGTATTTCTTCATCACGCCCCTGCGGAACTGGGCGCGCACCGTGCTTCTGTGGAAACTGGACCGGCAGACGGACGACCTGACCGGCGACCGGCCCTTCGTGCGCATCAGCGCCGACGGCAAGAGCGAGACCCTGTACGGCGAATACTACGAGATGGGGCAGTTCAGCAGGTTCGTCCGGCGCGGCGCGTACCGTATCGCGTCGGACAATCCGGGCCAGGCCCCCGGCCACGAGCGTGAGGATGGGCCGCCGCTGTCGGTCGCCTTCCAGAATCCGGACGGGACCAAAGTCCTGGTCGTCGCGACACAGCACCGTGTTGCGTCGTTCAGTGTGGAAAACGAGTCGCGCTTCACGCAGTACGCGCTTCCCGCCGACTCGGTCGCCACGTTTGTCTGGCGCGACGAGGCAGGCGGCGGCGGCCTCGCCGCGAGCTACTACGACGGCGCTCCAGGCGTCCCTGGGGTCCGTGTCCAGCGGGTGGACCCGACGGTGGATTTCGACTGGACGAAGACGCCCCCCGACCCGGCGCTCCGTACCGGGGCGCTCTCGGTCCAGTGGACCGGCTTCCTGCGCCCGCCCCGGAGCGGCAAGTATGTCTTCTCCCTGAGCGGCGGGGACCGGATTCGTCTTTCGGTGGACGGTCGCACTGTCCTGCGCGGTCTGCCGGGGAAGGGCGGCGCGAAGAGTCTGCCGGTGTCCCTCACCGCGAGCCGCCTCGTGCCGGTCAGCCTCGAATATTACCGTCAGTCCGGCCCGGCGAAGGCGCGTCTGTCCTGGGCCGGTCCCCAGCGTCCGATGCAGATCGTTCCGCGCGCCTGTCTCTATGCCACGAGACCGTGATGCTGTCCCGAATGACGCGGCCCCCGCACTGGGCAGAGCGGGGCCGCCTAAGCGGTGACGCACCGGCGCCACCACCTCGCCCGCGACCGTGAGGCGCTGATTCCGATGATCCTGCGCGCCAAGCATCTGGCCGGAGACTTCCTGCGGCTCTTCGCCTCGCCCTGGAGTCCGTCGCCCTGGACGAAGACCAGCGGCCAGATGAATCGCGTCGGCCAACTGAAGCCCGAGTATCGGGACGCCTGGGCGCGGTGTTACGTCCGTTACCTGCAGGAGAACCGGCGAGAGGGGATTGAGATCTGGGGACTGACCGTTCAGAACGAGCCGTAAGCGACGCAGAGCTGGGACTCGTGCCTGTACACGGCAACGGAAGAGCACGGCGGGCTGAACCACGTCGGCAACTACTGCAGTGCGCCGATCATCGTGGACACGCGGACCGGCAAGGTCCACTACCAGAGTTCGTACTACGCGCTCGGTCACTTCTCCCGCTTCTTCCGGCCCGGCCGCCAGCGTATTTTGTGCGCCACCAACCGGGACGACTTGGAAGCGATGGCGGTAGTCCACGCCGACGGCTCCGTGGCCGTCGGCGCCCTGAACCGCACGGACAAGCCTCTAGATTTCCGCCTTGTGGACGGTGAGGCGCGTGTGGAAATCCCGCTCCCCGCGCACGGAATGGTTACGGTGCGCACCGTTTTCGGCGCTGAGGCCTCGCGCTGATCCGCATCGTCCGCAGCCTGAATCGCAAAAATAAGACGCCTTCCGTCTTGACAATCATCGGAGGCTGTGCTATGATGTTGTTGCTATATAATACGCTTAACGTTGAGGGTATATCCTTGGCGGTCTTTTTAGTTTTAGGAGGTTATTGATGCCACGCAGAGGCTTTACGCTCATCGAACTGCTCGTTGTAATTGCTATCATCGCGATCCTGGCAGCCATCCTCTTCCCTGTTTTCGCGAAGGCGCGTGAAAAGGCGCGTCAGATTTCCTGTGCTTCCAATGAAAAGCAACTCGGGCTAGGGTTTCTCCAGTACGCGCAGGACAACGACGAGATGCTGATTCCGGCCACTTACGGCCAGCCGCAGGGCTGGGCGGGCCGCATCTACCCTTACGTCAAAAGCGTGGGCGTCTACAAATGCCCGGACGATCCCACCACGGCGGTTTCGCCGTACTCGCCCGTCTCCTACGCGATGAATCACAACCTGGCGCCGAACGGCACTATCTCGATCTCCACGTACAATGCCCCCGCATCAACGGTCCTCTGCTATGAAGTGCAGGGAGTCCCGTGTCTGATCACGGACATCTTGGAAGGGAGTCAGAACTTCACCGTCGCGCCGCCGAGCGGGTACTTCTCGGCTGGCGGTACGGGAACGTCCGGCTACCCGGAGGGGGCAAAGTGGGGCGGCGGTCAGGGGACAACCAAAGACGTGATGGGCGCTTCCCCCGGCGGCATCGCCGGTCTGGCGTCCGAGACGGCGGTACACACCAATGGCTCGAACTACCTGGCGCTCGACGGACACGTGAAGTACCTTCAGGCCGCCCAGGTCTCACCTGGGTACGGAGCCAGCGCCGCCACGGATTACCAGAACAAGTCTTACGCGGGAGAAGCCGCCGGGACGGGGAACATGACGCTGGATGGCACAAGGCCAGTGGGTATGACGTTCAGCACATTGTAGACCGACTTCATGCCGTGTCGCTGAGACGGGGCGGGAGAATGCCTCCCCCCGTCTCGTGACTGTCAGCGGCGTCGGTCTGTCACACAGACTGGCGTGCCAGGTAAGCCGCCGAAAGCGTCAGGTTCCGGCGCGGGTCGTTCGGCTGGGCGATGCGGCGTTCCAGCAGCTCCCAGGCGTTCGCTGCGACCTGGCCGCGCGGGTGGGCGATGGTGTTGAGCGGCGGCTCCTGGAACCGCGCCTCGTCGATGTCGTCACAGCCCACGAGCGCCACGTCTTCCGGGACGCGCAGGCCGGCGGTGTGCAGGGCGCGGTTAGCGCCGAGCGCCATGTCGTCGTTGTAGCAGACCAGCGCGTCCGGGACAGAGCCGGTCGCGACACGCTCGGCGACGGCGGCCCTGGCCTCCTCGTGCAGTTGGCCCGAAGCCAGCAGCAGGTCCACGGGCAGGCCCGCCGCCTCCATGAACGCGATATACGTCCGCTGCCGGTCGCCGCCGCCGACACTGTGGCTGGGCCGGTCAATCAGCAGCGTGATCTTTCGGCGGCCCGTCGCGTGGATGTGCGCCAGTGCGTCCTGCATCCCGCTTGCTAACTCGACGACGATGGAGTCGCAGACGTTCGTGACCTGGGTTCCGACACTGACGATTGGCGTCTGCGCGTTCCTGGCGACGTAATGGTTGACGGTCTCCGGGATGTCAATGGCGATAATCCCGTCCACCGAGGCCAGCGGGAACTCCTGCATGATGGACTGCTTGGCCGCGATGCTCGCGTTACGGGTGATGATTGTCGCGTACCCGCTCCCGGTCACGATGTCGTCAATGTCGTGGAGCAGCTGCATATAGAACGCCGAGTGCAGGGACTGAATCCAGAGGCCAATGGTGTTCGTCCGCCCCATCGCGAGCGCGCGCGCCAGTTGATTTGGCCGATAGCCGAGTTCTTTAGCGATTGTCAGCACCCGGTCCCGTGTCGCCTCGGACAGAAACGTGCTCTGCCTCTCGTTCAGGACAAGCGAGACGGTTGTCTGAGAGACGTTCGCCTCCCGCGCGATGTCCCGCATCGTCACGACTTTTTTGGCGTCCGTATGGATTTGCTTTCGCACTTAAAAATTTCCCTTGCCGCGCAACGCGCCCCCTCCATTGTAGCGGATGCCCTGTGCGCTGTCAAGTCTGAGGGTGAACAGCTTCACACGATGCGTCTCAGCTGTTATAATGGTCGCTACGAAATGCGAAAGATTACAATTATGCTTGCTCGACGGTATGGCGCGTTGGCTGCCCTGTTATTGGCGATCTTCATAAGAGCGGCGGCGTTTGCCGCCCCGCCGGTCACGGACGCGACAATGCGTCGGGATCTGTCTAGCGCGGCGGGAATTGCCTGGCGGTTCCAGCCGGAAGGCGGCGCGTGGGCCAAGATCGCCGTCCCGGCGGGCGGATGGCGCGCACAGGGGCTGACCTGCGACGCGGGGGCCTATGAAGCGACCATCCCGATCCCGCCCGAGGCGAAAGGCCGTCTCGTCCGGGTCGCTTTCGACGCGGTCAACTTTGGCGCGGGCGTGCTGGCCGGGACCGACGAGGCGCATCTGGTCAAAGTCGCTTCGCACGTCAACGGCTGGGTCCCGTTCAGCGCCGACATTACGCGGCTGGCGACGCCCGGTGCGCCGCTGCTGCTCCGGGTTGAGGTGAAAGGGCGCAAAAAGTTCATGGTGAACGGCAAGTACACCGTTCCCGAAGGCGCGACCTGGGACCCGTATCTTGAAGACGGGATTTTACGAGGCGTTCAACTGGAGTTGCTACCGCCTGTTCACATTGACGATGTCTTTGTGCGGACCGATGTCACGCACAAGACGCTGGCGGCGTCCGTGACGGTTGTCAACGGTTCCCCAGTCCCGGCGACGATCTCGCTGGTTCCTCGCCTGTCTTCGGCGAGCGGCGACACGTTTCACTATCCCGCCATTTCGCCCCGCACCGTGACGCTCGCTCCGGGTGAGACACGGACGGTGGATTTGGCCCGGACGTCATGGACTCTCGGGCCGCGCAGTTATTGGTGGCCGAACGTGCCGTACAAAGCCGGGTACCGGGCGCGGCTGCATGCGCTCGAAGTTGCCGTCGTGCAGGACGACAGGACGCTCCATCGTCTGCGCCGGGCGTTCGGCTTCCGGCAGTTTGAGGCGCGCGGCAGTCACTACTACCTCAACGGAGTCCGCTGCAACCTGCGCGGCGACAACCAGCAGGAGGCGGATTTTGGCACGGACGCCTACGGCATCCGGCCCGGCTTCGGCCCGCCGTCGCCGGGCAATCCGGGCTGGCCGAAAGCCGTGGACAACCTGCAGCGGCTCAATTTCAACGTCATGCGCATCCACCAAATACCGGCGACGCCGTATATGCTGGATGTGTGTGACGCGATGGGGCTGATGCTCGTGGACGAGTCGCCCCTGCGCGGCTCCGAAGGCGGCGAGGACTTCCAAGACGGACACGACGCCATGCTGGACATGGATCGCGAGCTGGTCCGGCGCGACCGCGATCACCCGGCGGTCGTGATCTGGAGCGCGGCCAACGAGTGGAGCGACCCCATCAAAGAGGCCGTCCCGGCGATCCAGGCGCTGGACGACACCCGCCCGGTCATCGCCGACGGCGCCGGCGATCTGGGGCCGCCGTATATCAATATGCAGCACTACGTCAACGGGATTTCCGCCCTGCCTAGAGACGGCGGACACCCGCGCGACGACAGGCCCTACGGCGAGACGGAAGCCGTCTGGGCCGCCGACAACACGCGCCAGGGCTTCGCCTGGATGGCGTCCAGCGTCCGCGTCCGCCGCCTCAAGGGCGACGCCGACCTGCGGAACTATACGCTCAACAACGCCTGGTCCAATTACGTGCCGGGCGAAAGCCCCGCGAACGAAGTCCTGGAACTGAAAGTCAAAGGGATGGACTCCAACGGGACGATCCTGCCGGCGTTGACGGACCCGTGGCGCGACCCGAACATTCAGTTGATGCAGCAGTGCTACGCCCCGGTCGCCGTCTGCGACACGGACTTCGATCTGGCCAACGAGCGCAGCGACCACGAAGGCGATTGGCCGGTCGTCAAGCCGCGCCTGCTCGCGGGGTCGCACGTCGTCCGTCATCTGGCGGTCTTCAACGACGAGTTCAGCGGCACGGCGGTCACTGTCGGCTGGGAAGTCCACAGCGGCACGAAGTCGGGCCTGGTCTTGGCGTCGGGCCGCTCCGCGCTGTCCGTTCCGCCGGGCGAGTTCCGGACGCTGGACGTGGCGTTCGACGCGCCGAAGGCGCCCGGCGGCCTGACGCTCGTGCTGACGTCGGCCAAAAACGGGCAGCCGCGCTTTCGGGACGATCTGCTCGCGTTCCAGGTCGTCGCCGACATCGGCGTGCTGGTGCCGGACGGGGACTACCGTCTGGTCAATGAGAACAGTGGGCTGGCGGCGGGCGTCGGCCCGGACGGGGCGCTGGCGCAGGTCGCGCTGGCCGACGCCCCGCTCTGGCACGTCACCAACCGGGGCGGCGACGACGTGACACTGACCCGCAAGGACGACGGCAAGCGCCTGGACATCCGCGATGCGTCCCCGGACGACAAAGGCGCGGCGGTCGTGTCGCCCGCCGGAACCGGCCCGAGTCAGACCTGGCATCTGTCCGACCAGGGCGGCGGGGCGATCACGCTGGTTAACAAGAACAGCGGCAAGCTTCTGGACGTTTACGCCCGCGCCACGACGCCCGGCGCTCCCATCGTCCAGTGGGAGACCAACAACGGTCCGAATCAGCTCTGGCGCTTTTATCAGCATTAGATCGGGAAGGTGCGGTAGCCGGGGTGGCCGGAGGCGAGGAAGTAGAGCGCCCAGAGGCCGGAGACGCCGTAGTCGCCCAGCACCAAGCCGATGAAGAAGGGCAGGGCGGCGCGGTAGATGCGGACGCCGCCGTACTGAAGAATGAGGCGCTTGGCGAGCCAGCCGATCAGGACGGGGAACCAGATCCAGTTCATTGCGTCCGTGTTGCCGACGGCGTAGCCGATGGGGTGCAGCGGCCACCAGACGAACCGGGTGCGCAGGGCGGCCAGCAGCGACACGACCGCCAGGCCCGAGACGGCCCCGCCCAGGCGCGGCGGGTCGAGCGGCTTGGGGGTGTTGAGCCAGGTCTGCAGTTCATCGAAGCCAAAGTGTCCCTGACCGACGCGCCAGG